>CP095846.1:307296-614593 GCA_023100825.1 Nocardioidaceae bacterium SCSIO 66511 | reverse complement strand
TAGTGCAGTACGAGCGAGGCGATGACGTCGTCGAACGAGGCATCGTCGAACGGGAGTCGGTCGTCTAGGTCGGACACGCGGAGTTCCACGTCACCGCCGAGCCGCTCCCTAGCAAGATCTAGCATCCTGGCGCTGACGTCGATGCCCGCGACGGTCGCCCCACGGTCGCGCAGGGCGGCACTCAGAGAGCCCGATCCGCACCCCGCGTCGAGTACGCTGCGGCCCGCCACGTCTCCGGCGAGTTCCAACATGGCTGGACGCTCGTAATACGCGTTGGCAACGCTGTCGTCGTTCTCTGCCGAGTAGGCGGCAGCGAAGGCGTCGTAATCGTTGGCACGTCGGTGCGCCGGACCCTCAGTACTCACTTCTCGACCAGTCACGCACTCATCCTCCAGCGATGCGCGACCCCCGACTCTTCGTGGGTCGACGCGCGTTCTTGGACGCCATACTCGCATGTTGATCGCACGCCAGGCGGGAAACGCCTACCTCCGGAGCAAGGACGACCTCGTCGTCGCCTATCTTGCGTCTGTCGGAGGAGTCCCGTGGCCTCCTGGGCCGAAGTGAGCTCGCACTGCTCAAACCGGGTGCGGTGTTGGTCAACACTGCGCGCGGGGCGATCGTGGACGAGCGGGCCGTGATCGAGGCGCTCCGCGCGGGGTCGCTTGCCGCAGCCGGAAGGACCTAGCAGCGAGATGAACTCGCCCTCGCCGATGGTGAGGTTCACGCCGTCGACCGCAACAGCCGAACCGAAGCGTTTGACGATCCCGCGAAGCTCGACGCTTGCGGCGGTCCGATCACTGGATACGTGTTGTGTCACTGTCTTCTTCCTTCGAATGCCGGCCGAGCGAGGTCAGTGCCGCGCCGACCAGTCGATCCACACTGGCGGTGAAGTCGACGGTTCTGCCGGGTTCATCGGTCATGAGGGGTTCGAGTGCCTCGTACTGCGTGTGTACGACCTCTGGAGGCATGAAATGTCCGGACCGCTGCCGTACGCGCGCCCTCGCGACCTGTTCTGGACCACTGAGGTGGAGGAACCACACGCCGTGGACCTCGTGGCGTAGAACGTCTCGATAACGCCGCTTGAGCGCGGAGCATCCGACCACTCCACCGTCCGGCTGTGTGCAGAGCCACCGACCGATCGCCCTCAACCACGGCTCACGGTCGGTGTCATCGAGGGCAACATGCGCCGACATCTTCGAGATGCTCGCGGCGGTGTGGAAGCCGTCCGCATCCGCGTACGACACACCCAGCCTGGCCGCGAGTTCGCGACCGACAGTGGTCTTGCCGCAGCCACTCACCCCCATGACAACAACCCGCGGCGGAGCCATAAGAGATGATGACATGAACGCATCTTCCACTTAGATCATATCTTTTGCACCCCTGTCGTGAGATTCTTGCTCGTGATGACGCAACTGACTGACCTCCACCACCAGGTACTTGACGCCCTCGGCGCCTCGATCGTCCGCGGGGACCACCCCGCGGGCACCGTTTGGCGACTCGACGAGCTCGAACGGACCCATCAGGTCTCACGGACGGTCGTCCGAGAGGCGATACGCGTACTCGAATCGATGGGCGTGGTCGAGAGCAGACGTCGCGTCGGGATCATTGTTCGCTCACGCGAGTCCTGGCGGGTGTTCGACCCGATGATCATCCGATGGCGCCTGTCAGGCGACGACCGACTACAACAGCTCGCCACGCTCAGCCAACTCCGCGCCGCGATCGAACCGGCAGCGGCCGCGCTCGCCGCGATGCACGCGACCGCCGGCCAATGCGGCGCCCTGACCGCGGCAGTGATCGGCATGTCGATCACCGGACAAGAGGGAGACCTCGACGCCTACCTCGACCACGACATAATGTTCCACCGCGTCGTCCTCCAGGCCTCCGGGAACGACATGTTCGCCGCCATCGCCGACACCGTCGCGGAGGTTCTCGCCGGAAGGACGCACCACGACCTCATGCCCACACGACCCGAAGTGAGCGCGATCCGACTCCACGGCGACGTCGCCGAATCGATCCAACTCGGCAAACCAGACGCCGCACAAGCCGCCATGCGCGCAATCGTCGACGAATCTGCAGAAGCCATGAGACTGCCTGTCGACTAGCACCCGGACGCTCAGCCGTCCGGAGCGGACTCGGTCGGAGTCATCCACCACTACACGTGCTGCTCACATCGTCACCGGATCGTGCACTCCACGCAGACCTTGGGGAGCGCAGTATTCGGCGGCGTGTCAGCCACGACGAGACTGGAAACCCCCGGCTGACCTGGGTCAGCCGGGGGTTTGTAGCGGTGAGCCGCCAGTCGGAATCGAACCGACGGCCTTGGGGCTGTAACGGCCCTGGTAGAGCACCTTCCCGGTCACCACCATTCGCCTGCGGGAGTGCCCACTTGGGCCCCACCCGGTCGGAATCTGGGTGTCGGTGGAGACGCCAGACCCTAGGAGGTGGCTGCCGTGGCCGATCGCTCGCCCCGGGGACGCCTCTTCACTGCTCATCCGGCTGGACATCCGTTGGTCAACGGATCGCATTCGCGATGAACTCGCGTACGGCGCCTGCGACGCCGGCGGGGTCATCGTCATGGACCCAGTGCCCGCACCCGTCGAACTCACGTAACACGGCTTTCGGCTGCATCGTGATCATCTCGGCAGCCATGTCCCCATCGAGGATGAAACTCTCCGCACCACGAATGAGCAGGGTCGGTACCTGGATTGCCTGCCAACTCCGCGAGTAGTCACCGACGAGCCTGCGTTGCGACTCGACCATATCGTCGTGGTCGAAACCGAGACCCCAACCATCGGCGAACCGCAAGGCATCACGTATGAAGTAGCTCGGATCATCGATGCCGCGCCCACGCAGATCCTCAGCGAGCGCCAGAAATGATGGCCAGCGTCTCGGCCACGCGGTGACGTCGAGGACCGTCGAGCCGACGACCATCGGCTGATCCTCGACGACGAGCGCCCCGACCAGATCGGGACGGCGCTCCGCGAGGAGCATGGCGTGGGTGCCACCCATCGAATGACCGAAAAGCGTCACCGGCGCTGAAATGTGGTGCTCGACAAACGCCTCGAGCAGGGCCAGGTACGACTCGACGCTTGCATCACTTCCGCGCGGCGCGAAGCCGTGGCCACGCTGGTCCGGCGCCGTGAGCCGAGCCGTCTTCTCATCCAGCGCGGCCGCCAGTGCCCCGAACGACGCTGAGCTCCCGAAATGGCCGTGCAGAGCAACGATGTGTGGACCGTTGCCTCCATAGTCGCGGTAGGGCAGTACTTGTCCGGCGCTGACCGGCATCGCATTCCTCACATCCTCTCGAGAGACCTCAGACCGCGCGCTCTGAACCGCTGCACGTCACTGCCTAACCACCATCGCCTCCCGGGCAGGAACGTCGTACATATCACGGGCAATGAGCGCGCGTGACCAACTCGCGCATGCAAGAATCGCGTGACTCGGCCTCGCCACATCGACCGTAGAAGGCTAGGGCCTGTTACCAAAGTCGTCGCCGGTTCGCGTGATCCCGCATCCCGACCGGCTGCGTTGCGGTCGCTCGCCGGAGAGACCGACTACTACTTCGCTCCCACGCCTTGCCGGACCGGGCGCGGATATCCCGCTCACTGATCGACGCCGACTTCGTAACAGACCCTAGCGGTGCGCGTCGAGGTAACGCGATCGACTTTCGCTCACCGTGCTGTACCGGGCCGTAGCTGTCCTCGCCGAGGTGCTCGGTCACCTACGCATTCAATGGGCACCGGGCATGTTCGTCGTCAGGAGTTCAAACCGATCCGCGACGCAGATCGACCGCTCCTACGCGTCTGCACCGCGAGCGCGCGTGTCAGTACTCGATCGGGCCGAGGATCTAACTAATGCCAGCGTTTCATCGCACCGTCGGCGATCGAGTCGGCGGCCTGGCTGAGCTGCCTGCCGACGTCGTCAAGCCGGCGTGCCAGCTCATGCTTGCGCAGAGCGAGTACGCCGTTCTCGTCGGCGAGGATGCGGGCGATCTCGTCCTCGTACAGGCGGCGTACGCCGCCGCCTGCCTTCTTCGCAGCCAGTGCACTGGCAGCCACCCGATCGGGGTTTGCGAGCAGGTCGTCGACGGCGTCGGATAGCGCGGAGAGACCGGCCCGGATCTGGTCCAGGATCGGCGCGAGATCAGCCTGGTCGCCCATTCCGAACAGGTCGGACTCCCGTACGAAGTCGCGCAGCGTGTCGAGTACGTCATCGATCGAGCGAGACAATCGGAACAGGTCTTCGCGGTCCATCGGCGTGACGAGCGCCCTGCTGAGACCGCCGACGAGGCGGCCGCGTTCGCGGTCGCCGCGATGTTCGGTCAGCCGCATCTGCTCGCGCGCCTCAGCGGCAGCCAGCGCTCCACTCGTCATGGCGAGGGCGAGATCGGCACCTTCCTGCGCCGCGTGCAGTTGGCCGGACAGCGCGCTGACGAGGGTGCCGTCGATCCGGCCGGTGGTGAGGCTCAGCAGCCTGCGCACCGCGCTCACAGCATCGTCCGCATGGTAAGGACGCCAATACCGGCGGCGAGCAGGCTGACTGGAAGCGTGACGATCCATGCTCCCGCCAGACGCAAGACCGCCGGCCAGCGAGCGCGGTCGAGACCCGAGCCGACGATGCCTCCGGCGACGGCTTGGGTCATGCTGACCGGGAATCCGAGTGCCGCGCAGCCCGACACCGCGCCCGCCGAGCCGAGCTCGGCCGACACGGCGTGCACGGGACGTACCGGGGCGAGCGCCGAGTTGAGGGCGCGCCCGGTCCCTGCAAGACCGCCGACCGCGCCGACCACGAACAGGACGCTTGCGACGGGGATCATCCACGGATGGATTGCGGTCGAGCCAGTCGCTCCGCCGGTGAGCGCGAAGATCGCGTACATCTTCTGGCCGTCGCCGGCCGCGTACGCGATGCACTGCCCGGTGAACGCGAGCCGGTGTACGCGGCGCAGCGAGCCGGTCAAGGAGATCCGGCCGAGTATCCGGACCATCGCATTCCCGACGAGTCCGCCGGCAAGTGGCGCGGCGATACCGGCGAGCAACACGGTCACGACCGTTCGCCCCGACACGGGCAGCCCGAGTCCGAGGCCGGCTCCGACGAGAGCGCCGACGGTCGCAAGGGTCAGGCTGGTGGGCTTACCACGAGATGCGAGCCAACTCGTCGTGGCAAGCGCGACGACGATCGCGATGGTCACGGCCGCGTGTACGCCTGAGGCGCCGGAACCGGTGAACGAGACCATCCGTTCGCTGAACATGCTTGCGACGTAGGTACCGACGATGATGGGCACCACGACAAGCGCGATGGCGAGAACGCCGACCGCGACGGGGAAGTGCAACCCGCGCACCTTGAGACCGGCCGAGAGCAGCGTGCCGCCGTCGTTCAATCCGGTCACGATCGAGAACGCACCCGCCACCACCAGCGGCAGAATTGCCGCCGCGTACGCCGCACTCATCGCAGCCCGTTGATGGCGAGGTCCACTACGTCGGCGACCCCACCGGCCGTGCATGACCCGACTATCAGGTCTGCCATCGCAGCGACGTCGGGCTGCGCGTCCGAGACGCATGCACCGAGTCCGGCGCGACCGATCATCGCGACGTCATTCATTCCGTCGCCGATCGCGACTACGTCCGCGGCGGCGACCGAGTTCTCTCGAAGCAGCCAGTCCAACGCGCTGCCTTTGTCGGTGTGCTCGGGAAGTACCTCGAGATACGTTCGTTCGGACTGCACGACATGGGTGCCGTCGACGTTCGCGAGTTCCGCGAGCAGTGCCGTCTGGTCGCGTTCGGCGGCGATCAGCAACACCTTGGACGCGCGTAGATCGCTCACCTCAGCACGGATCTCGAACTCGAGGCCGTCCCTGCTCGCGTAGCCGGACAACGCGGAGTCGACCGCCGTCACGTACGCGGTCCGTCCAGAGAACACCGCGAACGAGCACGGAAAGTCGACACTCTCGGCGACCTTCACGATGGCCGCCACGGAGCGTTCGGGAAGCTCTCTGCGCAGCAGCGTCCGATCGGTCGACAGGTCGACGACGCGTGCGCCGTTGTGCAGGATCGCCGGGGTATGCAAGCCCAGCTCGCGGTAGTACGGCAGAGCCGAACTCTCGATCCGGCCGGTGGCGATCAGCACCGTTCCGCCGAGCTCCTGGAAGCGGTCGAGTGCGTGGTGGCTGCGGGTCACGATCCGCTGTCGCCTGTCGAGTAGGGTGCCGTCGAGATCCGTGACCAGCCAGCGGTAGCGAAGGCTGTGCCGTTCCATTCCTTCACCGACCGACCAGGTCGGCGAGACAGGACTGGTCCAGGTCGAAGCCGCGACCGAACGCGACGTGGCTGTCGACATCCCACACGGGCAGGTCGTCATCGCCCTCGGATCGCAGCGGCACGTACGCCCCACCCGCACACTCGACGAGCAACGCTCCCGCCGCGACGTCCCACGGGCTCGTACGAACGCCGAGCGCGACGTCGATCCTGCCGGCGGCGACGTACGCGAGTGTCAGCGCCGCGGACCCGATGCGCCGCACCGAACGAAACCGGTCGACCAACTCGGCGAAACGCGCGGGGTCCGGCCTGCCCCCGCGCTCCCACGGCCGATGCTTCGGGAACCCGGTGACCAGAACCGCCTCCGAGTCGCTGCGGGCCGCGCTGGCCTCGAGCCGTTCACCGTTGCAGTACGCAGCACCGTCGGCGGCGGTGAACTCCTCACGACGCAAGGGGTCGTACACGATCCCTGCGACGAGGGCGTCGGCGGTGGCCGCGGCGATCGACACGCAGCAGAACGGGAGCCCGCGGGCGAAGTTGCCGGTACCGTCGATCGGGTCGACGTACCAGGTGATGGCCGACTCGACGGTGGCGTCGGCGTCGCCTGCCAGGAATCCGCCCTCTTCACCGCACACCGTCGAGCCGGGAACCTTGGACTGCAGGATGTCCACAATGACCTGCTCGGCGCGCTTGTCGTACTCGGTCACCACGTCGTGGAAATCCCGCTTGAAGGAGATCCCTCCTGCCGCTCCGAAGCCCTCGCGGATGAGATCGCCGACCTCGAGCGCCGCCGAGCGGGCCACGTCGAGCAGGCCGGCCGAGTCGTACCCAGTCGTGTTGGTCATCCGGATCGCTCCCCTTCGTCTTGGATGTCGCGCAGTCGACGGCACAGGTCGGCCGGGTCGTCGACGATCAGATCTGGTGCGGCGGCGACGTTCGCCTTGCTGGCCTCGGTGTCGCCGGCCCGCATCAGCACCACCAGACCGGCGCCTGCACGGCGACCGCAGACGATGTCACGGTCGTACCGGTCGCCGACGTACCAGGCGCGTCCGACTGGTACGTCGAGCCGCTTGGCCGCCTGGTGGATGAGATGCGGGTTCGGCTTGCGGATGCCGGCCTCGTCCGAGTAGAGCTCCACGGCGATGTGCTTCGTCATGCCAAGACGCGCAAGCTCCTCGCGATGCACCTGCCCACACAGCGCATTGCTCACGACCGCGACCGGGATATCGGCGTCGTATGCCGCCTGCAGCAGCCCGCCGGTGCCGGTGCGGGGTTCGCGAGCTGCCCTCGACCGGTCGAGGAACCAGCAGAGCTCGCTCGCCCGATCACGCACGGCATCGCGGGCTGCGCCCGGCCAGTCCGCGCCGACGAAATCGCACCAGAACTCGACATGGCTCAGGTCACGCGGGGCGTACGGGCGATTCATCGCCGCCTTCCACGCCCGCCAGGCGGTCAGGCCGGCGTCGAGGTCGTGGCGGATCTGCTCCCGCGAGACGCCGGACCCGACGGCGTACGCAACGGCGTCGACGACCTGCTCGCGCCAGCCCTGCTTGACAGTCGACGACATCAGCACGCCGCCGAAATCGACGAGGAGCGCCTCGGGGACGAACGGCCGCCGTCCGGTCATCACGCCACCTCTGTCGAGTCACGCATGGACTCTGCTGCGGCGTCACGGTCGTCGCCGGCAACCGACCCGGCCCGACGCCCTCCATTGTCGAACAGGTGGATGTCCGCGGCTTCGACGTGGAAACGTACGGTCGCGCCCGGCCTCAGACCGTCCTCGGCGAAGGCGACGGCGAACACCGTGCCGTCCAGCACGCTGAGTCGTACGATCCAGGCGTACCCGGTCGGCAGGATGGTCTCGACCGTCGCGGTCTCCTGCCAACATCCCGTGCCGGCCGCGGACGATCCGAGCTGGAGCGCCTCCGGGCGGATTCCGACTGACTCGATGTCTGTCCGACCCGGGCCGAACGCGCTCGTGTATGCGTTCAACGACGCGCCGAGGCGGTCGCCTGCGAGCGAGATCAGGTTCATCGGCGGGCTGCCGACGAAACGCGCCACGAACTCCGACGCCGGGCGCCCATACACCTCGAGTGGAGGCGCGAACTGTTCGAGCCGGCCGTTGTTCATGACCGCGACATCCGTTGCGAGCGTCATCGCCTCGAGCTGGTCATGAGTGACGAAGACGATGGTCGTGTCGAGCTCGTCGTGTATCCGCTTCAGCTCGGTACGCATCTCGAGACGAAGCTGCGCATCGAGATTCGACAGTGGCTCGTCGAGCAGTAGCACCTTGGGCCGCATCGCGAGCATACGGGCGAGTGCGACCCGCTGTTGCTGTCCGCCGGACAGTTGCGCCGGGTAGCGGTCGGCGACGTCGTCGATGCGTACCAGTCTGAGCGTCTCGTCCACCCGCGCGTCCCGCTCCGCGTGCCCGAGGCGGCGCATCCGCAGACCGAACTCGGTGTTCTCGCGCACGGTGAGATGCGGCCACAGCGCGTAGCTTTGGAAGACGAGACCCATGTCGCGGCGCTCTGGCGGTACGAACGTCCCCGCCGCGACGGAGTCGAGTACCCGGTCGTCCATGGCGAGCTCCCCGTCGGTCGGATGCTCGAGGCCCGAGATGATGCGCAGGGTGGTCGTCTTGCCGCAGCCCGAGGGCCCCAGCAGACAAGTGAAGGAGCCGTCGGGAATCGTCAGGTCGAGGTCGTCGACCGCTCGTGCGCTGCCGAAGTCCTTACAGATGCCAGAAAGGCGAATGTCGGGCATACGTGATCACCCTCCGATTCCGGAGTCGAGTGTGTTGCGGCCGATGCGTTGCGCCATCCACGTGAAGACCAGCGCGATGAACGCGATGACGAGAACGACACCGTTGGCCGCCTGCGTGTAGGCGTAGTCGTTGAGGCGTACGGACAAGGTGGTCAGCAGCTCGGTCCCCGGCGTGGCGAGCATGATCACCGCGGACAGCTCTTTGACGGTCGAGATGAACGGCAGGATCACGGCGGTCGCCAAGGCGCCCTTCTGGATCGGTATCACGATCCGGCCGATGCGAGAGATCCATCCCGCGCCGCAGATCTGCGCGGCCTCCTCGGGCTCACGGCCGAGCTGCATCATCGCGGAGATGCCGGATCGCGAGGAGTAGGGAATGTGTTGCACCACGAGAACCAACAGCAGCAGGAAGAAGGTGCCGTACAGCGCCGGGATCGGACCGCGTGCGACGGCGAAGAGCGAGAGGTACGCCGCCGCGAACGCGATGCCCGGCACGAGATAGGGCAGGAAGGACACCTGGCGCAGGATCTGCGCGATCTTCGTGTGCGCGAGCCGGACCACCAGGTAGCCGATGAGCAGGCCGAGTACGCCACAGACGAGTGCCGCGAGCCCCACGATGCGGAGCGTGTTCCAGGTCGCCTCGATCATCTCCGGACTCCGCAACAGTCCTTGCGGTAGAGCGTCCTGATGGTCGATGTGTTCGGCGAACCAGAAGTCGAGCGTGAAGTTGTCGAGGCTGAAGTCTCCGGGCACCCGGCTGATCGTCGACAGCAGCAGGACACCGGCGGGAACGATGACGGTCAGCCCGAAGACGAGCCACACCCCGGCGACGACCGGTGTCCGGAAGCGCCCGAGGTCGACGGGCCGGTGCATCGCGCCCTTCGTGCCGACCGTGACGAACCTTCGATGCTCTCGAAGCAACCACGCATCGGCGACCAGGATCGACACACCGATCGCGACGATCACCGCGGCCAGGACCGCCATCACTCCGACCGAGCCCTGGCGGAACGCCTGGTACAGCGACGTCGACAGCATCGTGTGGTCGACCGGAAGCCCGAGCACGTACGGTGTGCCGAATGTCCCGATCACCCGCGAGAAGGTCAGCAGCACTCCGGACATCAGCGCCGGCAGGAGCAACGGGATGATGATCCTGCGGGCGATGACCCGCCGCGGCGCGCCGAGTATCCGCGCCGACTCCTCGAGTTGGGAGTCGACTCGCCGCAACGCGTTGCTGACAAGGAGAAACGCGAACGGGAAGTAGTGCACCCCGAGGCAGATGATGATCGGCACTCGGCCGTACGCAAGCCAGTCCGGCGGTGTGAAGCCAACGGTCTCCATCAGACCGGCCTGCCCGCCGATGCGGCGGTTCTTGAAGACCGCGAGCCAGGCCAGCGAGAACGTCCAGGACGGCAGCATGTACGGGATGATCAGCGCGGTCCCGAGCACTCGCTGTCCGGGAAGGTCGGTGCGAGAGACGAGCCAGGCCAGTCCACCACCCAGTAAGAGCGCCAGAATCGTGACGCCGACGGCGGCGACCAGCGTGTTGACCAGCGGCTCCCAGAGCAGCAGCTTGCTGATCGGCGAGCTGAACACCCGCTGCGCGTAGTAGAGCGTCCACTCGCCCGCCGGAGCCCCGGCCGCACCCTCGTCGCCGTAGTGAACCCGAAAGCCGTCCGACAGCAGGGCGACAACGGGCGCGACGACGAGGTAGAGGAGCAGCACGGTCAGGATGAGGCCCACCAGGAGGGTGGGTTCGCGTCCTGCCACGGTCAGCCGGTAACGCAACCGACGCGTCCGTGGCGCCTCAGGGCGCGTGGCCAGGGCCGTTGGCATGTCTCGCCTCCCGCATTCGTTGTCGGTGGTGGATCGACGTCAGCTGTCCGCGTTGATCTGCCAGAAGTCCGACATGGTCTGTCGTCCGTCCCAGTAGTCGCCGTTGTTCTTAGGCAGCAGGGGCAGCAATTGCTTGCCCCAGTCCTCCAGACCCTCGGGGTCGTTATCCGACGCCGGCGGAACCTCGGTGTTCGCGGAGAAGCCTCCGTCCTCGAGCTCGGGTTCGATGCCCTCCTCGGTGAGCACGTAGTGGACCCAGAGCTTGGCCGCGTTCGGCGCCGGGGCGTCGGAGACGATGGCCATGTACTTCGGGTACGCCACCCCGACCCAGGGCTTGAGCGTGTCGCAGACGGCGAGCGAGTTACCGTCCTCCTCCGCATCGATGTACTTGGCCGACGACAGGATCGAGAGCGGCGGATCGTCCTGGCCGCTCGCCCCGGTCGCGGCCGCGGCATCGCTGTCCGAGTCGGTCAGGATCGGTTCGTTCTGGGCCAGCCGCTGGATGAACTCCCAACCCGCGTTGTCCTCATCGGTGTCCAGGGCCTCACCGGCGTAGTCCTTGTACGCGTCCTCGAGCGGTGTCGCTCCGCTGTTGGTGAGCTCGATGAACCAGTTCAGCAGGTTGGTCTTGAGCCGCGGATCCTGGAAGGCAACCTTCCCCTTCCACTCCGGGTCGGTCAGCTCCCACATGTTGTCGACCGGACATCCCTTTGGATACACGTCCGGGTTGTACGCGACCGTCAGCGCACGCCAGACGTACGCGAGCGGGTCGGCGTTCTGCCCATCGATCTTCGACTCGAGGTCGGAAGGCACCCACGACTGCACGTATCCCCGGTCGAGCAGTTGGCCGACCAGTGCCGCGCCGTCCTCGATCTGGATGACCGAGACGGTCACATTGCCCGAGTCGACCTCGCGCGTCACCTTCTCGACCATCTCGCTGGTCTCGGCCTTGGTGCCGGTTGTGTCGATCCCGAACTCGTCGCTGAAGTTCGCCGCGACGTCCTCGACCGAGCTGGAGTTGTTGTAGACGTTGAGCTCACCCTCCTCCTTCGCAGCGGAGGCAATATCCTCGAGGTCGAAGTCGGTGTCGGAGAGCTCCGCGGACTCCTCTGCCGGCGCGTCGTCGGAGGTGCCGCACCCGGCCGCGACCAGGGCGCTAACTGTCGCAACGGCCGCCGCCAACCCGATCCTGGCCCGATGCCTGTTCAACAGCGGACTCATCGTGCATGTCCCTTCGAGTGACGATGTGATCCGAGGTGGGCTCGGCGCGCAAGCCCGGGCGCGATCTCGCCCCAGCTCACGAACTTCACGTTCGAGTTGTCGCGTGCCTCGCCACCGTCGCCGGGTACGTCAGGGGTGTTGTCTCCGTCCTGTACGACCAGCAGTCCGTCCTCGAACGCACCGCCGAGGTCGGCGCTCGTCAAGTCGGCGCCGTCGCACTCCTGCACACCGTCGGTCGCGTCACCGTCGACGATCTCGAACGATCCCGTGAACGCGTTGCCCGCGGCACGGTCGTAGGTCGCGAACGTGTTGTCGCCCTGGCTGGAGGCAACGAGCTGCCCGTCGCCGTCACCCGCGTCGTAGATCGTCAACCCCTCGGCATCGGCAGCGAGATGCTTGCCTCCGAAGCCCGGGTCGTCGGCGTAGTCAACCGCGCACTCCTCGTCCGCGTTCGGGTCGTACGTCCACGGGATGCCGTACTCGCGTACCTTGTCGACGATGCGCACAGAACCGAACTCCTCCTCGTCGAGCGGAACCCGCCAGAGGGCGACGTTCTCCTGCGCCGCATAGAGCACTCCACGATCGCGATCGACCACCATGCCCTCGACCTGCGGCAGCTCCCCGGGATCGCCACACGGTGTCCATCGGGTGCCGTCGGGCAGGTCGAAGCTGGAAGGCAGGTTCAGCCGATCGACGGTCTCGTACGTGACGTGACCATCGTCGGTCGGCTCGAGGCGAACCTGTGCCAGGGCCGTGTCGTTGTTGCGACTGACGGCGGCGTACGCCTGATCGCCGTCCTGCCAGGCGGCCAGGCCGTACGCGGTCGCCTCGCCGTTGACCTCGTCCTGATCGGCGGAGAACACGTACGGCACATCGTCGGCCGTCACATCCCGCAAGGGCGCATCGCCGTCGTCCGCCGCTTCCGGATCGATCGCGTAGATCCGCACCTGGTCACGGCCGCGGTCGCTCACGACGGCAAGGTCGGTGGGCTCCTCGTCGTCGCCGAGCGGCACCCCGTAGACGAGATCGACGTTGTTGAGGCGACCCGGTGCATCCCCATCGCCTGGTGCGGGCGGAGCCGGGAGCTCCTGCAGCGGATTCCCGCCGAGATCGAAGACGACGAGCCCGGCCTCCTTCTGGGTGACGATCACGACACTGCGATCACGGTGCTCCGGGTTCACCCAGATCGCCGGGTCGTCGGTGTCGGCGAAGCCACCGGCCTCGTCGTCGAATACCGCCCGGGTCTCGAACTCCGCGGCCACCGAACCGATCTCCGCGGCGCCCGAATGATTGCCCGGCATCGCCGAGACACTGCCTCCACCTGTCAGTGAAACGACGGCCGCGAAGACGACCACTCCCGTGCCTGCTTTGAGCATGGGTCCTTCCTCCTGATTCGTTTGATTCGAGAAGGGCGACCCGAACGACCCGAACCGGACCGATCGCCTGACTGTCACCCGGCGTCGTCGAGTCGCGTACCCGCCCGCGCGACGAGGACCGAAACGTCCTCCGCTGTGAGCCATTCGCGCTCGGCCTTGCGCAGGGTCTTGTCGGTGACGACGCTGTCGACACCGCTCAGCGCCGTGACGAGGGCGAACGCCGATGCTCCGATCTTCGTGTGATCGGACAGGACGACCGTCTCGTTCGCCGCCTCCGACATCACCCGGTCGATCGAAGCTCGCCCGAGGTCTGCGTTGAACACACCGTCGGGTGTCAGGCCCGAGGCGCCGATGAATGCCTTCGTCGCACGCAGTCCGGCGATCATCGACTCCGCCACCGGCCCGGTCATGTCGTTGTTGCGGCCGCTCGCATGCCCGCCGGTGCCGATCACCGTGAGCTCCGGCATCGGTACCAGGACGGCGAGCGCGTCGAGAGAGTTGGTCACCACGGTCACACCCTTGGTCGAGGCGAGTGCCCGAGCCATCGCGAGACAGGTCGTCCCGCCGCTGAGGAAGATCGTGTCGCCGTCCTCGACGAGCCCGGCGGCGGCCCGCCCGATCGTGGACTTCGCGTCGACCTCGCGATCCTTGCGATCGGCGTACGACGTATCCGGAACGACCCGCCCTACACCGACCACCCCGCCACGGGTCCGGCGTACGACACCGAGCTCCTCGAGCGCGGCGAAGTCGCGGCGAACCGTCATCACCGAAACATCGAGCGCTTCCTGCGCCTGCTTCAGAGAAACGACCCCGCGCCGGTCGACGAGCTCACGCAGCCGCTCCAGCCGTGCCGCCGGAATCTCCGTCGCCATCGCCCAAATCCTCTCAACTTCTACCAATACATCACACTATCTACCATAATCTGATCATCGTCAACAGTGACTCCCGAATCGAAGCCGGCCGCGCGTGCCCTGCGGCATGTGCAAGCGACTCACCTACTGCTCGCTGGCGTCCCGGTGCATGTGGTGGCCGAACGGCTCGGACATGCCGACCCGTCGATCACGCTCCGGGTGTACGCGCACGTGATCCGAAAGCACACGGACGGCGTCGCTGACCTGTTCGCTGACGCCATGGACCAGGCAGATGACGAGGACGACGACACCGACGATGGTGCGGAGGGCGTCCCGGCGGTGCCGTGATAGCAAAGCTGGTAGCAAATCTGATGGAATCGATCAACGGCCTCTACAAGAACGAGTGCATCAAGCCCGACGGGCCGATCAAGACCCTCGCCGAGGCCGAGTACCTGACCGCCGAATGGGTCGACTGGTACAACCACGATCGTCTGCACTCCAGCCTGACCTACCTCCCGCCGATCGAGTACGAACAAGCCCACTACGATCGGCTCCTACCAGTGCTCCAACCGGAGCCAGCCCACACATAACCGACCGGTCCGAAACCCGTGACGGTTCACGCGGCGGCTACGTCGACCCCGACACCCGTACGCCCTTGCAGACCTGGGATGCGGCCATGCGGGAGCTCGACGACGAGAACGCCGAACCGGCCCACACGATCCGGTTCGGCTCACAGTTCGACTACCAGGGAGTGGCACCGACCAACCGGGCCGAGGTCAAACGCACCGTCGGGTACCTGACGAAGTACCTCACCAAGTCGATCGCGGACGCCTACGACCCCGGCACCGTCAGCGCACGTCAGCGTGAGCACCGGTCGCGGCTGGCCGCCGAAACGAAATACCTGCCCTGTTCGCCGGAGTGCCCGAACTGGCTCCGGTTCGGAATCCAACCCGATGGCGTCGAGCCTGGTATGGAACCCGGCGACTGCGGCAAAGCTGCACACGACCCGAACAACCTCGGCCACGGCGGACGGCGGGTCCTGACCTCGCGGCAGTGGTCCGGTAAGACGCTCGTCGAGCACAAGGCCGATCGTGCCGCCGTCATTCGGCAAGTTCTTATCCAAGCCGGGATCGACGCGCCACGTACCGACCGCTACGCCGCCGACGCCACCGACGACGACGGCCAAGCCCGCTACGCCTGGGAAAACCTCGACCCCGACGACGACGGCGGACCCGAATACCGACTCATCATCAAATCCGCCATCACCGAACGCAACCAACGGCGAGCCGAGTACGAACGAGCACGCGAACTCATCGCCGCACGAGACGGACCACCCGACAACCGTTCGGCAACTCAGCCCGCCGCGTCCGATGCGGCATAACCGGAGAAAGGACGATCAGCATGAGTAGAGCAGTTCGTGAGGCCCTGTGGACGGCAGAGGATGCTTCGGCGTACCTGGGCGTTCCCGTTGCGACGTTGTATCACTGGCGGCATCTGGGTATCGGGCCTAAGGCGTTTCGTGTCGGTCGGTACCTGCGGTACGACCCCGACGTTATTCGGCAATGGCTGTTCGACGAGGCGGCGTAGCTGATGGCAAGCATCGAACGTCGTACTCGCGAGGACGACAGCGGCAAGGAGATTGTGAGCTATCGCGTACGTTGGCGTGATCCTGACGGACGACAGCGTGCCAAGACGTTCCGGTTGAAGCGTGACGCTGAGCGCCATCGGGACAACGTGGCTGCCGACCTTGTGCGTGGTCAGTACATCGACCCTGATGCGGGAAAGGTCACGTTTGAGAAGTACGCGGCAGGGTGGCTAGAGGCTCAGACCTTCGACATGACCTCACGCGATATTCAGGGGCGTGCGCTTAGGCGTCACGTGTACCCGGTCCTGGGCGGTAAGCAGATGCGGCAGATCAAGCCGTCCACGGTGCAGAGTTGGCTACGTGGGCTGTCGATCAGCGAGAGTTACCAACACGACGTGCTAGGAGTCGTTTCGGCAATCTTCACGGCGGCGGTCGATGACGAGGTAGTTCGGTCGAACCCGTGCAAGGCGGGGTCCGTACGTGCTCCGCGTCGCACGTCGCGCAAGGTCGTGCCGTGGTCGGTCGAGCGGGTCCACGCTGTGCGGGATGCGCTGCCGGAGCGATACCGGATCGTGGCGACGCTCGCGGCGGGCCTTGGCCTTCGTCAGGGTGAGGTGTTCGGCCTCTCAGTCGATGATGTCGACTTCCTGGGTGGCGAGGTACACGTGCGGCGGCAGGTCCGTCAGTTCTCGACGGGCGGTCTCGCGTTCCGCCTGCCCAAGAGCAAGGCTGAACGAACCGTGCCGCTACCGAGCTCCGTCCGGGACGCCCTCGCGGCTCATCTTGCGGTCTTGCCTGCACAGCGGGTCGTGCTGCCGTGGGGCACACCTGACGGCTCCCCGTCGGGGTTCGATCTCATCGTTACGTCCAAGTCTGGCGATGCACTCGTACGCAATGAGTTCAACCGTCGCGTCTGGGTTCCCGCGCTGAAAGGGGCAGAGGCAAGGCCAAGCCGCGAGAACGGAATGCACGCGCTACGGCACTACTACGCAAGCGCGCTCCTCGACGCCGGGGAGAACATTCGCGCCCTGAGCGAGTACCTCGGACACACCGATCCCGGCTTCACGTTGCGGACGTACACGCACCTGATGCCATCGAGCGGCGAGCGTGCACGACGGGCCATCGACGCAGCGCTCCGTGTACCGGCTGTGTCCACAGAGGGTGGCGCGAATGAGTCTTCGCAGGTCAGCGCCTAGTTTCGATCACATGTTGATCATGTGGCCGGCGATGCCGTGAACGGCCTCCTTGACCGCCTCGGACAGCGTCGGATGCGCGTGTACGTTGCGGGCGATCTCGTCGGCGCCGAGGTCCCACAGCTGGGCGAGGGTGAGCTCGGGTAGGAGCTCGGTGACATCGGGACCGATCATGTGCGCGCCGAGGATCTCGTTGAACTGCGAGTCGGCGACCACCTTGACGAACCCGGCTGTCTGGCCGAGGCCATGCGCCTTGCCGTTGGCCATGAACGGGAACTTCGCCACCTTCACGTCGTGGCCGAGCTCCTTGGCCTGCTCCTCGGTGTAGCCGAAGCTGGCGACCTGCGGCTGGCAGTACGTGGCCTTCGGAATCATCGTGTAGTCGAGCTCGAACGTCTCGGCGTCGGCGATCGTCTCGGCCGCGACGATGCCCATCGCCTCGCCGGCGTGCGCGAGCATCAGCTTGGCGGTCACATCGCCGATGGCGTAGATGTTCGGCACGTTCGTACGCATGCGATCGTCGATGTCGATGGCGCCACGCTCGGTCACGGTGACACCGGTGTTCTCGAGACCGAAGCCCTCGACCCGCGGTTGGAACCCGATCGCCTGCAGCACCTTGTCGGCCTGCAGGGTCTGCTGCTGATCGCCCTTGGTGACAGCCACCGTGACCTTGTCACCGCTGTCGTCGATCGAGTCGACGCGGGTCGACGTCAGCAGCTCGATGCCGAGCTTCTTGTACTGGCGGGTCAGCTCCTTGGAGACCTCGGGATCCTCGAGCGGCAGGATTCGGTCGAGGAACTCCACGATCGTCACATCGACGCCGTAGTTGGCCATCACGTACGCGAACTCGATACCGATCGCACCCGCGCCGGCAATGACGATGCTGTCGGGCAGGGAGTCCGACATGATCTGCTCTTCGTACGTCACGACGCGCTCCGACAGCGACGTGCCGGGCAGCAGCTTCGTCGTGGCGCCGGTCGCGATGATGCAGTTGTCGAACGACACCGTCTCCTCGCCACCGTCGTTGAGCGTCACCTGCATGGTGTTCGCGTCGACGAACGTGCCCCAGCCGTCGTACTCCTTGATCTTGTTCTTCTTCATCAAGAAGTGCACCCCCTTGACGCGACCGTCGGAGACCGACCGGCTGCGCTCGTACGCCTTGGAGTAGTCGAGCTTCACGTCGCCGACCGTCACGCCGTAGACGTCGGTCGCCTCGTGCTGGATCAGATGCGCGACCTCGGCGTTGCGTAGCAGCGCCTTGCTCGGGATGCATCCGACATTGAGACAGACACCGCCCCAGTACTTCCGTTCGATCACGGCAACGGACTTGCCGAGCTGGGAGGCGCGGATGGCGGCGACGTAACCGCCGACTCCACCGCCGAGGACAACGACGTCGAACCGTTCAGTCATGCCCTAAGCGTAGGACGTCCGTGCTCAGGACGCCGCCCCGAGGATCTGCGCGACCACGGTCTGCCCGCTCGTCTCCGCGTGCCGCAGTGCCGTGACGCCGTCGCGGTCAGCGATCGACGGATCTGCACCCGCATCGAGCAGGGCACGGACGATCTGCTGGTACGGCCGCGAACCGTCGCCGAGGACAACCGCCTCCAGCAGCGCGGTCCACCCGAGATCGTTGACATGGTTGACGTCGATCCCGGTACGCACCACTCGGCGTACGTACTCGACGTGCCCGCGTTCGCTCGCCGGAATCACCGAGAGGCCGCCGTACCTGTTGCGGATCGACAGATCGGGTTCTGCGGGCAGCAGCGCCTCGATCATCACAACGCTTCCCGTCACACCCGTGACCAGCCAGGGCGTGTCGTGCTGGCCGTCGAGCGCATCGGGATCGGCCCCGAGCGATACGAGCAGCCGCGCAACGCCGACTCGGTCGTTCGTGACGGCGGCCAGCAGCGGCGTCCGCCGGCGGTCGTCACGCGTCTCCAGGTCGGCACCCGCCCTGATGGCGAGGGCCGCTCGATCGGCATCGCCCGCCGCCGAAGCCTCCAGCAGCGCCCGATCGGCCCCCGCGATCGGCGCATCATCGATCGCGCCACGCAGCGTCGCCGCGATCGCGTCGAATCCCTTCGACGAGGCGTGGTCGAGCGGCGCTACGCCGTCCCTTTCGGAGCGAATGCATACGTCCGCACCCCCTGCGACGAGCGTACGAACCGTGTCGATGTACCGGCGCGATCCGTCGCCGAGGACGATCGCCTCGTGCAGTGCCGTCCAGCCGAGGTTGTTGACGTGGTCGACCTCGACGTTCGCCCGGATCAGCCGGCCGACGATGTCTGCGTGCCCACGCTCGGCGGCACGGATGAGCCCGGTGCCGTCGAAGCTGTCCAACGACGTCACGTCGGCTCCATGCCGCAGCGTGAGATCGAGCAACCGCGCGTACCCCTCGCTGGTGGAGATCAGGTACGCACTCTGCTCCGTGTCGTCCTTGGCGTTGACGTCGGCGCCCTGTTCGATCAGTCGACGGGCTCGCGGCACGTCGTTGTCCCACGATGCCTCGATCAGTTCGGCGTCGAGCTCCGCCTGGCGTTCGTCACTCAGCACCGTCGTCTCCTGCGCTTCCTTCGGTTGATCTGGCGTTCCGGTCGGCTGCGAGGTGCTTGTTCCCTGTGGCTCGGCGGCCGGCGCACCATTCTCGCCCTGCCCGGCGCAGCCAACGACGAGTGTCAAGGCCACCGCCACCATGGCAATCCCGCGGATCATGTCGCCTCCGGTCCGTTGGAGGTGACTGCGGGCATCGCTTCGGCCGTGCGCGCCATAGGTGCTCCCTCATCGACTCACTTGCGTGTTCCACCACCCTCGCCGCTCGAACGCGCCCGCACATCGGGCAACCAGCCATGCGTCGTCCACCCGATCGGCTTGCCGCGAATAGCCGAACGGATGATGCCGAGGTCCACTCATTTCGCTAGTGTCGACAGCTATGGACGGGTCGGCGCACGGACGCATCCGTCCCCTGCTCGGCGGTGTCGAACGCCTCGAGTCCTGGCTCCACGTCGCATTCGTGGTGCTCACGGTCACGTCCACGTGGCGATACCTCGATGGCCACGGCTTATCCGATCGCGGGCCGCTGGTCCTGTCCGGCGCGGTGCTACTGCTCTGCGCGTACGCGAGCTTCCGGCTGCTTCCCGCCGCGGCCTGGTGTTGCCTGGTCGTCGCCGTTTGGGTCGGCCTCACCGTGCTGGCGCCGTCGTTCTCCTGGTGTGCCGTCCCGCTCGCGTTCGTCGCGCTGCGGGTCCTCTCCTACGCCGCTGCGTACGTGGTCGTCGCGGTGATGGTCACGACGGTCGTCGTGTCGTGGTCGACGATGTCCGACTCTCTCGATCCCACGGTGATCGCCGGTCCGATCGCGATTGCCGTGCTCGCCGTCGGTGCCTACCGCGCGCTCGAACGACAAGCCGCAGAGCGCCAGCGGCTCCTCGACGAACTGCACGAGGCGCAAGGAGACCTCGCCGCAGCGCAACATCAGGCCGGGGTCGAGGCCGAACGATCCAGGCTGTCGCGGGAGATCCACGACTCCGTCGCGCAGGGCCTGTCGAGCATCAACCTGCTGTTGCAGGCAGCCGACCAGGACTGGGACACCCGCCCGTCTGCGGCGCGCAAGCATATGTCGCAGGCGGCGTTCACGGCACGCGACGGGCTCGACGAGGTACGCAGGGTCGTACGCGATCTGGCCCCGGCAGAGCTGAGCGGCGGCGCCGGCCTTCAGGCGGCGATCGAGCGCGCGACCGAGGAATCCGTACGCGGGCGGGTCGAGGTTTCGATGCGTGTTCATGGGCAGGCCGCCACGTTGCCTGGGCCGATCTCCACCGCCTTGGTACGCACCGTGCGCGGCGCTCTTGCCAACGTCATCGAGCACGCAAACGCGGACCGCGTCGCGGTGTCGCTGACGTACCAACCGGACTCGGTCACCCTCGACGTACGCGACGACGGTCGCGGCTTCGACCCGACGGCAGTACGCCCGGACGGTCGCGGGCGGGGCCGCGGACTGGCGGGCATCAGGGCCCGTATCGACGGGCTGGGCGGCAGTTTCGTCATCGAGTCCGCCCCCGGCGAGGGCACGGCACTCGCAGTGAGCATTCCGCTGGACGCCTCCATACAGGGAGAATGACCTGGTGATCCGCATCGTCCTCGTCGATGACCACCCCGTCGTACGCGCGGGGGTCCGGGCGCTGCTCGATGGACAAGACGACCTCACCGTCGTCGGTGAGGCGGCCGACGCCGCCTCGGCGACCGCGACGGTGCGGCAGACGAAGCCCGACGTCGTGTTGATGGATCTGAACCTCGGGGCCGGTTGCGGCGGTGCTGACGCGACGGCGACCGTACGCTCACTGCCCGATCCGCCACAGGTGTTGGTACTGACGACGTACGACACCGAGGCCGACATCCTGGCAGCGGTCGAAGCGGGTGCGGCGGGCTACCTGCTCAAGGATGCTCCGTCGGACGAGCTGTTCCGAGCGATCCGCGGCACCGCCCGCGGCGAGACTGTGCTCGCACCAGCAGTTGCAGCAACCCTCGTACGACGCGCGAGCTCGCCGGTGCCTACCCTGACCGATCGGGAGGTCGAGATCGTTGAGCTGCTGGCCAGGGGATTGGCGAACAAGGAGCTGGCCAAGCGACTCCTGGTCAGCGAGGCCACGGTCAAATCGCATCTGTCACACATCTACGGCAAGCTCGGCGTCGACACCCGTGCCGGTGCCGTAGCCGCAGCGATCGAGCGGCGCATCATCCGGACCTGACTCACCGCAGTTCGTCGGGCGTACCCCAGAGATGGCACAGCACCGTCTTCAGCTCGGCGAAGTCGGGCATCGGCCCGCCCGACCGCATCACCTCGATCGCCCAGGTGTCGAACGCCGGAAGCACGGTCGTCATGATCGTGACGAGCAGGGATCGGTCCACCGGGATGGTCACCAGCCCGATATCCGCGGCGTTCGCCACGAGGTCCTCGATCCAGCCGACGAACCGGCCACGACTCCGGTCGTAGAACGCCGCATCGATGAGCGCGAGGTCGGCCGGATGCTGCTCGATATGCGCCGCGATTCGCTCCGTGCTCCGCGCCAGCTCGGCCCAGAACGACGCGGCGTCGGCGACCGGCGGCCAGGTGCCGAGTACGTCACCGAAGCGCTGAGCGACCTCATCGAGCACGGCGTCGAGTAGGTCCTCTCGACCGTCGAAGTAGTTGTACGCCGACGAGCGGGAGATGCCCGCAGCGGCAATTATCTGGTTGTACGACGCGGCGTCGGTGCCCTTCTCCGCAAACGCCGTCAACGCTATGTCGAGGATGCGACGTTGCTCGTCAGCGGGAAGTCGGGTGAATCGAGGAAGCGGCACGGCAACGATCGTAGCCGCTGGACGGGTGGTGTGTACAAGTGGTACACATGATGTGTCGGGCGCGCCGTCCGACCCGGCAGATTGGACTCTCGTGACAACTCAGACAACCCCAGACGAGGTGGTCGTCGACATCAGCGCCCTGGAGAAGACCTTCGGCTCCTTCCGGGCTCTCGACGGCCTCGACCTGCACATACGCCGCGGCGAGGTGCATGGCTTCCTCGGCCCGAACGGAGCAGGAAAGTCGACGACGATCCGCATCCTGCTCGGGCTCGTACGCGCGAGCGGCGGTCAGGCGAGGTTGTTCGGAGGCGACCCGTGGCAGGACGCCGTACGACTGCATCGCAACCTCGCGTACGTGCCGGGCGACGTCTCGCTGTGGCCGGGCATGAGCGGCGGTGAATGCATCGACGTTCTCGCATCGGTCCACGGCGGGCTCCCCGCCGGCCGGCGTGCGGACCTGATCGATCGCTTCGACCTCGATCCGACCAAGCGCAGCGATGACTACTCGAAGGGCAACCGGCAGAAGGTCGCCCTCGTCGCAGCATTGGCCGCCGAGGTCGACCTGCTCGTGCTGGACGAGCCGACCTCGGGCCTCGACCCGCTGATGGAGAAGGTGTTCCAAGACACCGTCCGCGAGCGTACGAGCGAAGGTACGACCGTGTTGTTGTCGAGCCACATCCTGTCCGAGGTCGAGGCGCTTGGCGACCGAGTCACCATCATCCGCAAGGGCAAGACCGTGACCTCCGGGACTCTCTCCGAGATGAGAAGGCATACGCGTACTTCGGTGCATGCGGTGACCAAGGTCGATCCGGTCGAGATCGTGAACCTCGGGGGGGTTCACGATCTGACAACGACTCCGGTCGACGATCGTTTCGATGTCACGTTCAAGGTCGATACAGACCACGTCGACGAAGCGATCGGCCTTGTGCACGCGGCCGGCCTGCACTCGCTGACGGTGGAGCCGCCGAGCCTCGACGACCTGTTCCTCAGCAGCTACTACGGCGCCGACTCCGCATCGACGGAAGCCGGAGCATGAGTACGCGAGCCGCAACCGTCGAAACGGCGACGCTCTCGGAGCGCGGCGGGCTCCGAATCATGCTGGCCACGCACTGGCGAAGCGGCAGGCGTGCCCTGCTCATCTGGGTGATCGCGATGATCGCGCTCTTCGCGTCGACCGCGTGGTCGCTCGACAGCGTCTACAACACCCCCGCGAAGGTCGCCGAGTATGCGGCCGGTGTGAGCGGGTCCGACAGCTCGACGCTCGCCATCAACGGCCGCCCGCATGGCGTCGACAACATCGGCGGCGTCATCGGCTACGAGTACGGCTTCATGAGCTCGATCGCCATCCCGCTGATGGGCGTACTGCTGATGGCGCGCTGGACTCGACGAGAAGAGGAGAGCGGTCGACTGGAGATGATCCGCGCCGGCGCCGTCTCGCGCCGGGCGCCGCTGGCCGCCGCACTCACCTGGACGGTCGCGGCTCTCGCAGTCACCGCAGTCGGCTTCGTACTCTCGCTCGTCACGATCGGAGTGTCGTCGTCGGACGCCTCGGCGTACGCCGTCGCGCAAGCGGCGCTCGGCGTCTGGTTCGCCGCGGTCGCAGCGCTCGCCGCGCAACTCGCCGAACGTACCCGCGGCGTGTACGCGATGACCATCGGCGTACTCGCCGTCGCCTTCGTGCTCCGTGGCGTCGGAGCCGTCGAGCACAACTTCATCACCTGGCTCACGCCGCTCGGCTGGACCGACGAGGTACGCGCGTTCGCCGACGACACCCGCTGGTGGCCGATCGCGATCACCGTCGGAACAGCTGTCGCGGTCGCAGCGGCGGCGTTCGCCGTACTCGAGCGCCGCGACCTGGGCAGCGGGGTGCTCATCGCCCGACCGGGACCGACCGCTGCAAGCCGTTCGGTCCTGGGCAACGTCGGACTCGCAGCACGGATGCACCGCGGCCTCGTGATCGCGTGGGCGGTCGTCGGCATCCTCGTCGGTGCATCGTTCGGGTCGGTCATCGACGCGATCGAGGACGTCGCATCGGACAACACTGCATTGCAGGACGTGATGGCCGGCGGATCCGACCAAGCCGATGCGTTCGTCGCCTTTGTGGTGATGATCGTGGCGCTCGTCGTCGCCGGATACGCAGTCGCGGCCGCGAGCCGGGTGAGTGAGGAGGAACGAGAAGGACGCCTCGAACCCGTCCTCGCCGGATCGCTCGGCAGGACACGCTGGCTGCTCGGTCACCTACCCGCGATCTGCGGAGGCATCGTGTTCGTCACGCTCGCGAGCGGCCTTGCCCTCGGGGTTGGCGTCGCTGCATCCGAAGGTGATTCGAGTCAGCTCACGAGGATGCTCGGGGCGACGTTCGCGTACCTCCCCGCGACTCTCGCACTCGCCGCGTTGGCCGTACTGCTCTACGCGGCCAAGCCGTCGCTGCAACCGATCGGCTGGGCTGTCTACGCGTACTTCGCCGTGGTCGCGACCCTCGGCGATACGTTGCAGCTACCCGACTGGGCCATGAACCTTTCGCCGATGCACTGGGTCGGCCGGGTCCCGACGGAGTCGGTGGCGACCTGGGCGCTCGGCGCGGCGCTCGCGCTTGCGATCGCATTCGGCGCCTCGGCGCTCGCCTGTCTGCGGCGGCGGGATATCCCCTCCACCTAGTGCTCTGCACTAGTGACCTGCACTAGTGACCTGGATTCGTTGGTACGCGCCGAAGTGAAACCCAACGCGGATGTCCTGCATCAAAGTGCGCGCCGGCAACCCAGCCGGCCGCATCCAGGACTATCCCGCGGAGGGCAACCATGTCGACGCTGCTGCAGCAGCCAGTTCTCGTCGTCGAGCGCAAGGAGGTCTGCTCCGATCATGCGATCGTCGACCGCGAAGGAAACTCGATCGGGCACGTACGCCGCGTCGAGCAGTCCGCTGCACGTAAGGCGTTTCGGCTGGTATCGAAGATCGACGAGTACCTCAGTCACCAGTTCGAGGTGGTCGACCAGGACGGCGATGTCACGCTACGGCTGGACCAGCCGGCCCGCTTCGTACGCGCTCAGCTCGTCGTCAGCGACGCCACAGATCGTGAGGTCGGGGAGGTGACGCAGCTGAACTCCGTCGGCAAGATCCGGTTCGGACTCACCAGCGGCGGCACCCCGGTGGGCGAGCTGCGTACTCGGAACGCGAAGCAGCATGCGTTCGACATCCTCGACGTGAAGGAACGACCGATCGGTTCGGTGCAGGGCACGTACCCGCGCGGCACCAGTGCAAGCACCGTCGGATGCGCGATCACGTTGCAGCCCGACGTGGAAGGTCCGCTACGTACGCTCGCGATCGCGGCGGGTATCGGACTCGACCTCTCCCTGCAGCGGCAGGAGCCCTCCGGATCGGACCCCTGCCGATCTGCATCGCCGACCCGGTAAGAATGGCTGCATGGCACGTACCGACCCAGCCGCCGACGTCGACCGTCATCTCCTTGACGCGATCCGTGGCATCGATCCCGCGTCCGTCGCCGAATCCGATGCCGACGGCAAGCGACTGCTGGCGCTGTTCGACGCTCAAGCCGGCAGCCGCCACGTTGACCTCGCTGCCCGAGACCTCGGTCGGCGAGGCCTCGGCTACTACAGCATCGGCTCGGCGGGCCATGAGTCGAACGCCGCGGTTGCGGCCGCGTTGCGGCCCTCCGATCCCGCACTGCTGCACTACCGCTCCGGCGCGTTCTATGTGGAGCGAGCGGGTCAACTACCCGGCCAGCATCCACTTCGCGACATGCTGCACGGCATCGTCGCGTCCGTCGACGACCCCATCTCGGGCGGACGCCACAAGGTGATCGGCAACGCCGACCTGTCCGTGATCCCGCAGACCTCGACAATCGCATCGCACCTGCCTCGTTCGGTCGGGCTGGCCTTCGCGCTCGGCAGAGCACAACAGCTCGGCGTCGTCTCCGAGTGGCCGCCCGGCTCGGTCGTGGTCTGCAGCTTCGGCGACGCCTCGGCCAACCACTCCAGCACTGTCGGCGCAATCAACGCGGCATTACATGCGAACTACCAAGGCGCTCCGATGCCGCTGCTGCTTGTCTGCGAGGACAACCAGATCGGCATCAGCGTCCCGACGCCGGCCGACTGGATCGAGCGCACCTACGCCGATCGCGAAGGCCTCGCATACTTCTCCGCAGACGGGCGCGACCCACTCGGCTGCCTCGAAACCGCCGCGGCCGCCGCAGACTGGGTACGCAACCGCAGGTCGCCGGCGTTCCTGCACCTGCGCACCGTCCGCCTGATGGGTCACGCGGGATCCGACGTCGAGTCCGCGTACCGGCGCCAGTCCGCGATCGTCGACGAGTACGCGCGCGATCCGCTGCTCGGCACAGCGCGCGCACTCGTCGCGTCCGGTGTGTCGACCCCCGACGAGATCGTGGACCTGTACGAGGCAAAGCGCAGCGAGGTCGCCGCACTCGTCGACGAGGTGCTCACGAGCCGCCGGCTGGAGAGTCCCGACGAGGTCATGTCGTCGATCGCAAAATCGTCTCCTGAGTCGGTCGCACGACGCGTCACCGAGGTCACGACGACGGCAGACGACACTCCGCTGACTCTTGCGCAGTCGATCAATCGGGCGCTTGCCGACGAGCTCGCGTACGACAAGCGGGTGATCGCGTTCGGCGAGGACGTCGGCCGCAAGGGTGGTGTCTACGGCGTGACGCGCGGCCTGCAGAAGGAGTTCGGCGCACGACGGGTCTTCGACACGCTGCTCGACGAGCAGAGTGTGCTCGGCACGGCGCTCGGTGCGGGCCTCGCCGGTCTACTGCCCGTACCCGAGATCCAGTACCTCGCGTACCTGCACAACGCCGCCGATCAGCTGCGCGGCGAGGCGAGCACGCTGAGCTTCTTCTCGAACGGTCGGTACCGCAACCCGATGGTCGTACGCATCGCCGGGTACGCGTACCAGAAGGGATTCGGGGGTCACTTCCACAACGACAACGGGGTTGCCGCGCTGCGCGACATACCCGGGCTGGTGATCGCATCGCCGGCGCGCCCCGACGATGCGGCCGCCATGATGCACACCTGCGTCTCGGCGGCCGGCGTCGATGGCCGGGTGTGCGTGTTCCTGGAGCCGATCGCGCTGTACCACACCAAGGATCTCCACGACGATGACGACGGCGAATGGCTCGCCGCCTACCCCGACCCGGCAGACCCGACCACGCACGTGCCGATCGGCTCTGCTCGTACGTACGGCGAAGGCTCCGATCTGACCATCGTCACCTTCGGCAACGGCGTACGAATGAGTCTGCGCGCAGCGCGACGGCTGGCCGAGCAGGGAGTCGATGCCCGAGTGCTCGACCTGCGGTGGCTCGCTCCCCTGCCCGTCCAGGACCTCCTCGATGCCGCACGCGCCACGGGACGAGTACTCGTCGCCGACGAGACGCGGCGCACGGGCGGAGTGTCCGAGCAAGTCATCACGGCGCTCGTTGACGGCGGGTTTACCGGACCGCTCGTCCGGGTCGCAAGCGAGGACAGCTTCGTACCACTCGGCGACGCGACCCGGCACGTGCTGCTGGACGAGGACACGATCGTCTCTGCCGCGCGCTCCCTCACCGGCTGATCCGCGCCCTTAGCGGCGCATGAGCCGATCGGCTCTTACACTCCGAACAGCGCAGACTCTCGGGAGTTCCACGTCGCTGTGCGATCGATGTCGCGGCACCGATCGGGCGTGGGCATGCGCTGTCTCGGAGGAATGAATGAGGTACTACGCGTACTACCCGACGGATCCGGCCGCTCTTCGCACGATGGCAGGCGAAGCGCGAAAGTCGGGCAAGGCCGTCCATGACGTGAGCGGCATCGTGGCTCAACAGCATGAGAAGGCAGTGTCGGCGGCCGACGGCGAGCTCGTGACCAACTTTTCGGCCCTGTTGAAGCCGACCAACAAGGACGCAGCTCAGGTCAACCGCACGGCCATCTGGGCCGGGCTGCAGGTCGAGCGATTCTGTGACGCCATCGAGCGCTACAACAACACGAGCGTCGATCCGATGTCGATCTCGAGGCTCAATGCCCGGGTCCAAGAGATCATTGCCGCCGGAGGAGTCGCCGAGGCTGACTGTCTGCCGGCCACTCCGGCGTCGACCGACATCCAGGATCTGGTCACCACGAACCCCATCACCGATCCACCCGACCTCGAGGCAGCAGAGCAGAAACGACTCGACGATGAACATCGACGGCTCGAGGCCGAGCTCGATGCGGCCGCGCGGAGTGTCGCTACCGCGATCGACACGGGCCCGACGGACGGTGCAATCCTGCGCGCCTGGCAGAACGGGAACCTCCCCGCGTGGGCAGCGTTGGCATGGCCGGAGCTCGACCTCACCAAGGTCCCCATCAAGGGGGTCAGCACTGATTTGCTCGAGGTCGAAGCCGACGATTTCCCCGACATCCTCAGCGATCCAGAAGACCCGCGTACGGATGAGGAGCTGGAATGGCTGTGGCTGAACTTCCCCGAGGAGATGCAGCAGTTCGCCGATGACTGGAATCCGAAGGATCACATCATTCCCGCCGGTCATTCGCCCGAGGGGATGGATTCGGACGACGGCTGGATCCAGGGCCCGGACGGACGTTGGTACCCGGTTGAGGTCCCGTACGGGCCCGCCGACAACACACAGACGATCCACAACTTCGGGTGGACCAACCTCTACAGCCACCTCACGGACATCGAGCTCGGCCAAGACCTGGCGGTGCTGTTGCCGCTCGGTCCGCCGCCACAGATCGGGCCGCAACCGGTGCAGGACGATCAGACGAACTACTGGGCGATCGACGCGAACGGGAATCTCGTCAACGCCGGCGGTCCCGAAGCGCCGACCGGGACGATCAAACCGCAGCCGGGCGGGCCCTATCCCGAAACTGCCCGCGAGTCCGGCGACCTTGACGATGTGCTCGGTCCGAATCCGCGACTCGACAAGTTCCAACGGATGGGCGCCCGTCTCGACCTCGCCATCGTCGCCGGGGAGAACGTCCTGTACAACCAACAGCTCGCGGCGAACAACGAGTACGCAGGCAACTTCGTGTTCCAGGAGACCCCCGACGGCGAGACGCGCGTCGTGATCGACCTCGGCCAGGCGATGGTCGACGGATCCGGCAACGACTCGTACAAGCGAATCTTCGGGATCCTCACCGAGCAGGGAACCTTCGACGAGGCACCGCTCAAGGAGTAGTCCCGAGGGGTGGCGCGGTCGTCGACCGGGTGCGCTGCGTGCGTACCTGTCACACCGCCGCGGCAGGATGGGCGCCATGATCGACCACACTCTGACCGAGAGCTTCGAGTGGCGCGGGCGCACTGTCGCCTGGGACCGCATCGGGTCCGGTCCCGCAGTGGTGATGTGCCATGGCACGCCTTGGTCGTCGGCGCTCTGGCGCGCGTACGCCGAGGCATTCGCCCGCGATCACACCGTCTACCTGTGGGATATGCCCGGCTACGGACAATCGTCGATGCACCCCGAGCACGCCGTCGACCTCGGTACGCAGGCCGAGCTGTTCGCCGATCTGCTCACGTACTGGGAGTTGCCCCGGCCAGACGTCGTCGTCCACGACTTCGGCGGGGCCGTGTCTCTGCGCGCACACCTCCTGCATGGGGCGCAGTATGCATCGCTCGCACTCGTCGACGTGGTGGCTCTGCGTCCGTGGGGGTCGCCGTTCTTCCGGCTGGTCGCGCAGCACGCCGACACCTTCGCCTCCCAGCCGTCTGCCGTGCATCGCGGTGCGCTCGAGGCGTACATCGAGTCGGCGAGTGGCCAAGGTCTGACAGAGGATCAACGCGAGCTGCTGACCGCGCCATGGCTCACCGAGGATGGTCAGCCGGCGTTCTATCGCCAGATCGCGCAGGCCGATGAGCGATTCACCGCCGAAGTCGAGGAGCGTTACGGCGAGCTGGAGATGCCGGTGCTCGTCGTGTGGGGTGCCGACGACGCTTGGATTCCGGTCGATCGCGCGCATCGGCTGGCCGAGCTGATCCCCAGCGCAGAGCTAGAGATCATCGCGGGCGCCGGACACCTGATCCAGTTCGATCAGCCCGTCCGACTCGCGGTCGCCCTGCAGCGGTGGCTCTCAGCGCGGCGCTGACCCGACCACGGCCGTACCGTCGACATCCTCGGCGCGGGCGACCTTGGCCTCCAGCCTGTTGCGGGTGAAGGCGTCCATCGTCAACAGCACCTGACGCTCACTGGTCTCGATGATCAGGTGCCCGCCGGGCGCGAGCCAGTCGCGTACGCCGTCGGCTATTCGCCGGTGGAGGTCGACGCCGTCGGGGCCACCTTCGAGCGATTCGCGTGGCTCGTACTCTCGCGCTTCGGGTGGCATCGTCGCGATCGCATCGGTCGGTACGTACGGCGCGTTGGCGACGAGAACGTCGACGCGGCCGCGCAGCGACTCGGGCACCGAGTCGAACAGGTCGGACTCGTACGCCTTCCCCCCGACGCTCGCGAGGTTGCGTACCGCACAACGTACGGCTGCCGGGTCGAGGTCTGCGGCATGAACCTCGACACCGTCTGACTCGGCGGCGACCGCGGTCGCGACGGCAGCGACTCCGCAGCAGAGTTCGAGGACCACTCCGCCGGGCCGGATGACGTTGAGCGTCTCTCGTACGAGCACTTCGGTGCGCCGGCGCGGGACGAACAACCCGTCGTCAACGGCAATGCGCAGACCGGCGAACTCGACCCAGCCGAGTAGGTGCTCGAGCGGGGTGCCGGATACGCGCTGCTCGACCATTGCGGCAAGCTGCTCCGCCGATTGCGCGGCTTCGGTCAGCAACTGCGCCTCGTCCTCGGCGAACACGCACCCCGCCCGGCGCAGCGACTCGACGATCGCGGGCGGCGGCTCAGCCATTCGTCGCAAACGCCTGATAGTCGACGGTGGTCACGTAGCGCGGATCGGAGTGCGCCTTCCAGTACGCATCACGCAGCTGGCTCGTCACCGGGCCGGCGCGCCCATCACCGACGGGCACTCCGTCGATCGAGGTGATGGGCATGATGCCACCGGCCGTCGAGGTAGCGAACAGCTCAGCTGCGTTGCGCAGCGAGGATTCCTCGACATCAGTGATTCGAGTCGCCACACCGTGCTCGGCAGCGACCTCGAGCACAGTGCGCCTGGTGATGCCTTCGAGTACGCCAGTCGCGGGTGTGATCAGCTCGTCGCCGGTCAGCGCGAAGACGTTGTAACCGGGGCCTTCGGTGATGTACCCGCGATGATCGAGCAGGATCGGATGCTGCCCTCCACGGTCGTACGCCTCGAACAGACCGCGGGTGAGGTCACCCCAGTGGAAGTTCTTCACAGTCGGGTCGATGGAGTCGGACGGGATCCGGCGGGTCGAGCGCACGATCACGGCGTCCATGCCCGCTTCGGTGTCTTCCGGCCGCAGGATCCATACGTACGGGATGGCGTACGCATAGAGCCGGTTGGGGTACGTACGTGGATCGCGTGACCCTGCGGGCGGAATGCCGCGCGTACACATGACCTCGACGTACGACTCCCGCAGTCCGGACACCGCAACCAGGCGAGTCAGTACGTCGGCGATTTCGGCGCGCCCGAGTGGGACCTGCATCCGGAGTTGCTCGCATCCGCGCAGGAAGCGGTCGAGGTGATCGTCGAGCCGGAAGAACCCGCCGTCCCAGACCGCAACAACGTCGTAGGTGACGTCGGATCGGGTCAAACCCGTGTCCAGTAAGGGGATTCGCGCATCCGCGACCGGAACCAGCTGACCATCCACATACGCCGCGCCATGCGAGAAGTCCGATTCGGGCGTGTTGTCTGCCATCACTACCTCCGTCGGCTTCGACAGCTTCCGGTCAGAGCATACGCATGCCGATCAGCCCGCCGGGGCGGGCTGATCGGTGACCCGAATTTGCTAGGTGCGGTGGGTGAGGTGTGCGTAGAGGTGTTGCTCGCCGGGTGAGCGTTGGTCTGGTGTGAGTGGGGTGAGCCAGCTAGCGTCGATCCGTGGTTTCGGTACCGATGGTTCGGGCTCGTCGCCGGTTTCGGCGGTGTGGCGGATTTTGGCGATGAGGTCGCGGATGCGTTGTTTCGTGATGCGGGCGTGGTCGTCGATCACGGCGCCGGTGGAGCGGTGGAATGTGAACCCGCCGTGGCCGTCGGCTTTGATGATCAGCTTGTTCTGGTGGACGAGGTGGTGGCAGCCGCCGCAGATCCCGACCAAATTGGACAGGTCGGTACGCCCGCCGTCGCGGTTCCACCAGTTGACGTGGTGGAACTCCAGGAAGGTGGAGCCGCAGCCGGGGTTGGCGCAGATGCCGTCTTGTCTGGCGGTGATCGCTTTGCGTTGCGCTGTCGTGGCGAGGCGGCTGGTACGCCCGACGTTCAGGATGTTGGCCTGCGGGACCGGGCCGTTCGTCGTGCCGTGGGTGAGGATGCCCGACGTGTCGGCGCCGCAGGTGAGGTAGCCCAGCAGTTGCGGCCCGATGGGGCCGAACCCGACCAACGTCGCCGGACGTGCACCAGGCAGACGCAGCAGGGTTTCGAGGTCGGCCAGGACCAACAGAGTGGTGTCCGCGCGCCGACGCGGCCTCGACGGCTCCTGCTCGGATGACTCACCAGGCTGCTCGTCGGCGGACTGCTCGGACTGCTTATCTGCCGGCTGCTGCTGTTCGGTCGGGGGTGGGGTGTTTTGGTCGTCGAGCATCCGTCCGAGTCCGTCGACCCTCCGGTCGGACGGTGCGCGGTCGTCGCCGTCGTACTCAGGCATTGACACGGTTTTGGCCCATCGGGCGAACTTTGCTCCGGTGACGGGGTCGAGCATCCCCGACACATAAAACCCGTCACCGCATTTGTCGACCCGGATGTCGCGTTTGTTCATCCCCCGCTGATACGCCTTATCGCGTTCTTCACAGTTCACGATGTCGTTCAGCTCGTTGATCGCGACCCGCAGATCACGCGGCTCACAGTTCCGTGCGAGTGGGACGAGGACGTCTTGCAGGTCGCTCATGATGTCCGCACCGACTTTGGTGACCCCGACGGTGAACTCGTCGACATGCGTACCCCGAATCTGACCGGCATCCAGAGCGGCGGCGACCTTCGGCAACGTCTTCAAGGTCTGTCCGGCTTTGGTGTGCCGCCGCGACTCACCCAACCCCATGCGCAACTCTTGGCGAGCCCACCCAGCGACCGTGGACGCACCGTCGGACTTGTGGGCCTCAGACTCTTTCAGCTGCGCGAACAGCGAGGCGCGTACCCCGTCGAGCAAATCCAACGCCGCTTGCAGGTCACGCAACGACTGGCACAGCTGCTCATCGGTCGCGAGGCCAATGAGCTCGGAAGCGTCCGCAGCCTGCCGCGCCTGATCGTGGAGGCGGGTGTAGGTCTGCGGTTCGAACATGGAACCTATTGTATCGCACAGAAGTTCGAGGAGCAAGAGCTGAGAGGGTCGAATCACCTTGTTTTGTTGGGAAAACGGGATCGTGGCGAAGTGCGGAAACTGTGAAGGTCCCAGGGAAAATGGGGCGGGATGGTCGCGGGAAGGCGGCCACCAGTCGCGTACCCGGCGTCGTCGCCGCCAAAGAAGAGAACCGCAGCGGTGGGGAAACGATGAAGGACGCAACCGAAGTAGGCGGGGGAACTGTGAAAGGAGCAACCGGCGGAGCGGACGGGTGGACGCCCAGTCGGCTCCCGGCAGGCTAAGAGGCCTGTGCACTTCTGCTCATCGGAGTCGGCCACATGAACCACCCGGCCCCTACTGAGTGGGTTCGGTCCCAGCTCGGCGTCGATATGCCCTCTCGATCAGGTCATCGGCTTCGACGGCGGCATCCAGCAGCTTCATTCCTTGCGAGGTTCGCTTGCCGACTGCTCGGTGCCAACGCTGAATGTTGTCGATGCTCAGATCGAGGAACCGCTGAGCCGGGGGCGTGAGCGAGGTCGTCGGAGTAATGGCATAGATATCGCGAGTCGGAGGCGGGTCCAGCATGCGCAGCACAGCACCACGTCGTCGCGCTTCCATGGCCTGGCGCATCGGTAGCAGCGCTGCGCCCGCGCCAGAGGTGAGCAGAGGAAGTAGGTCTCCGGATTCACTGATGTCCACGACCACGTTCGGATCGATCCCGTGCTCATCGCGGATCGTCGCCAAATAGCTACGCCCGATTCCACGATCTACAACCATCGGCAAGCCGTTGAGCATCGGCAAGGGCACCGGGTCCGGGAGATCTCTGCCCCAGCCGAGCGGGAGAGCCAGGACGATTTCTCCCTTCCCGATGTGTGCACACTTCACTCCGGGCTGGGTCATCGGGCTAACGGTGTAAGCGACCTCAGCGGCTCCGGACCGTATGAGTGCCGCGATTTCACCGGTGTCACCATCGTGTTGGGTGAGTCGCACCGTGATCTGCGGATGCTGACGCCGGAAGTCACCGACCCAAGCGGCCAGAAAGCTCGATGTCAGCGACGCGGAGACCGCGAGGTCGACCCGGCCGCCGGATAGCCCCCGGTATCCCGCGGCGACACTGCGCGCATGGATGAGATCGCGCATCACCTGACGCGCGGGCCCGACAAGCGCCTCTCCCGCGGGCGAGAGCACCAGGCCCCTCCCCACTCGTCGGAACAGCTCGACGCCGATGCTCTCTTCTAGTCGGCGAATTACCTGCGACAGCGACGGCTGTGCCAGATAGAGCGCAGATGCCGCGCGGGTGATTCCGCCGTGGTCCACCACGGCTAAGAAGCACTCGAGTTCACGCAGGTTCATTCCTCGCGTCGGCCCCGCCGCGTCCTCTTGGGGCTTCACTGGCGTCGCACCGACTCGCTATCGGCTCCGATACCAGCGACCGACAAGCCAGTGCGCGCTGCCGACCCATCGAGACTGAACGGAAGGCCCGGGACCGCAAAGTCGCGACCCTCCGTATCTCGCGCCGTAACGAACACCTCGCTTGCGGCGATATCTGTAGCGGTCTTCACATCGGCGAAGGTCCGGACCGCAGCGGCCACCAGGCCGATCGCACCCAAACGCCGCACGCACTCCTCGGTGGTGAAGCCGCGGAGGACTGCTGAAATCTCGGCCAGCAACTCAGCACGATGCCGCACCCTGGCATCGTTGTCGGCGAAGCGCGGATCGGTTGTCATCCATGGCTTCTCCAAGAAGGCACACAGACGTGAGAAGTGCTCCGACGTGTACGCGGATAGAACGATCTCACCATCAGCGGTCGTGACGAGGTCAGCTGCCGGCGCGACGGTAGCTTGCCCGTTCCCTTTACGACGAGGTTGCGTACCCGACGCGTGCCACTCGCCCCACAGCGCCGACTGCATGTGGATGGCGACATCGACGAGAGAGATGTCCGCGTGGCCGCCTTTGCCGGTTCGCTCGCGGCGGAACAGAGCGGCGAGGACGGCTTGCACTACCGCATAGCTCGCCCCGACGTCGGCGATCGGGAAACCCACACGCTGCGGCTCACCGGTGCGCTCGCCCGTGACCGACATGAGCCCGCTCTCGGCCTGGGCAGCGATATCGAGACCGGCCCGATCGGCGGAGGGTCCCTTTCGGCTGAACCCGGAGATCGCCACGTGGATCAGTTGCGGATTGGCTGCCGTCAGGCGCTCCCGGTCGAGTCCAAGCCGTTCCATCGCCCCTGCACGCAGATTTTGCACGACAACGTCAGCTGCGCCGATGAGATCCAGCGCTACGCTGCGCTCCTCCGGGTCCTTGAGATCGAGGACCACGGAACGCTTGCCCCGGTTGTACGCACACACGATGCCCTCGCCGTACGCACCGATGGAACGAGCCTGATCGCCGGACGGTGGCTCGACCTTGACGACCTCTGCGCCCAGATCAACCATGATCTGGGTGGCGGCCGGAGCAGCTATGTAGTGGCCGAACTCAATGACACGAATCCCTTCCAGGGGCCCACTCATCCCGGTCACTCACCTGACGGATGCACGCGTCGGTTCTGCAGGAACGCACGGGCTGCCTCGCGAGCGTCCGTGCTGGCAGCGCTGTCGACCATGCGCGGGATCTCCTGGCGTAAGTAGTCGGGGAAAGTGAGTGAAGCCGCGTCGGCGAGATTCTCCTTCGCGAACGCGATCGCCGTCGGGGGTTGCCGCACCAACCTGTAGGTCAGCGCCTCGACACGAGCATCCAGGTCGGTCGACACTTCGGTCAGAATACCCGCCACGAGCGCTTCGTCCGCGGTCATCTTCATCGGGTCGAGGAGCAGTGCACGCGCACGGGCATCGCCCACAGCCCTCGCCAGCAGCCACGCACTACCCAGATCTCCGGAAACTCCTGCACTCACGAACGCGGTGTTGATCACCGTTCGGGTCGCCGCGATTCGAAAGTCGGTCGCCAGAGCGAGGCTCAGACCGGCACCGGCGCATGCACCGTTGAGCTTCGCTACTGTCGGCTTGCGGCACGACACGATGAGCTCCGCAACTTTCGAGGCGAACGTGAGTCGCTCGACATCGTCGTCCCTTGAGCGCCCGCGGAGCGTACGGCTGTCCTGGTCGCTACGACGATCCGAGGCCACCCGGGCGAGGTCGGCGCCGACACTGAAGTCTCGCCCAGCGCCGGTAAGCACGATGGCGCCGACCTGCGGGTCCGTGCTCGCCGCTTCCACAGCGGACACCAGGTCTACGAGAAGCTCCCAGGACATCGCGTTCCGGCGTTCCGGTCGGCTCAGCGTCAGCGTCGCGACACGATCGTCCACATCAAGCAGAACCGTTGATGCCGAGGAACCAGGGGGCGGGCGGTCTACCATCGGTACGCTCCTTCTCGAAATCGTTCGCGAGGCGGCCGCCTGCGGGGCAATTTCATCCTCTGTACGTCTGACACAGTGCGTCAAAGAGCAAAAAGGACTGCGACTCATCGCCGAAGCCAATGAATGACACATTGCCCTACGCAATGAGTTGTGATGGATTCACGTCTTTGACGTGCTGCGATTCGCGTAGTCGACTGTGGTCCTCACCACACCCCAGACGGCACTTGGATTTGATGTCGGCGTCCGGAACGCAGAGGAGTCGCAGATGAAGGCCACCCCATCGCGCCGTTGCACGTACGTTGCCGCAATCGCACTCGCAACGATGCTGCCGATCGCTGCGTGCGGTGCGCGCGAAAACGCACCGAGCAACTTCCCGCAGCGCTCAATCCAAGTCATCGTTCCGTACCCGGCCGGCAGCGGCATCGACACGACAACACGTGCCCTCGCCGATATCATCAACGAGGGCGATGCGCTGAGCGAAGACCTTCAGATCGTCAACCGAGATGGTGGGGGCGGCTCCGTCGGCACCACTGAGATCCTCCAAGCGAAGGCCGACGGCTACACCATAGGAGTGGTCCCCGACGGCCCGCTCACGCTGGTGCCTCAGGTCGAAGAGATCGCGTACGACCCGGATGCGCTCACGATGATCGACGAGGTGATCGAGTCCCCGATCATCTTCGTCGTACCGGAAGCGTCGCCGTACCAGAATCTGCAGGACCTCATTGACGCGGCAAAGGATGAGCCGTCGTCGATCACGATCGGGGAAGGCCCGCTCAACTACGCGATTCCGGCAACTGAGTTCGAGCAGAAGGCCGGGGTCAAACTCAAGCACATCGATTTCGACGGCGACCAAGCCACGACCACCGCTCTACTCGGCGACAACGTCGACGTCGGCGTGATGCAGTTGGCTAGCGCTCTGCCGCAGTTGAAGTCCGGCAAGATCCGGGCCCTCGGCGTCACCGCTGCAAAACCTGTCGATCTGGTGCCCGATGTAGAGACGTTCGCCAGCCAAGGTGTCGACATCGACTGGAGCGCGTACAACATGGTCATAGCGCCCGACGGAGTCCCCGACGATGTCGTTGAAGATCTCGAGGGCGCGTTCTCCGATGCCATCGACAGCGACGAGTTCGCCGACGCGGCAGAAAAGCTAGGACTGATCGTCAGCGGTATCGGACCGGACGATGCGACGCAGCATCTGCGCGACAAGACCGAAGCCTCGACGCCGATCCTCGAGACGCTCGGATGACGAGTATGGACCGGCAGCCGGAAAAGCGCGGCCGGCTGCCCGCCGAGATCGTAACCGCGGGGGTACTCCTGTTGTTCGGTCTCTTCTACGGCTATCGGGCTGTTCAGGAAGGTGTTGGCACACCGGCCGACACCGGCCCCGGATTCTTCCCTCTTCTGGTCGCAGCGGTGCTCGCCGGCGCGTCGGCCGTCGTACTGATGTCTGGACCTCGTATCGCTTCCTCCGAGAGAGCCGAGGACGAGACCGCGGCTGCACAGGAAGCCCAAAACGAACCTTCCGACCATGACGAACGAGGCCAAACCGAGCGACCGAGTTCCTGGCTGCGGATCGTTGGTGTCCTACTCGCGGCTCTCGCCGTACCGTTGCTGGCCGACACCACCGGCTTCGTCGTGACCCTTTCGGCTGCCGTCGTCGCGATAGCCAAACTCATGGGCATGCGTGGCGTGCTGTGGCCACTGCTGCTTGGGGCGTCCTTCGGTGTAACCGTGTGGTTCTTCTTCGTGTACTGGCTGTTCGTCCCGCTGCCGGCCGGCAGTCTAGGTCTCGTCTAGAAGGGGGCCAACGTGCTCAGCGACCTAGGCGGTGGGTTCGCGTCGTTCGCCGACCCGACGTACGTCCTGCTCGCCGTGGCTGGTGTTCTCCTCGGCACGCTTGTCGGAGTCCTTCCGGGCATCGGTCCGATCGGCGCCATGTCCGTGCTGCTCGGGGTAACAACCCAGGTTGGACCGACGGGGTCGTTGATCCTCTTCGCGGGTGTCTACTTCGGCTCCACGTACGGAGGGTCGACTACCTCGATCCTGCTCAATATCCCGGGCGAGGCGTCGTCGGTCGTTACGGCGATCGACGGCAACCAAATGTCGAAGAAGGGCAGATCGGGTCCAGCTCTGACAGTGGCGGCGGTGTCGTCCTTCGTCGCCGGGACGCTCTCGATCGTCGGCCTGATGCTATTCGCCCCGTTCCTCAGTTCGGTCGCGGTCAAGCTCGGGCCACCGGAGTACATGGCACTGTGCATTGCCGGACTCGTACTTCTCGCAGCCCTTTCGCAGGGGTCGACGGCGCGTGGTCTGGTCATGATCTGCCTGGGTCTCGCGGTTGGCACCGTCGGAATGGACCCCGCAACCGGTGACCTACGTTTCACGATGGGTTCCACCACCTTGGCCCAAGGGTTCAGTTTCATTGCGCTGGTGATGGGCGTGTTCGGCATTGCCGAGGCACTCACCATGGTCCGTGGGCACCAGCGGTCGTCTGCCATCGCCGCGCCCGGCCTGCGCGATCTTCTCCCCAACCGTCGAGAAGTGCGCGATGCTGCGCCTGCGGCCGCACGTGGCTCGGTTATCGGGTTCCTCCTCGGCCTGGTGCCTGGTCCAGCAGCAGTGCTGTCGACGTTCGCCTCATACGTAACCGAGAAGCGAATCTCTCGGCATCCGGAAAAGTTCGGCCACGGAGCGATCGAGGGAGTTGCCGGGCCGGAGGCCGCGAACAATGCCGCCGCGGGGGCCGCTTTCATCCCGCTCATGGTTTTGGGAATACCTTTCGCTCCCACGATGGCACTCGTACTCGCGGCCCTACTCCTCAACGGGATCGTTCCCGGCCCAACTCTGATCGATGACGAACCCGAGCTGTTCTGGACTGTCATCGCCGCCATGTACATCGGCAACCTCATGCTCTTGGTGCTCAACCTGCCGCTGGTCGGTCTGTTCACACGACTGCTCTCGGTCCCACCACGCGTCATGATGCCGTTGATCGTCGGCCTTTGCACGATTGGGGTTTACGCCGACCGCAACTCCACCTTCGACGTGATCGTCATGCTCATCGCCGGGCTGATCGGGTTCCTCCTGCGCGCCAGCGGCTTCAGTATGGCCGTGTTCGTCCTGGCAGTGGTGCTGCAACCAACGCTCGAATCATCACTGCGACAGACCTTGGCGTACTCCAATGGCGATCCTTCGTATATTCTCGGTCGTCCGGTAACGATCGTGATCCTCTGCGTCGTCGTCGTCGCGGTCGTACTCATGGCTCGCTCGTCCCTGCTCGCGCTTCGTCACTCGAGCAGACCCACCGTCAAGTGAGCCGAGCAGTACCCAGCACTATCCGTTTCCACGCCGCGCGGCGAGCTGCTCGCGTAGCCAGTGGTAGGAGTCCTTGGGCGTACGCCGCTGGGTCTCGAAGTCGACGTGGACGAGGCCGAAGCGTTCGGTGTAGCCCTCGGCCCATTCGAAGTTGTCGATCAGTGACCACGCGAAGTAGCCGCGTACGTCGACGCCGGCCTCGACCGCATCGGCGACCGCGGCCAGATGGGCGCGGTGGTAGTCGATCCGAGGACGGTCGCGTACGCGACCGTCCTCGGCGACCTGGTCGTGGTACGAACACCCGCTCTCAGTCACGTACAACGGCGGCAACGAGTCTCCATAGCGGTCACGGAACCAGGTGAGCATCTGGGTCAGGCCCTCCGGCACGATCGCCCAGCCGAAGTCAGTCGTGGGCACGTCGGGGATCTGCCCGAGGTCGAACGGCAGCTCGACGGGGGCCTCGGCGCCCTCCAACGTCGGAGAAGCGCCAGTGGTGCTGCCCGGGGCACCGACAAGGGTCGGTTGGTAGTAGTTGATTCCGTACCAGTCCAGCGGCGACGCGATCACCTCGAGGTCTTCGCTGACCGGTCCGGGCATGCCGTCGCCGATTCCGTTCGGATACTCGCCGCGCAGGATCGGATCGGCGAAGAGCTCGTTGATCAACGTGTCGTACGCAGCGGCCGCCTCCTGATCGGCGGGAGACTCACTCGCCGGCCAGGTGGGTTGGTGGTTCGAGGCGATCCCGATGTTCGAGACGCCCTCCGCCCGCAACGCCTGGACCGCCAGCCCGTGCCCGAGCAGCAGATGGTGCGCGACCGGAAGCGCCTCGAATCCGAGCCGCTCGCCCGGCGCATGCGTGCCGAGAGCGTGCCCGAACATCGTCACGACCACCGGCTCGTTGATCGGCATCCACATCTGCACCCGGTCACCGAGCCGTTCGGCGACCACGGTCGCGTACTCGGCAAGCCTGTGCGCAGTATCGCGGTTGCGCCAGCCTCCTTCGTCCTGGAGCGTCTGTGGCAGATCCCAGTGGAACAACGTCGCAGCAGGGTTGATGTCGGCCGCGAGTAGCTCGTCAACGAGCCGGTCGTAGAAGTCGAGACCCGCGTCGTTCACCGGCCCCGAACCCGTTGGCTGAACGCGCGGCCAGGCGATGGAGAACCGGTACGAGTCGATCCCCAGTTCGCGCATCAGCGCAACGTCGTCGGCGTATCGGTGATAGTGGTCGCATGCGACGTCACCCGTCTCGCCGTTCCTGATTCGCCCGGGCTCGGCGCAGAACGTGTCCCATACCGAACGACCGCGACCATCGGCCTCGACCGCTCCCTCGATCTGGTACGACGCCGTGGAAACGCCGTAGACGAAGTCGGACGGTAGGTTCGGCAAGTCGGACATCCGCGGCCCCTCGTCGTGACAGTGGTTGGTGCGAGCATCGCGGGCCAGGCGTACCAGGTCAAGAGTCCGGGTCGACTGACCAATTGGGTCTATATTGGCGGACGAACCGGCTCCCAACCGATCCAGACCCACGGTCCGTCACATCACCGCACCAGCAGGAGCGTACGAATGACTCGGTTGTCGTCAGCACAGCGACGAGTCCAGCTCGTCGACGCCGCGATCCGGGTCATGACCCGCGACGGCATCGCCAAGGCGACCACACGTGCGATCGTCGGAGAGGCGGGCGTCTCGCTGAGCGTTTTCCACTACTGCTTCGAGTCCAAGCAGGCACTGTTCGAAGCCGTCATCGAGACCCTGACCGAACACTCCGCCTCGCCTGCGATGGCCGCCGCCGACGTCGACCCCGATGCATCCTTGCGTGACACCGTTCGGTCGAGCCTCCAGGCGTACTGGGATCACGTCGTCGCCAAACCCGATGAACACATGCTGACCTACGAACTGACGCAGTACGTACTTCGCCAGCCAGGGCTGGAGGAGGTTGCGCGGGAGCAGTACGCCCGGTACGTCAAGGCCAACCAGCAGGTCATCGATCGGGTGCTCGACCATTTCGACGCCGACACCACTGTGTCGAAGGCCGATCTCGCCCGGTACCTCGCCTCCACGCTCGACGGGCTGACCCTGAACTACCTCGTGGCCGGCAACAACGCTTCCGCCGAACGCATCCTCGACTCGATCGCAGATCACGTCGTCGACCGCATCAGCGCGCGCGGCTAATGATGGCCACCGACGTCGCGGCACGGCGGGCAGTACTCACCGGCTTCGCGATCCAGGGCCTCACGTTCTCCTCGATCGTCACCAGGCTCGCGACAATCAAGGACAAGTTCGATCTCGACGACCTCGACGTCCTGCTCCTGCTGGCGGCCGTCGCGGCTCTGTCGGCTGTCGGCAGCATCGTCGCCGGTTACACGGCGCAGCGATGGGGAAGCGCCGCGACGCTGCGGGTGGCTCTCGCGGGTGCGTCGCTCGGTTCGGTGCTGCCGGGTCTGGCCGGCTCGTTGCCGGCCCTCGTCGCCTGCACCTGCGTCTACGGCTTCTTCGTCGGCGGAGTCGATGCGGCGCTGAACATGCAGGGCGTCGCCGTCCAAGACCGCTACGGCCGCAGCATCATGACCGGCTTCCACGCCATGTGGAGCATCGCCGCCGTCGTCGGCGCTGGGTACGCGGCTCTCACCATCGCCTTGGACTGGCCGCTGTTCGCATCGCTCGCCGTCGTCTGCCTCGTCGGCCTCGCCGCCAACGCACTGACCGGACCCGACCTCCTGCGCACCGAGCCCGCGAGCTCGCAGTCGGCATCCGGCCCGTCTCCCACGCACCGGGTGCCGTGGCTTCCCGTGATCCTGATCGGAATCCCGACCTTCGCGATGTGGGTCAACGACTCCGCGACCTCGGTCTGGAGCGGCATCTACCTACAGGACGGTCTCGACGCCGCCGCGTACGCAGCACCGGCCGCGTACGGCGCGTACCAGGCGGTGCTGCTCGTCGTACGACTCGTCGGCGACCGACTGGTCGGGCGCTACGGCGCGACCGCAGTTGTACGAGTCAGCGGCATCGTCGCGGTCGCGGCACTTGTCGTGATCGTTGCCGCGCCGAGCGTGTACGTCGTGGTCATCGGGTTCGCGTTGCTCGGCGGTGGCTTGTCGCTCGTACCTCCGCTCTCGTACGTGGCAGCCGGACACCTCGACCGCGAAGGCGGTACGACGGCGATCGCCCGAGTCAACGTGGCCAACTACCTCGGCTACCTTGTTGCGGCGTTTGCCATCGCCTTCACGTCGGATGCCTTCGGCGAGCGCTACATGTTCGTACTCCCGTTGCTCGTGGCGGTCGTACTCCCGGTGATGGCTCGCCAGTTCGAACCACGCACACGCAGCGCACCCGTTCCTTGACGGCTACCTGCCGTACGAGTTCGCGGCCGACCAGGTCTCGAGGTACGACTCGGCGCCGTGCATCAGGTCGTCGGTGGCCTTGCCACCGCTCGCCTTTCGTACCTGCTCGAGCCAGTCGGGCATCAATCCGTAGTGCGCCATCCCGTCGCGGTTGACGTCCCACGTACGCTCGCCCGTCTGCTGTCGGTTGATTCGAGTCGTGCCGTCGAGGCCCTTGTACGGGTAGTGCACGGCGTACTTCCCGTCCTCGCCCTCGGGAGCAGGCCAGCCGCCGAGACCGTTCATATCGAGTCCAAGCCCAAGACCCTTGTGGAACTTCTGCCTGAGTTTCCGGCCGTCGGCTGCCTGCTCGGCAAAACTCTTCGGCTGGCCGGGGTATTCGGCCTTGAAGCCGCCCAGCCGGTAGAGGCGCTTGGTCCAGTTCGCATCCATCCAGCTGTGACTGGAGATGACGCCCGGATAGTCTGCCGCCTCGAGCACGTCGAACGTACGGTCTGCGGCCTTGACGCTCATATGGTCGATCTCGACCATCATGTTTCGTTTCATCAAGCCGTCCAGCGCGTACTCACCGAGGCCGGTCAGCCCGCGAGTGTTGCAGCGGGCGTCGGGGGCGTACTTCGGAAGCACCGTGCCGACCGGCAGTTTCGCCTCCAGCTTAGGGATTCGGACCATCCCGATCGGATTGTCGTGCTGAGGGCCCTCGCACTGCTCGGTCTGCCAGAACGTGCCGGTCGACAGGAACTGTCCGATGTTGATGACCGTACCGATCACGCCTTCGTCGAATCGAACTCCGCACAACGCGTTGTCGAACTTGTGGCACAAGAACATGCTGCGTACGCCGAGGTCGTGCAGCTCGTCCAGCCCGTGGTCGATGTCATCCTTACTGCATCGGGCGAAACCGAGAACCTGCTTGCAGCCGAAGGGTTCTGAGGTCTCGACGCCGAGTACGACTGCGAGCTTGCCTTGCTTGATGACTTTTCGCGCCTGCTTGGGAGTCTTGACGATCCGGAACCAGCCCTTGCCCGGGCCGCCGTACATGTCGTCGATGTAGTCCTGCATCTCCCAGGTCTTACGGGCTTCCAGCCTGATCGCGTCCATCTCGTTGCAGCCGCGGTCGCGCGGGAGCAGCGTGCAGATGACGCCGTTGCTGACCAAGTTGGTCACCATCAAGCGCTGCCCCGAGCGCCAGGCACGCTCGATCCAGGCGTAGTAGTTCTGCTGATGGGTGAGTGACTTGTGCGAAGGCCAGTCGTTGAACGTCGGCCAGCCGTCGGGGTCGTGCGTACCGTTGCTCCCGCCGGTGATGTTCTCGAACCACGCGCCGAGTCCGTTGGGGTAGTGCTCCGGGCAGTCCTCGAGGGCCTCTTCGATACCCGCTTCGTCGAACGGCTTACCGCAGACCAATCGCCCACCGAAGGCCTCATTCGACATCACATGGTTGTGCGCGTCGATGAACCCGCGTACGTCGCCATGCTTGTCGGTCCCGCGGAAGGGCTCACCCGTGACGTTGATCCGCGAATCCGGTTCCGGTCGATCGGTCGGAACCCACCACTTGTCCTTCGCCGCCGGATCCGCGCCGCCGGCCGATGCGCCCCCGCCGGACGCAGCCACCGTCACGACCAAGGCGAGCAGCGCGGCAAGTACGCCGATCGTACGTCTCGGGCCCATGGTGCGTTCCCTCCTCGGACCGCATCCACAGCGGTTACCTGAAGAGCGAGAATGGCGTTTGCACCTGTCTGAGTCAAGAGTCCGGGACAAATGACCTACTGAGTGAGACGCGGCTCCGGGCGTACCTGCGCACCCGTAATTTGTTACGTCTTTACACTAGTTCGATTACGAACTAACGTGGTTGGCCTCGGTCTGCCTGCACCAATCCTGAGTGAACCGGAGCCGACGATGGCGTCAACCGTTCTCTATATGTCCATGTCGATCGACGGTTTCATCACTGGGCCGAACGAGTCCCGCCACAACGCTTTGGGCGATGGCGGCATGCGGCTCCACGAGTGGTTCCAGTCGGGACCGGGAGACAAGGGCAAGCACCTCCATACACAGGACTTGTCCGGCCCGGACCGCGAGATCTGGGACGAGGTGATGTCCACCGGCTCCGTACTGGCCGGGCGCGGCACCTTCGAACCGGCACACGGGTGGGACGGCGACCACCACGGCGGCGTGCCCATCTTCATCTTCAGCCGACACGAGCCCACTGCGGAGTTCAGCTGGCCCAACGTCACGTACGTCGATGACCTCACCTCCGCTGTCGAACAGTCAAAGAACGCGGCCGGCGACGGAAACGTACTCGTTCACGGCGCCTTGATGGGTCAATGGATGCTGACCAGAGGGCTCCTCGATGAACTGCAGCTCCATCTTGTACCGGTGCTGCTCGGCGAGGGGCGCAGGCTGTTCGACCATCTCGGCACCGAGCAACGGCAGCTCGAAACGATCCGAGTGACCCGAGGACGCGACGCCACCCACCTGCGCTACCGCATTCGCCGCTGAGGCGTACGGCAATGGTGAACTCAGACGAAGAGCACCGCGAGGACGCACAGCACGGCGATCACACCGAGCATGAACACGATCCCCGACACTTCGTCCGGCGCGTCGGCACGGCGACGGCCGGTGTGCCCCTGGGACTCGATACTCATGCACTGCTCCCTCGCGATGTGTTCGGCCACCACTAGTGGCCTACTAACAGGTACGACGCACGAGGGGGCCGATGCGTTGCCTCCGAGATCTACTCAGCCGATTGCGTCGCGGTAGCCCAAGCCCCGGTCCGCGTAGATATCGCGGGTGACGGCGAAATCGATCACACCGACCCGATCGGCCCAGTCCTGCCATTGTGCGCTCAACTCGGCGACAACCTCCGGGTGGCGATCGGCGAGATCGACGAGCTCGCAAGGATCGTCGTAGGTGTCGTACAGCTCCCAGCCGCAGCCCCACATACGTACGAGCTTCCACTCAGCTGTGCGCATCGCAGCGTTGCCGATGTGCTCCCAGAACAGTGGGGCCGTGTCGACCTCGGGCTCTCCCCGTAGCGAGTCGAGCATGCTCGACGACTCGAGCTCAGGCGGCATGGTCCCCTGGCCGACCGCATCCAGGATTGTGGGCAGAACGTGCGTGAGCTGACGCGGGGTGCGCACGATCTCTCCGGCCGGCACTCCTCCAGCGGGCCACCGGACCACGAACGGCGCCGCGATCCCGCCCTCGTGTGTCCACTGCTTGAAGAGCCGGAACGGCGTATTCGACACGTTCGCCCAGCCGAGTCCGTAGCTGCAGTACGTGTCCTCTGGACCGGGATCGATCGCGGTGTCGTTGCCGACGGCGACCGGCTCGCCGTCTCGGGTATGGGTGCGGACGATATCGGTACGCGCCAGGAAGCGGTCGAGCTCGATGAAGGGCAGCTCCTCGGCGGATGCACCGTTGTCGCTGAGGAAAATCATCATCGTGTCGTCCAGCACGCCCTGCCGCTCGAGCTCAGCGCGGATCCTGCCGACTCCCTCATCGAGCTGGGTAACCATCGCGGCGTACGCGGCCATCCGTCGCTGCTGCCACCGCGGGTTCTCCTCGGACTCCCACGCGGGGGCATCGGGGTGTCGCGGGCTGAGCTCCCACGACTCGTCGGCTATGCCGAGTTCACACTGCCGCTCGAACCGGCGTTCGCGCGTCGCGTCCCAGCCGTCGGCATAGGAGTCTTCGTACGCGGCGATGCGTTCCTCGGACGCGTGCAGAGGCCAGTGCGGAGCGGTGTACGCGACGTAAGTGAAGAATGGATTGTCGCCGCCGGCCAGTTCGGCGATCCGGTTCACGGCCTCATCGGTGATCGCATCGGTGTAGTGGAAGTCGTCGCGGTGCGCCTCATCCTCCGCGTTCTCCTCGCCCCTGGTCAGCGTTCCCGGATCGAAGTAGCTGCCGCAGCCAGTGAGCGTCCCGAAGAAGCTCTCGAACCCCCGTCGAGTCGGCCAGGCAGCGTTGGGGTTCTGGACGTCGGCGGCTAGGTGCCACTTGCCGGCCATCGCCGTCGTGAATCCGCGCTCGCGCAGATACTCGGGCATCAGCTTCACATCAGACCGCAGATTGCCCGGGTATCCGCGTGGCGAATCATCGTTGGTCAAGATGCCGATCCCCGTCTGGTGCGGGTGGCGACCCGACAGCAGCGAGGCCCGCGACGGGCTGCAGCGCGCCGTGTTGTAGAAGCGGGTCATCCGTACGCCCTCCGACGCAAGCCGATCGATGTTCGGCGTCGCGATCTCACTGCCGTAGCAGCCGAGATCGGAGTAGCCGAGGTCGTCGACGAGAATCAGCACGACGTTCGTCATCAGTGGGCACAGCTCCTTGCTCATGGTCGATCAGATGGATCGGGCTCAGCCCTTGACGGCGCCGCCGGTGAGACCCGAGACGATGTGGCGGTTGGCGACGACGATCAGCACGATCAGCGGGACGGCCGCCACGGCACCGATCCCGGCCATCTCACCCCAGGCGGTCTCGTACGGCTGGACCAGTGAGGAGATGCCGACAGTGAGCGGTGCTGTGGTGCCGCCAGAAGTCATGGTCAGGCCGAACAGGAAGTCGTTCCACGCCATGATTGCGGTGAAAACGGCGACTGTCGCGAGTCCGGGACGAACGATCGGCAGCATGACCGACCAGAGCGTGCGGACGTCTCCCGCACCGTCCATCCGTGCCGCCTCGGCGATATCGGCGGGCACGGCATCGAAGTAGACGCGCATCAGCAGTACGGCGAAGGGCAGCTGGAACACGGCGTTGAGCAGCACCAGGCCACCGAGGCTTCCAAGCAGTCCGAATTGGTCCAAGGTGACGTACAGTCCAGGCACGAGAGTCATCGGAGGTACGACGGCGATGAAGCCGGCCAAGGCAAGCAGGATCCGCACGACGCTGCGCGGAACCGGTAGTTGAGACAACGCGTATCCCGATACGGCACCGACCACGAGGCAGATCAGGACCGTGCCGATCACGATAACCATGCTGTTCAGTAGTTGCGCTGCGTACGGCTGACCCGGCTCCAGCAGCGCCTCGAAGTTGGTCAGGCTGAACTCGAAGTTCCAGCCGCGGCTGATGATCACGCGCTGCGGCTGGAGCGCCAGGAAGACCAGCCACAGGACCGGCACGACAGCGACCAGGATCGCAACCGCCAGCAGTGCGTCCGCTATCCACGAGCGCCCGCCGGCGGGCGTACGTTCCACCCGGCCACTCATACGTGCTCCCGTCGAGCGGCGAGAACGATCCGACTGCGCTGTGCAAGGCGCACAATGCCGAGCACCGCCGTCAGAGCCAGCACGACCAGCAGGCTGAATGCCGCGCCGGTCCCCAGCGCGCGTTCGTCGAAGACGAGGGTTCGGATATGGAGACTGACCAGCGTGGTCGCGCCATCGGGGCCACCCCTGGTGAGCAGGTACATCTCGTCGAACGCCTTGACGCACATGACGAGCCGGATCACTGCCGCGGCGGCGATCGCCGGCGCGATCATCGGCAGCACGACGTGCCATACGAGGCGGGTCTCGCCGGCTCCGTCGAGGCGCGCCGCCTCCACAACGCTGTCGTCGACGTTACGCAGCGCGGTGTAGACGATCAGGAAGACGAGCGGCGTCCAGTGCCAGACGTCGACGGCGATCACCGACGCCATCGCGCCCGTTCCGGAGCCGAGCCACCCCTGCTCCGGTAGACCGAACGAGTCGAACGTCCGGTTGATGGCGCCGATCGTCGGGCTCAACAAGAGCAACCACAGCACGCTGATCACCACCGGTGTCATCACAACCGGCCAGAGCAAGGCAGTACGCGCGAGGGCGCCGAGCCATCGGGCGCGGTCAACTGCAAGCGCGAGGGCGGTGCCGATGAGCAGGCTCAACGGAAGTGCGCCAAGCGTGAACAGCAGCGTTGCCCGTATCGACTCGCCCGCGATCGGGTCGGTTGCGAGATCGCGGAAGTTGTCGAAACCGGCGAATGCCCACTCGAACGCGCCGTAGCGTACGCCGACGTCGGAGAACGACATTCGTACCACCTGCGCCGCCGGGTAGGCGCCGAGGGCAGCAATGAGAACTGCGAACGGCGCCAGCGCGATCAGCGCCGTCCGGCGAGAGTGTGAACGCATACGTCAGTCGAGGAATCCCGCGTCGCGGACAACCGATGTCAGCTCGTCCTGCAGCTGGTTCATACCCTTCTTCGGCTCAGTGTCGCCCGCGGTGATGGACGCGAGGACCTGCTCGGTCGGCTTCAGCATCGCCGCGTTGAAGACATACCGGATGGACGGGTAGATGTCCTTTTCCAGCGACTGCGCGTACGGCTTCAGGTACGCGCTCGCCTCACCCGTCACGTCCGCGAGAACGTCGTGCCGGTTGGGGATACCACCTTCGTCCGCAAACTTCTGCTGCTGCTCGCGCTCGCCCAACCAGGTCAGCAGGTCGGCCGCGGCCTTGGCTCGGTTCTCGGGCAGACCCGCCGGGATCGCCAACGTCCAGGTGCCGCTCGTTGGAGCGATTCCGGCGGGACCGGCCGGGAGTTCGGCGAACGAGACCGCGTCGGCGACGTTCGAGGCATCCGGATCGAGAAACTGAGACGACGCAGCGGCGACCGTGTGCGTCTGGAGCAACCGGCCGCTCTGCATCAACGCGATCACCTCTGCCTGGCCGAGACTGTTCGTCTCGGGTGGCCCCAGGCGGGCGAGCTCTCGGTACGTCGTGATCGCTTCGATCGCCTCCGACGTATTGACCGTCGGCGTCCAGTCCTTGCCCGGCTCTGCAAACCAGTCAGCACCGTAGCTGTAGAACACCGGCATGAACGTGTAGGTGATCGACTGCCCGCTGGGCACCGCTTGTGCACGCGGCGCGTAACCGAACTCGACCGCCTTCTTGGACATCGCGCGGTTGCCGTTCTCGATCGCGTCCTGCCAGGTACGTGGTGTCTCGAGTCCGAGGTCTTCGTACACGTCGGAGCGCATCGTGAGCAGCTCGACGTTTCCGTTGTACGGAAGGCCCATCGGCTTGCCGTCTGGTGAACTCGCACGTGCCTTCGGATCCCAGAACGGGAGGTCGGCGTACGTGATCGTCTCGGAGTCGAGCGACCAGCCGGAGCTGACATCCGATACGGGTTGTGCCCACTCCTTGTCGTAGAACTCGCCGGTCCATGCCTCGTCGAGCTGGAACAGGTCGAAGGTGCCGGCGCCGCTCTGGATGTCGTTGGTGTACTGCGTCACCAACCCCTCATAGGGAAACTCGCGCACCGTCACCGAGATGCCGCTGCTGTTCTCGTACTCCGCCAGAACCGCCTTGTAGGCATCGACCCACGGGGTGCTCGCGGTCGGGACGACGAGTTCGGTGACCTCACCGTCGGACCCTCCACCGAGCGCGCCGCCTCCGCCACCGCCGCACCCCGGAAGTGCGAGCGCGGCGGCACCGCTCACTCCGGCCGCCCGCAAGAAGCGTCGGCGACTCCAGGAACCCATCGCGGTCTGCCCCGTTGTCGTACGCGTTCGCTTCATACCGGCCTCCGCCTTAACTGCAGTGAGTTTATTTAGTATTAGGCGCTTTACCTAAATCGAGACCTTACCGTACGGAAGGCGGAACGCGGAAGGGTTGATTCCGAAGTACGCCCCAGGCCTAGAAACGGGCGAGGTAGCCGTCCGCCACGACACGATGCGCGCCTCTGCGGACCGACTCGGCGCCGAGCTCGGACACGTTGATCTCGCACGAACGCAGATGCTGCGGCAGCGCGCGCACACGCAGTTCGTCGTCGAAGGCGTCCCAGTACAGCGGCGCGAGAGTGGTGAAATGCCCACCGAGCAACAGCTCTGACGGATTCATCAGGTGTAGCAGTGTCGAGACGAGCCGGCCGAGCCAGCGCCCTTGCCGGTCCAACACCTCGCGAGTCTCGGGATCGGCGTCGACGGCCAGGTCGCTGATCCGCGACAGGAGATCCGGAGCAGTCATGCCCGCTGCGCCCACGCGACCCTCCCCCAGACCGAGGTCGCGTACCAGCGGACCGAGGCCGATCAACGCCGCGGCACAGCCCCGTCGCCCGCATTCGTGCATGGGGCCGTCCGGGTCGAGCAGCGTGTGTCCGGCCTCGCCTGCGAGGCCTTGGGCACCACGTACGATCTCACCGTCGACGAGATGTGCGCTGCCGAGACCGACGTCGCCGTAAACGACGACTACGTCGTCCGCCAGACCACCACGACTGCCACGTTCGGACGCCGCGGAGAAGTTCACCAACCGGTCAACGATCACCGGAGTCGAACCGATCGAAGTGGTCGCGTGGAGCATGTCCGCCAGCCGGACCTCGTCCCAGCCCAGGTGGGGACCTGATCGCACGACTCCTGCGTCGATCATCGCCGGCACAGCTACCGCGACCCCGGCCAACGTGCGATGTGCGGCCTCGAGCTCCGCTGCCGCATTCGCAGCGATCCGTACCACCTCGTCCGGGTGGGGCGACTCGTCGAACTGCTCGACGTTCTCGGCGACCAGGTCTCCGCGAAGGTCGAAGGTCGATACGACAACCCGGTCGATGTTCACCTCGATGACCAGTGTCACGGCATGCGCGGCGTTCAGTTCGAGCAGACGTGCCGGACGACCGCGGCTCGCCGTCTCACGGGTGCCGGTCTCGCGTACGATGCCTCGCTTGTCGAGATCGGAAACGAGGCTCGTGACCGTCGGCTTCGTCAGGCCGGTGCGCGCAACGAGGTCGGCGCGCGAGATGCCGTCGCCGTCGCGGATCAGGCCGAGTACGAGGCGGATGTGATGGCGTCGCACATCCGACGATCCAACTGTGCCTGCCGAGACGAACTCCGACACCGTCCGCCCCCTTCCGCCAGATATCTGCTCGCCACCGTACGCGATGTGCTGTTCGAGCCGGTATGCCAACCGAGATCCGACAGGTCCAGTGCAGCGGCCCAGCGGTCAATGGGTCGACATCGAGGGGTCGAGGAGCTCCGCCGGGTCGAGTTCGCAGCTGACGTACGCCGCGAGCTGACGGGCGGCGATGGCCGCGAACTCCTCGAAGTGCTCCTCGACGGTCCAGCCGACGTGCGGGGTGAGAAGCACATTCGGGAGGTCCCGCAGCGGTGAGTCGGCCGCCAGCGGCTCCTCGGCGAAGACGTCGAGACCGGCCGCAGCGAGCGGGCCATCTCGGAGCGTGTCGACCAGGGCCGCTTCGTCGACGATCGCGCCGCGAGCGGTGTTGACCAGCACCGAGCCGGGTTTGAACATCGCCAGCTCGCGCGCGCCGAGCAGACCGCGCGACTCGCCCGACAGCCGGAGATGGATCGAAACGACGTCGGACGTACGGAGCAGGGTGTCGAGATTGACGCGGGTCACGCCGTCGTCTGCTCCGGACGATCCCGGGCGTTGCCAGCCGACGACGTCCATACCGAACGCCTCCCCGATCCGCGCAACACCCGCGCCGAGCCGGCCGACACCCAGCAAGCCGAGTCGCCGACCGCGCAGGCATCGACCGACGAGCCCCGGCCACTCGCCGGAAGCCATTCCGCGCTGCGCCTCCGGGAAGCGCCGCAGACAACCGATCATCAGGGCGAAGGTCAGCTCTGGGACAGCGGCGCTCGCCGCCGTCGCACCACGGCCGAGAGCGACCGCGACACCGCTGGCTCTCGCCGCCGCCTCGTCGACGTGGTACGCATGGCCGCCGGTCTGCAAGATGAGCTCGAGCGAGGGGAATCGGGCGAGCGTCGCCGCGTCGAACTTCGTCCGCTCGCGGATCGCGAGCACCACGCGTACGTCCGCGAGCTCGTTGTCGGACAGATCTGCCACCGGCGAGCCGGCAAAACGTACGTCTGCCAACTCGCGCAACCGCTCGGCCGCCGGCGCGGCCTCGATCAGGCCCTCGGTGTCATCGAGTACCAACAGCGTCGGGCGGTCAGGCATTCGGCGGTCCTTTCACACATGGGCGCCGGCCCCCAAGCGAGGAGACCGGCGCCCATCATCACACCAGTGTGGTCGGAACGAGCCAGTACGTACGCGACCCCGGTCAGCTCTTGACGTACCCGTTCGGGTTCAGGACGTACTTGGTGGCCGCCCCTGCATCGAACTCGGCGTACCCGCGCGGCGCATCGTCGAGCGAGATCGCCTTTGCGTTGACGGCCTTCGAGATGTTGACCTTGTCATGCAGGATCGCCATCATCAGCTCACGGTTGTACTTCATCACCGGGCACTGGCCGGTGGTGAACGACAGAGACTTCGCCCAACCAGTACCGATGCTGATCGACAGCGACCCGACCTTTGCCGCTTCGTCGATGCCGCCGGGGTCGCCGGTCACGTACAGACCGGGTATGCCCAGTGCACCGCCGGCAGCGGTCAACGTCATCAACGAGTTGAGAACCGTCGCCGGCGCCTCCGTCGCCTTGTCTCCGCCACCGTGTCCGCGCGCCTCGAAGCCCACCGCATCGACCCCCGCATCGACCTCGGGTACGCCGAGGATCTGTTCGATCTGGTCTTCTGGAGCACCAGCACCGACGTTGATCGTCTCGCAGCCGAAGCTGCGCGCCTGCGCAAGTCGATCATCGTTCATGTCGCCGACGATGACGACCGCAGCGCCGAGGAGCTGTGCGCCGACGGCTGCGGCAAGGCCGACCGGCCCCGCTCCGGCGACGTAGACGGTTGAGCCAGGACCGACGCCTGCGGTGACCGCGCCGTGGAACCCGGTCGGGAAGATGTCGGAGAGCATGGTGAGATCCATGATCTTCTCGAGCGCCTGGTCACGGTCCGGGAACTTGAGGAGGTTCCAGTCGGCGTACGGCACCAGCACGTACTCGGCCTGTCCGCCGACCCAGCCGCCCATGTCGACGTAGCCGTACGCACTGCCCGGTCGGTCCGGGTTGACGTTCAGGCAGATTCCGGTCTTGCGCTCCTTGCAGTTGCGACAGCGGCCGCACGAGATGTTGAACGGTACGGAGGCGACGTCGCCGACCTTGGTGAACTCGACGTCGGGCCCGACCTCGACGACCTCCCCGGTGATCTCGTGACCCAAGATGAGCCCGGCGGGTGCAGTGGTACGGCCCCTGACCATGTGTTGGTCGGAGCCGCAGATGTTGGTGGTGACGGCGCGCAGAATCGCTCCATGCGGCACCTTTCTTCCGACGTTGGCAGGGTTGACCCCTGGGCCGTCCTTCAGCTCGAACGTCGGGTAGTCGGTGTCGACGACCTCGACGACTCCGGGTTCCTTGTACGCGACTGCCTTGTTACCGGACACGATTGCTCCTCCTGCGACGGTGCGGGTCGTGCAACCCGACTGCACAGCAAGGTCCTACGTGGCGATCCGACCCCAGGCTAGCACCGGGAATCGGTTCCCGGGCTAGAGTCAGTTTTCCCTTACTCGGCGGGCGATCGCGGAATGCGCACGGACGGCGACCTGGGCCGTGATCTCGGCATTGGCCGCGACATTGTCCGCCGGTCAGGGAGTGGCGACGTCCGGCGCGGCGGCGAGCCAGCGGTGCACCTGGGGAATCACCGAGGCCCCCTCACCACTGGCGGCGGCGACGCGCTTCATCGAGCCCGATCGGATGTCACCGACCGCGAAGACTCCCGGAACTGTTGTCGCGAGCTCGACCGGTGGGAGTCCGTCGGTCCAGGCGTGTTGCGGTGCGTCGCGGCCGGTGAGAACGAAGCCATGGTCGTCACGCGCGAGTCCTTCGGGCATCCAGTCGCATTCCGGCGTGGCGCCGAGCAACAGGAAGAGGCCCTGTGCGTCCACTCTGGTCCGCTCGCCCGTACGAGTGTCTTCGAGGCAGAGCCATTCCAGATTCGGGTCGCCGCCGCCGTCGACGACCTGCGTACACGTCTGCACGGTGATGCGCGAGGTGAAGGCGATCTCGCCGATCAGGTACGACGACATCGTCTCCTCGAGACCCTCGCGTCGCACCAGCAGGCGTACCGAACGCGCAAAACGGGCGAGGTGGACCGCGGCCTGGCCTGCCGAGTTGCCGCCGCCGACCACGACGACATCGCGATCTTCGAGGTCGCGGGCCGCAGTGAGCGCCGCGCCGTAGTTGACGCCGGCGCCGACCAGCGTCTCGATCGGCTTCACCCCGAGCTTGCGGTAGGTGACGCCGTTCGCGATCACCACGGCGCGCGCTCGGATGTCACCTCCTTCGGTGCGTACGACGTGCGGGGCACCGGGGCGAAGCTCCAGCGCCGGCCAGCCGGTGAAGAACTGCGCGCCGAACCGGAGCGCCTGGTTGCGGGCGCGCTGCGCGAGCCGCATTCCGGAGATGCCGCGGGGGAAACCGAGGTAGTTGCGGATCATCGAGCTCGTACCGGCCTGCCCGCCGACCGCTCCGGTCTCGAGCACAACCGTGGACAACCCTTCGGACGCCCCGTAGACCGCGGAGGCCAGGCCCGCCGGCCCGGCGCCGATCACGACCAGATCGACCACATCGCGGACGTTTACCTCATCGGGTGCGCCGTAGATGGACCGCGCCACGTCGCTGACCGACCGCGGGGCGATGGGGTCTCTGATCATCGACCACACCAGCGGGAAGTCGACGTCGGACGGGAACCTGTCACGTACCCGGCGTCCCACCTCGCTCTCCGGTTCGTACAGCCGGGTCGGCATGCCCATCCGGTCGAAGAAGTCGCGGATCTGAGTGGTCAACAAGGAGTTCGACGCCCCGATCACCTTTGCCGTGATCGCTTCCGGGTCGGGCACTGTCGAGCCCCAGTCAGAGAGCAGGTCGGTGATCGCGTTGTGGAACTCCTCGTCGCGCGGACCGCGCGGCATCAGTAGGTACGCGTCGTACTTGCCCTTCGCCATGCCATGGCGCAAACCCGGAGCGTCACGGCCGAACCGTTCGAACGGCGTGACAATCACTCGCCGTGCGGTGGGCACCGCCATCCGCCACTTCGCGAACGCACCGAGGACATGCTCATCGGGAAGTTCAGAATCCGATACGTACAAGGCGATCGGCACTCCATCGGCCTGCAGCTTCTCGGTGAGTTCGAGCACTTCGCCACTTGACCTGGCCGGCCGCAGGTCGTACTCGCGCTCGTACCGCCAGAACGTGTCGACGAGCTCGTCGGCGTACTCCTGCGATGCCAGGATGATCGCCGGTCGCGGTGCGGTCGATTCCATGACCTTCAACGTACTCGCTCGCGCCAGCGCAGTCCGGTGGTTTTCGCCGCAGCCCGTTGCCCGAGCGCGTACGCCGGTCGCAGCGATGACCTCGACGGCCGGGATCCGTCTCGACCCTGCACAGTGACGCAGATACGGAGGTACTCCATGGCGCGGATAGTGGTAGCAAACTTCACGAGCATCGACGGCGTCATCCAGTCGCCGCTCTCGGCCGACGAGGACCGCGATGACGGCTTCGTGGATGGCGGTTGGGTCACGTCACATAGCGATGAGACGGTAGCCGACTTCATGCGCCGCACGACTGTCTCCGCAAGTGGCTTGTTGGTCGGTGGCCGCACGTACGCAATCCTCACCGAGGCTTGGTCGGCGGTGGACGAGGCCGAACCCGCCGTCGCAGCGATGAACCGGATGCCGAAACACGTCGTGTCGCGGAGGGCAACGCTGAGCTGGCGGAACTCTCAGCGCATCGAGTACGACGACACCTGCGACGGGGTGCGCCAATTGAAGTCGCAGGCATCGGGCGATCTGCTCGTTCTCGGGTCAGGAACACTCGTCGCATCGCTCGCGGCAGGTGATCTCGTCGATGAGTACCGGCTGCTCATATTCCCGGTGATCCTTGGATCCGGCAAACGCATGTTCGGCGTACGTGGCCAACTCAGCCAGTTCGACCTCGCTAGTACCGAGACCTCTCCGAGTGGCGTTGTGATGGTGACGTACGTACGCCGCGCCTGACGGCGGCCTCGGCGACTGTTCACGTGTCAGTTGACCGTGCCCCGCTCGGTTGCCGGGGGACACTCGATCGCGTTATGTTCATATCTGCGCACATATGAATATGACGTGGAGGCGTAATCATGCGAGGCGTTCTCGCGAATCGGGAGTATCGACACCTGTTCTCGGCTCAGGTCGTTGCGTTGGTCGGCACCGGGTTGTTGACCGTCGCGCTCGGCCTGCTGGCGTACGATCTGGCGCCGGACTCAGCCGGTGCTGTGGTCGGCACGGCGCTGACGATCAAGATCGTGGCCTACACCGTGTTGTCACCGGTGATCGCGGCACTCGCGGAGCGCATTCCCCGCCGCGGGCTGCTGGTGAGTGCCGATCTGGTCCGCGCTGCGGTCGCGGCGTGTCTGCCGTTCGTGGATTCGGTGTGGCAGATATACGTCCTGATTTTCGTACTGCAGACCGCGTCCGCGGCGTTCACCCCTGCGTTTCAGGCGGTGATGCCGTCGGTGCTGCCGGCCGAGCGCGACTACACCAGGGCCTTGTCACTGTCGCGCCTGGCGTACGACCTGGAGTCGTTGTTGAGTCCCGCGTTGGCGGCGGCGTTGTTGACCGTTATCGGCTACCGCAACCTGTTCGCCGGCACGCTGATCGGGTTCCTCGCCTCGGCGCTCCTCGTGGTGACGATCAGACTCGACGTGCCGCGCGGCGAACCGGACTCCGGCGCGTCGTTCTGGCAGAAGGTCACCTACGGCACGCGCCGGTTCCTCGCAGCGCCGCAGCTGCGCGCGCTGCTTGCGCTCGACCTGGCGGTCGCCGGCGCCACCGCTGTCGTTCTGGTGAACACAGTCGTGATCGTGCGTAGTGCATTGGGGTTGGGCTCCAGCGACGTTGCGGTAGCGCTCGCCGCATATGGCGCGGGCTCCATGGTTGTCGCGCTGGCCCTCCCGCGTGTGCTCGACCGCACGACGGACCGCCGCGTCATGATCCCCGCCGGGCTCGCCCTCGGCGTCGGCGTCGCGCTGTCGGCGGCTCTGCTCGGGGTCGACCTGTCGGCGACCCTCACGTGGGTGGCGCTTCTGGTCCTGTGGTGCCTGCTCGGTGCGGCAACGTCGATGATCCTCACGCCGTCGGCGCGGCTGCTGCGTCGCCACAGCGACGAGCAGGATCGACCCGCGATCTTTGCCGCGCAGTTCTCGCTCTCCCACGCCTGCTACCTGGTGACCTATCCGATCGCCGGATGGGTCGGGAGCTGGGCCGGTCTCGCGTGGGCATCGGCCGTTCTCGCTGCCATCTCCACCGGTGCTGGAGTTGCTGCGATGCGGGTATGGCCGACATGGTCACGAGTTGACGAGCCGACCACGACCCCAACAGGCACGGCACAATAGTCGGCATGCCCAAACCCGAGGCCGGTATCGACGGTGTCAGCTGGCAGCACGACAGGCCGCCATCGCCGGACCAACTCGCGTTGGCCGCCGAGGTTTTCGCGCAACTGGCCGACCCGACGCGGCTACACATCCTGTGGATGCTGACGTACGACTCGGCCGACGTCACGACCTTGGCCGAGCAGGTCACGACGAGCCGGACCTCCGTGAGTCAACATCTCGCGAAACTGCGCCACAGCGGACTCATCGAGGCCAACCGGCAAGGTCGCCGCATGATCTACAGCCTGCGTGGCGGCCACCTCACCCGGCTCGTCCGCGAGGCAATCAACCACGCCGACCACGAAGTATCAGGGGAGCCGCACCACCGATAGGTGCCCCGGCTGACCTGGGCCAACGCGGGGAATGGCAGGTGGAGCCGCCTGTCGGAATCGAACCGACGACCTTCTCATTACGAGCGGGCCTGGCGCATACGTAGCGGTGGTTTCACCCGTTGCGTAGGCGGCAATGGCGGTCGCTAATGCTCTGATTTTCGTCACGCGGGCACGCCAGGGGCACGTGCGCGGCAAGCATGGCTCGTCGCTCAGATGTTCCTCGTAGTCTCGACAAACGCACGCCCGGCCTTCCGGTCATTGGTGACGACCGTACGGGACCCGGCCGGGCCATTGGCAGTACGGCGTCCACCGCGACGGCGAAGGCCCAGCGCGGGCAGGCGCGGCCCGGAACGGGCCGAAGGTCCGCATGCCCGGCCGCGCCTGCCCGCGCGGCCGGGCCGAAGCCGTCAGACGGTGGACGCGGCCCGGCCTCTGGCCGGGCCCTTGGGAACAACGCGGATAAGTCTTCACAAGATGACCGCGAGCGGTCGGCGCAGGCTCGGCGTCGTCGCTACGGACTGCGGAACACACTGTGGCGCGAGTCGTCGCTGGAACGTGTCCGTGCCTGTGGCCGTGTGGCACGTGTCGAGCAGATCGGCGTACGCGCACCCGGCCCTGCTTCCGGTGGTCGTGCGGGGTTCTCCGGTCTCGCTACGTGTGGGTCGCCGTGGGCGTGTCCGGTGTGTGCGGCGAAGATCGCGGCCGAACGTGCGGGCGACCTCGGGCACGTCCTCGCGTGGGCGACCCGCGAAGGCCATACGGCGGCTATGGCGACGTTCACGATGCGGCACAACAAGGGGCACAGTCTCCGCGAGTGCTGGGATGCGCTGACGGCTGCGTGGTCGTCGGTGACCTCCGGGAAGGCGTGGGCAGGCGAAAGCGTCGCGGCGCACGACAAGCGCCTGTGCAAGTGGGAAGGCGACTGGGCAAACGACTGGAAGGGCTCGCGACCTCGCCCGCGAGCCGAACGCACGATCGGACTGGTCGAGCGGTTCGGCGTGGTCGGGTTCGCTCGAGCGCTCGAGGTGACCTATGGCCGCAACGGCTGGCACGTGCACCTGCACGTCGTGATGGTCCTACGCGGACAGGTCTCCCCCGACGTTGTACGTGTTCTCGGCGACCTGATGTACGGGCCGTGGTCGCGTGCGCTTGGCCGCCGCGGCTTCGACGTAGCCCGACAGTTCCAGGGCGAGGAAGACGGCAAGGGCGGCGTCCACACCCGCACCGCCGCCGACGCCGAGACGTGGCTCGCCGCGTACCTCGCGAAGCAACTCGCGCTAGAGGCCACGCACGGCCACGCCAAGACCGGCCGCAAGGACTCACGGACACCCTTCGAACTGCTGGCCGATGCGGTCGAGCACGCCGACGCGGACGCCCTCGATCGGTGGCATGAGTTCGAGGAAGTCTCGCGCGGCCGCAAGCAACTCACCTGGTCCGAAGGGCTCCGCGAAATGGCCGGGCTTGCGGTCGAGGAACGCACCGATGAAGAGATCGCCGCCGACGAACAAGGCGGCGACGCCGACGTACTGCTGCTCGACTCCGACGCCTGGCGGACCGTGCGAAACGAACAAGTCGACCTGCTCGAAGCCGCCGAGCACGGCGTACGCGGCGCTATCGCCTGGCTCGACAACCGCGGGATCGAATACACGATCACACCGGCCGGGCTTGGCGCGATCGGAGCGAGAAACTCGTCACGCCTTGACAGAGCCCTAGACGCCGCCTCGCCCCCCGATACCACCGCTCTTCCGCGCGTTTGCCGCGCGTCGAGCGAAGGACTCTGAGCGCATCGCCTGCATGTCATAGTGAGCTCGTTCGCGTGCACGGTGTTCCTTGGCGGGATCACGCTCTTCGACAGCCTCCGCGTAGGTCAACTCCGCCAGAGATTGAACCGCCGTTTCAACGACGACATCGTCGCCAGCGGTCACCACGTACTTACCGTCGTCACGCTGGACTAACTGGACGCCTGACCTGGGGTTCTCGCGGATGACTGTCATTTAGGCTTTGTACCAGTCACGTCGTACTCGAAGAGAGCCTTGTTGGAGTTCCGCTTTCGGATCGTCTCGACACGCACGTCTGTGAAGCCAAGTGCACGGAGCATCTCGGCATACCACTCGTGCGCAGGAACCTCATGCTTGTAGAACGTCGAGTTGCCGATGATGTAAGACACTCGGCCACCCGGCTTCAGGTGCTCGGCGATGCCTTGGAAGTGCAGCCACATATCGTGGTGGTACTTGTGTACGTAGGTCGCTAGCAACGGACCGTTCTTGCCGCCATCCGTCGAAATGTTTTCACACACGCCTTTCATCGCCTCATCGATGGGGGTCTCAACCTCCGCAGTCCAGGAGTTCAACTTGCTCGTAGCCGTCCCCCAAGTTCCCCCGATCGTTTGCCAGTCGAGGTCCCCGGCATCGCTTGCCTCGTCGAGGTAACGCATCCAGTACATGTATGGGCGAAGCTCGCGAATGTAACTCATGCGATTGACGTACGGCGGAGATGTTAGGACAAGATCAGCCGGGGCTAGTGTCTTCAACACTGTCCGCGAGTCGCCGAGTGCAACCGTTGCTGACCCGGCAAGATCGAACCGGCCAGACTCGATTACGGAGGCCATCTCAGTACCGTACGCCTCAAGAGCGCGCTCGGCGTCGTTCATGTCGAAGAGCACATCATCGCCTGATTCAGCCTTGAATGACATCGACTGGTGGTTGAATGCAGCGTTCGAGCACGAGATCAACGATCGACAGAAACCGATCTCGAGGAGATCTCGGACCTGTCCCTCGAACAGGTCGAGCTCGTAGCGCAGTGCTTTAAGCGCGTGGAGCGCACCTGCACTCCACCACTTCTCGATCTTGAAGAGCCTGGGCTGCCATAGGTCACTGCCCTCTTTATGGGTACGAGCTGCGTCGACGATGGACTTCGCAGCTTCCGAGACGGCAAGGAGCACATCCTCCGTATAGTTCGTAGCCTTCACGTTGCCGAGCCATACGAGGAACGGATTTATATCTACCGACTGACCAACGTGTCCGAGTTCAGCTGCCGCAAGGGGTGTTGTGCCGGTACCTGAGAACGGATCCGTGATCACACTGCCGCTCGGCATCTGAGATATGCGATCACGGACAAGCCGTACCCCGTACGCAGGGGTAAGACGAAGCCACCCATGGCGACCGACTCCCATGTTGGCGCGGAACGTCATATGTTCGTTGCGCCCGTGCATCGCACGGTCGATCGCTTCCGTCACTTTGCCTCCAAGAGGTGCCGCAGGACATCTTCAAGGCCAGCCCGCAGGTCATCTGTGCTTCGCTCAAAAAAGGCCGCGAGGTCGAATCCGATCACCTTGGCTACAAAGTCAAACGTGCTGTGGAGCGGATCGCCAGCGCCAACAGTGCCCAGAAGCACGCTCCAGTTTCCAGTCAGGTAACGCGCGCGAACGACGTTGTTGATCTGGGTACTCATGATCGTCAGCACTGGCAAGTATCCATGGCCGAGCGCCTGCGCCGCGTTTGCCAGATCTGCGTTTTGCCGCTTGGAGTCTGCACTCTTGTAACCTTGCCGAACCTCGAACACAGCACCTTTCAAGGGCACAGTTATCGCAAGAGCCCGCTGCTGCTGCTCGATCCATGCCTCAACCCGCTCGCTCGCAGCGTCATCCCTTACGTCGCTCAGCTCCACCCGGCCATCGAGAGACAGAGTACGTGCCTTCTTGGTCTCATCCTCGCTGTCAGGGAGCACCTGATACGACCACTTCACTTGCTCTTCGGACAGGTGCAGCTCATCCCTTAGTACCTGCCGGAACAGCCGCTCACACCCGATGCCGAGTTGCCGGTAGACGGAAGTCATACCACCAGCAGCCTTGTGAGCCGCGAACATCAGGGGTGAGTCAAGGCCCATCCAGTGGTACAGCGGGTCAGCGCCATAGAGGTCCGTGAACCCGGGAAGGTCGACCTCGTCGCCACCCCCCATCTTCGGCAGGTAAGCAGCCGACGTGCGAAGGGGCGCAAGAAGCGTCTCTCGATACAGTCGATCACGGTTCGCGTCTGTCAAACCTCTAGCCTTCCTGCGCATGCGTCCATGATGAGACTACGGCTCCAAGCCCTAGCGCATGATGACGACACACTAGCGACACCGACGGACAGAACGTCGCGATACTGCTAGGTGGCAACGGAGTACCCCTGAGACCGCGACGACGCTCGACCGTCCCAACACGATTTCGAGCCGATCGACGCCCCGCCACTAACCGATTTGCATGCGTAGATGCTCCGCGACGGGCTCGAACATGCCAGGTAGCAGCTCGTCAGCCTCGGCACGATTGATCCACCGGACCTCGGCTAGCTCGTCCTCGTCACCGACGAAAACGCCAGTGCTCGACCCGACCGGCGAGCAAGCGAGGTAGATCATCGTGCGTCCGGTCTTGGGGTGCACTCGCCGTCCGATCTCGCGTTCGGCGGCTGTGACCAGTAGCCCGGTTTCCTCCTTGACCTCGCGGACGGCAGCGTCAACGGGCGACTCCCCCGGCTCGATCTCACCTGCGATGAAGGTCCAAGGTGGCTTGCCGTCATTGCGCCGGCCAACCAGCACGCCACGCGATGACGTGACGATGGCTGCAACGACGGGCTGGGGCTCGGGCCTGCGGGACTCGGGTGTCGGGTCGGCCATGGTGTCGTCCTTCCGCAACCGCAGTTGCTCGTGCAGTTGATCGAGGTCCCAGCGGGCCTGTCCGCCAGGCGTGAGGAACGCAGGTGTGACTGCGCCGGCCTTCTGCCAGCGCCACAGCGTCGCGGGATTCACGCCCAGGCGGGCGGCCGCTTCGCTCGTCTTCATCAACTGCGCCATGCCGCCAGTCTCGCAGTCAGATGCAAGAAATGCACGAAGACATGGCGAAAGCCACAGATATAGGCAAATGCAAGACTCATGATACGATATGCCCAAATGCAAGAGTTTGGCCTAAGGAGACTGAGATGCAGACCACGTTCGTTATCGATCAGGACAAGACGTTTGGTGCGGCGAAGTTCACGAAGGTTGGTGTTACGCCGAAGTTGAAGTTCGGCAGTGATACCGGGGAGCAGGCGACCACGAAGGACGGTAAGCCTCAGTGGGTCGCGCAGCTGCTGGTGCAGTACACGAACGGTTTTGGTGCTGAGGTCGCGGAGGTTCTGAAACTGACCATCGCGTCGGAGTCGGATCCGGGGAAGTCGATTCCGGATATGTCGCCGGTCGAGGTTGAGGGGCTGACGGTCGGTGTGATGGAGGGTCGCGACGGTCAGGGCTTTTCGATGTTCTTCCGCGCTGAGTCGTTGGCTTCTGCCGCGTCGGGCGCTCGTCCGACCTCGAAGCCTGCCGATAGCAAGGCGGCGTGACCGATGTCGGGGCGACTGAATCGGGCCGCGCGTGAGGAACTGGCGGCGGCGGGGGTGAGTGAGGCCGGGTGGACCCGTCGCTTCTTCTCGGGTTCTGGCTGGGGCGGCGATGTGTGCGGGTGTCCCGATGACCGCTGCGTCGGGTTCCACCATGACGCGGACGATGAGTGCGGCTGTCTCCTGAGCCTGTTGTTCGCCGATCTCCGGCGGCGCTGCGGCGTAGGGGCGGTGTGCTGACCATGGGTACCGGGATCCGGCCGTGCCGGTGTGAGGACCAGGCGGTGTTGTTCGTCGCGGTCGAGCGTGACCCGAAGCGTGGCGGGGTGCCGTATCGGTTCTTGTGCGGCAACTGCAACCGCTATGGGGCGACGATGCCGGGCGATCTGTGCCCGGCCTGTCTGGCTCCTGCTCGTAAGGCGGGCTGAGCAATGTTCGGCCGTCGTCGTGACCGTCGCGGCTCGCTGGGTCGTCCAGCGGTTGCCGGTGAGCGCTGCACCTGTGGCGCTGCTGCGGCGGTCGTTTTCGATGACTGGCGGATCGGCCCGGCGTTCGGTTCGTGCCTCGATGAGGTGGCGCACGAACGCACGGGGCCGTGTCCGTTCTGCGGCGTCTCGGGGCCGCATCTGACCGGGGGTGTGTGCCCGTCGTACACGCTGCGCCCGGCCTGGGCGACCGAACCGGCCCGTAACGCAATGACCAACGTGGAAGGGGCGAACGCGGCATGACTGACGCGGTCGAGGTACGTAAGGCGAAGGTGCGGATACCGCTGCCGGTGTCGCTGTTGTGGGCGGTGCTGCGCAGGCTCGCCAAGGTTTCGCGGTGGCTGCTGCGGCGTCCGTCGCGGCTCGGGGCGCTGGCTGCTGGCGGGCTCGTCGGGTCGATGACCTATGACTACGGGCTCCTCGTGCTGGTCGGCGCTGTCGTCGGGATGGTGGTCGGGCTCGGGTTGTGGGCCTGGAAAAGACCGACCTCGTTCCGGTGGCGGGTGACGTGGCGGCTGCGGGGCCGCTGGCGTCGTTTCATATTGATGCGTCGGTGGCGCGATGTGGTCGCGGGATGCGGGCTTACCGGCGAGACCAACGACGGTGTGCGGGTGATGCCGATCCCTGGCCCGGTCGTCTCGTCGCCGTACCGTGATCGGTTCCTCGTGTCGATGCCGGCTGGCCACACGATCGAGGACTGGAACGAGAAAGTACGCGCGCTCGCAGTCGGGCTCAACGCGCAGTCGGGCCGTATCCGCACACCGCTCCGCAACGGCGGCGGCCGGTGGGGTCGTCGTCGCACGATCCCGCAGCGGGTGGTCGCGGTCGAGTTGATCCGCCGCGATGCGCTCGCGGAGCAGATCGAGGCCGCGACTCCTGCGGAGGTTCCGAACCTTCGCGGGCTGCCGGTCGCGATGACCGAGGACGGCACCCGGTACCGGCTGCAACTGCTGTATACGCATCTGCTGATCGTCGGTGCCACGGACTCGGGCAAGGGCTCGGTGATCTGGTCCATCGTGGGCCAGCTGCTACCGGGCATCCGCTCGGGCCTGGTCAAGGTCATCGGCATCGACCCGAAGCGGGTCGAGTTGCCGCTCGGCCCGGAGTTGTTCGATGAGTTGCTGGTCGAGATCGCAGATATCGCGGACGGTCTAGAACGGCTGGTGACGATCAACGCCGACCGTGCCCGGGCGATGGCCGGTCAGAAACGCAAACACACACCGACGACCGATGAACCGCATTACGTGGTGGTCATCGATGAGTTCCTGGCGTTGACGAAGTTCGCAGACAACGCCACCAAGAAACGCATCGACGCCGCGCTCGGGGTGCTGCTCACTCAGGGCCGCTCGCAGGCCATAACGATCGTGGCAGCAACGCAGGACGCAGCCAAGGAAACGCTCGGCCGGATCCGTGACCTGTTCCCGCACCGCATCGCGCTGCGCGTGGTCGAAGCCGACCAGGTCGATATGGCGCTCGGTTCCGGGATGCGTAAGGCCGGGGCACTGTGCGACCTCATCCCCTTCGACATGCCCGGCACCGCCTACGTCGCACTCGACGGGCATCCCGACCCGGCACGGATCCGGTTCCCGTACACCGACGACGACGAGATACGAGCCATGGCCGACTCGATGCCCCCGCGCCCCAATGCACCTGAGCCCGATGTCCCTGAGCCCGACGATTCCGAGGCGGACGTTTCAGAGCCGGGCGATTCAGAGTCGGAGGATTCGGAGTCGGTCGAGTCGGACTCCGAGCAGACGAACGAGGGATCGGCCGTATGAGTCGCCCAGCCCAGCGGCGGGTCAGCCGGGCAGACACAGAAGCGACCCCGCCATTCTTCCCCCTCCACCCGATAGCTGCCGAAACCAGGACCGGACCGGTTGGGTCAAGGGTGGCGCTTGCGCCATCGCATGCGACGCGACGCAGGAGCGCCCTTGACGCTGCCGGATCGGTCCGTACATTCCCCCGCTCGGGTGGAGGGGGAAGACCCACAAGTCCACGTGCTGTTGCCAAGGAGGCGTTCTAGATGACGACGTTCGCACTACCGCAAGAGTCGGTCTACCTCACGTCGGCGGAAGTAGCCGAGTGGTTGCGTGTTTCGCCGAGCACGTTATGCCGTTGGAGACGGGAGGGTCACGGGCCACGGGTCACGTGGCTGTCCGAGGGTTGTCCTCGCTATCGACGCGACGATGTCGATGTCTGGTTGCGGCGGGTGGCGGCATGAGGCCGCGCCGGGAGCCGAGCGGTCGCTACCGCGCGGTGTTGAAGAGCGGCGGTCAGTACGTGGCCGGGAAGACGTTCGATACCAGTCGGGAGGCGTCTGCGTGGCTGGCTCGCGAGCGAGCAGCGTTAGAGGGCGGTATCGATCCGCGCGCCGGTAAGGAGCGTGTGCGCAGCCTCCTGCCGCGCTGGTTGGAGGTCCGACGCACGACGGTGGCCAAGAAGACGTACCGGGCGGACTCTGCGCTTGGGCGGCTCATGCCGTCCTCGCTGCAAGCGCTCTCCATTGCGGCCGTGACGGATCGCGAGGTGTCCAGGTCTTACGAGCATCTGCTCGACGCCGGGCTCACCGAAGGCTCGGTCGTTCGTTACCGCGCGAGCCTATCGGCGTTCTTCAGCTGGTGCGTACGCGAGAAGTTGATCGCGCGCAATCCGGTCACGGGCACGCGCGTGCCCCGGCAGTCTGACGAGGCAACGGAGATGAACCCGTGGACCGAGGACGGTCTAGAGCAGGCCTGGCGGCGGTGGCGCAAGTACGACGAGCGCATCGCCGACATTCTGCTGGTGATGGGCTGGGTCGGTCCTCGCTGGGCCGAGGCCCGCTCGTTCATCGTCGCCGACTTCATGGAGATACCGACGCCGGGCGTGCTGGTGCGGCGGTCGGCGCCTGAGGGTGTCGGGACCAAGGCGACCAAGGGACGCAGAAGCCGCCGCACGCCGCTGGCTGACCGGGTGCTGCCGATCATTCGGGAGCTGGCCGAGGGCAAGGGGCCCGACGACCTGCTGCTGACGACCTCGCGTGGTGCGCGGCTGCATCGAACGTCGATCCTGCGCGCCGTCCAGTGGCACAAGACCGGCGAGGGGCGGCGGCTGCACGACCTGCGACACACTGCCGCGTGCCTGTGGCTGTCACGTGGGGTCGACCCGAGCACGGTCCAGGCGTGGCTCGGTCATGAGTCGATCGCGACGACCAACAAGTACGTCCATTTCCTCGGAACCGGGGCCGATAGGGCGGGTCTGGATCGCCTCAATCAGGCTTCCGGGCACGCCAGGGGCACACGCGGAAGGGAGGAAGCGCCGTAGTCGCTGGCGTCTCAGCCGTGACGAGAATCGAAAAAACCCCGGCTGACCTGGGTCAACGCGGGGGATGGCATGTGGAGCCGCCTGTCGGAATCGAACCGACGACCTTCTCATTACGAGTGAGACGCTCTGCCGACTGAGCTAAGGCGGCGCGTTGCTTGGCAACAGCGCACGATCATACCCATGCCGGTGGGTGAGACCGAAATCGGATCGGTCGTACGGCCCGTAGACTCGGCTACTGTGACGAAGCCCGACGACGCCCTCGCGCAGCTCGAGGAAATTCGCTCGAGTATCGACAACATCGATGCGGCCCTCGTGCATCTGCTCGCGGAGCGGTTCAAGTGCACCAAACGGGTCGGCCGGCTGAAGGCCGACCACGATTTGCCGCCCGCAGATCCGCAGCGGGAGGCACGCCAGATCGAGCGGTTGCGTAGCCTCGCACACGAGGCTGATCTCGATCCCGCGTTCGCGGAGAAGTTCCTGAACTTCATCATCGGCGAGGTAATCCGCCACCATGAGGCGATCCGCGGCTGACGCCTCCGAAGTCAGCACTGCTTGCCGTCGGTGGGCGCCTCTCCCTCCAGAAGGTACGCGTCGACGCTGTTGTCGATGCAGGCGAGGCCGCGCGCGTACGCGCCGTGACTGTACGTACGGCTGGTGAGCAGCGTGGAAGGCTGGATCCGCTCGGTCAGCGAGACCGCATCCGCATATGGCGTGAGTGGGTCGCCCATGCTGCCGATGACGACGACCGGCTCTTCGAGCTCGTCGGTGCTGGGCTTGGGCGTCGGCGGCGCGGCGATCGGCCAGCTCGCACATTGCAGCTGCGTCCACCCGAAGTACTCGCCGAAGATCTCGGACGCGCGACCGTACTTCGGTAGAACGCCCCGAACTCCCCGAACGCCCAAGCGCTCGGGATTGTCGAGACAGGCGGTGCCGAACCCCGACACGTCCAGCATCGTCGCCCAGTTCAGATCGCCGCCGTACCAGCCCAGTGCCAGCTTCGTCAGGCGGCTGCCATCGCCGTTCATCGCGCCACGCAGCGACTTCGTGAGCTGGGGCCACGCACCTGACGCAAGCGCGTACTCCAGAGCCGCTCGCGCGTCGTTCTCCGTCAGCCGCTGCTGTCGACCGCCGGCCGGGAGCGGTGAAGCGTCGAGGCGATCCAGTAGCCCAGCCAGCTCGGCTGTCGCCTCATCCACGCTGCCGCCCAGCGGACAGTTGCGGTTCACGCAGTAGCGCAAGTAGCCGCGCAGGGTGCGCTTGTGCGCCTTCACCGAGCTCAGCATGCTCTTCGAGTCTGAGCGAGAGCGGTCGAGCGGTGAGTCGATGACGATGCGGCCGGCCCGGTCCGGGAACATCGCCAGGTATCGATCGGCGATCACCGAGCCGTACGAAGCGCCGTAATAGTTGAGCTTCTCGTCACCGAACGCCGTGCGCATGACGTCGAGGTCGCGCGCGACGTCGACAGATGACATGTTGCGGACGAGGTCGGAGTCCCACTCGACGCAGGCGCGTGCGACGTTCTGGTGCCAACGGATGAGCCGGCGCTGCTCGCTCGTGGAGTCGGGGGTCTGGTCCGGTGGCGCGATCGAACGCCGCCCCTCCCGCGGGGTGCAATCGAGCCCCTGGCTATCGGCTATCCCCCGCGGATCGAAGCCGACCAGGTCGTACCGCTCACGTACCTCGGCGGAGAGGCCCTCGGCGAACCACGACAGCTCCTGCACACCCGAGACGCCCGGTCCGCCAGGGTTGAAGAACAGCGTGCCCTCGGCCTCGCCGGTCGCAGGTATGCGTCGAACGCTCAGGCTGACGGTCTCGCCATCAGGATCGTCGTAGTCAACGGGTACGTCGAAGCCCGCACATTCACCCGACGCCTTCAGGCAGCCGGTCCACACGACGTCCTGCTCCGCGAACGCGGTCAGCTCGGCTGACGCCCCCGACTCTGCCGATTCATCGCCGGAGCTGCTGTCGTCGCTCGTACAACCTGCCGCGAGCACAGCGATCGCGCTGGCCACGGCAACGGCATGCAGACGACGCGAAAGCATGCAGAGATCCCATCATGATCCGGGTCCAGCAGCAGATCGACCCGCGTCAGCACTCCTTGCCGTCGTCGGGCACGTCGCCGTCGAGGAGGTACGAATCGAGCGTCTCGTCGATGCAGCTGTTGCCGCGGTGGTACGCCGTGTGGCCGTCTCCGTCACGGCTGAGGAGTACGCCCGAGTCGAGTTCCTTCGCCAAGGCGACGCTCTGTTGGTACGGAGTCGCCGGATCACGCGTCGTGCCCACCACCATGATCGGCGCCGCGCCCTTGCCGTCGATCTTCAGCGGTTTGTGCGACGGCTTGATCGGCCACTGGCCACAGGTCAGCTCACCCCAGGCGAACATCTCGCCGAAGACCGGTGCGGCCTTCTCGTACGCCGGTAATGCCTTGCGTACGTCCGCGGGCGTGATGCGCCCCGGTGAGTCCAGGCAGTTCACGACGGACTGCGCCTCCTGCTGGTTGCTCTGGTACGAACCGCCCTCACGGCCGAAGTACAAGTCGGCGAACTGCAGCAGCAGGGCGCCGTCGCCACCGAAGGCGCCCTCGAGAGCTTGGCTGAGCTGCGGCCAAGCCGCCTCGTCGTACAACGGCAGCGCGATGCCGTAGAAGGCGAGCGAACGTGTCAGCGGACGGTTCGTGTCACCGGTCTCCACCGGTTTGTCGCCGAGCGCATCAAGAAAGTCACCGACCTTCTTCATACCCGCATCGACGTCGTCGCCAAGCGGGCACGAGTCGCCTTCGCTCACGCAGTACTCGGCGTACGCCCGCAGCGCCCCTTCGAAACCTTTTGCCTGCGCGATGGTCGACTCCCGAAGGGAGAGGCTCGGGTCGATCGCACCGTCGAGCACCATGCGGCCGACGTTCTTCGCGAACAACTCGGCATACGTCGAGCCGATGAACGTGCCATACGAAGCGCCGGAGTACGTGAGCTTCTCGTCGCCGACGAGGCCGCGCAGCACATCGAGGTCCTTCGCCACCTCGACCGTCGACATGTGCTCCGCGAGTGCACCCGAGTTTGCGAGGCAGCCTTTGCCCATCTCCTTGATCGAGCCGACGTACGACTTGGTCTCGGCGGGGGTGTCCGGATCGGGATCGGCCGCGAGCAGCTCGTCGAGCTCCTCGTCGTCGAGGCAGTCGACGGGGTCGCTCTCGCCCACTCCACGCGGATCGAAGCCGACGATGTCGTACTTCGCGAGCATCTCGTCACTCGCCTGCCCCGCGAACGACGCGAGGTAGTCGATGCCCGACCCACCGGGCCCACCAGGGTTGATGAACAGCGTGCCGAGCCGCTCGTCTTGGTCGTCAGCGGGTCGGCGCGCCAGCGCGAGCTCGGTGGTGTCGCCGTCGGGCTCTGCGTAGTCGATGGGCACCTTGACGGTCGCGCACTCACCCTGGTCGCACGACGACCAGTCGACCTGCTGGCGGTAATACGGCCGCAGGTCACCGGATACGCCGGCATCGGCGGGTTCCTGGGTGGCCCCGCTCGAACCGGAGTCGTCCGACGGTTCGTCCGGCGAGTCGTCGGTGCAGCCGGCGGCAACCATCGTCACCAGCAGCAGCCCGGCGACAACTCGGGCATGGCGTCGGATTGGCATCGATCTCCTCGTGGTCGGGGCGTCGTCAATCAAGGTACGTGAACCTGCGAAAGCAGGTCGAAGTTATCCACAGCGGCCGGTAGCGGCGTCAGCGCGCCAGCCGGATCATCAGGTGCTCGAGGGCGAGCAGCGGGGCGGCGTTGGCGGTGAGCGCCTCGCGGCATTCGAGGATCGCATCGAGATGGGCCAGCGTCGACTCCGGCGTACCGCTATCGGCGAGCTCACGGATGGTCGACTCCAGATCGGCGTTCACCATCTCCGCGGCGGCGCCGAGCTGCACAGACAAGACATCGCGGTACAACGACATGAGATCGATCAACGCGCCGTCGATGGCGTCACGTGCCATCCGCGTACGACGCCGCTTCTGGTCCTTTTCCAGCGATGACCGATTGCCCTGGTAGCCCGCCGGGCGGCGGCCACGGTCTTCCACGCCCCACGCCTGCCGCAAATCCGCCAACTCTCGCGAGTCGAGCTCGTCGGCGCGGTCGGCGGCCTGTGCCTGTGCGGTCTCGTTGAGGTTCTGGGCGGCCGTCAGGCACGCGCCCAGGTCGCGCAGCGACGAGGGGATCGCGAGCACCTCGTGCCGCCGCGTACGCACTGCGTCGTTCGTCGCCAGGGCACGCGCGCGACCGACGTGGCCCTGTGCCGCGCGCGCGGACTCGAGAGCGATCGTCTCGTCGACGCCGTCGCGCCGCACCAGCATCGCCGCGACCTCTGCGGCCGGCGGCGTCCGCAGCACGACCTGGCGTGAACGCGATCGGATGGTGACGATGACGTCTTCGGCCGTCGGCGCGCACAGCATCCAGACGGTACGTGGGGGTGGCTCTTCAAGCGTCTTCAGCAGGGCGTCGGCAGCCTTCTCGGTCAACCGATCGGCATCCTCGACGATCAGCACCTGCCACCTGCCCGCTGACGGGCGCAGCGCCGCCGTGCGTACGTGCTCGCGTACCTCATCGACCTCGATGCTCAAGCGGTCGGTGCGTACGAGGGTGACGTCGGGATGCGCGCCGGACAGGGAGGTGCGGCAGGCATTGCACTCGCCGCACCCGCCCGACTCGCACTGCAGGGCTGCGGCGAACGCGCGCGCGACGTTGGACCTGCCCGACCCCGGCGGCCCGATGAACAACCAGGCGTGGGTCATATCGCGGTCGATGGAGCGCTGCAACTGCTCCACGATCTGGCCCTGGCCTACCAGGTCGTCCCAGACGGTCATGCCTGCTGACCCTCGTTACGGGTGGCGTGCCCGAGGTGAGCACCGAGGCGTTCGCGTACGTGCGTTGCGAGCTCCTCTCGGGAGCCATGCGCATCGAGGACCAGGTAGTGCTCGGGATCATCTGCCGCGAGGTCGAGGAAGGAGTCGCGTACCCGCTGGTGGAAGTCGGCCGACTCCGATTCGAGCCGGTCGGGCGTGCTGAACCGGTCACGGCCCACCTCGGGCTCCACGTCGAGCACGACGGTGAGGTGCGGGCGCAACTGCGAGGTGGCCCAACGGATCACCGACTCGACCTCGTCACGGGTCAACTCGCGACCAGCACCTTGGTACGCGAGCGCGGAGTCGACGTAACGGTCGGTGATCACGACGCGGCCGTCGTCGAGCGCGGGCCGCACGACCGTGTCGACGTGCTCGGCTTTGTCAGCGGCGTAGAGCAACGCCTCGGTGCGATGCGACAGCTCTCCGGTCTCGATGCTGAGCACGATCTCGCGCAGCTTCGCACCGACCGGCGTGTCACCCGGCTCATGCGTCAGCAGCACGTCGTACCCATCGGCACGCAGCGACTCGGCGAGCAAGCGTGCTTGTGTCGACTTGCCCGCACCGTCGCCGCCTTCGAACGCGACAAACACGCCGTTGTCGCTGTAACGACCCTGCGGCTGCCGCCCGGTCAGCTCGTCTCGCAATGTCACCCCTGGTCTGTCGTTCATCCGACGATATGCGCTGACCCCGACAACGATCGCAACGGCCGCCCCCATCAGGAACGTGAACTGGGCGCCGCTGTAGGTGATCGACGCCTCGTCGGTGATGCGCCACTTGTGCGCGCCGATCAAGCCGGCGACCGCCGGACCCGCGGCGAGTACGAGCGCCAGCGCGATCCGGATCAGCGACTGCACGAGCGCGAACGTCCGCCCGCGTACGTCGTCGGCGACCTCCAACCCGAGCAGCGTGTAACCGGTGATCCAGGAGATGCCGGCGAAGTAGCCGAGCACCACGACGAGCAGCGCCGCGAGGACCATGTTGCCGATCAGCGAGATGACGGCGAGGGTCACGCCCGCCGCCACGAGCCCGAGGCCGAAGATCCGGCGACGGGAGATACGAGCCAGCGTGCGTGGACCCAGCCACATACCAGAGCCGAGCCCGAGGAACACGCAGCCGAACAACACGCCGTACCCGGCATCGTCGGCGCCGAGGTCGGTCGCGTACACCCGCCCGAGACCGATCACGACACCGCCCGCGGCGAACGCCCCCACGATCCCGACAACGAGTCCGCGTACGACGTCGGTGTCGCGGATGTACGACCAGCCGTCGAGGATCGTACGGACGAGACCCTGCTGGTCGTCGGCCGCGATCGACGAACCGCGCGGAATGTCACGCATCGTCTGGCAGACGACTCCGCCGGCGAGGAAGCCCACCGCGATCACGTACATCGTCAGGTCGGCAGACGTACCGCTGGTCAACCCCGCGTACGTGGAGAGCAGCTCGGTGATATTGGCGACGACGATGAACAGCGCCGCAGCGGGCAGCGCCGATCCGTACGTGGTCGCGAGGTTGACCCGGTTGGCGTCCTCGAGTCGTTTGGCCGGCACCAGGTTGGGGATGGTGGCGTCCTTGGTCGGCAGCCACACCGCGTTGACGGCCTCGATCAGGACAGTCGCAGCGAACAGCCACCACAGCGTGCCGACCAGGGGGATGCTCGCGAAGCAGAGCCCGCGCAGGACCAGACCGACCACCAGTGTCGTACGCCGGTCGAGTCGGTCGGCGATGTAGCCGCCGAGCGGGCCGATGAGCAGGGCGGGGAGTACGCGCAGGAACAGCACTCCTGCGATCGCGAAGTTCTTCTCCGCGTACCCGCCGTCGGCGATGTCGTTGGCGAACGCGGTGATCGCCAGCAGCCCCATCCAATCGGCGAGCGAGGCGAGGCCGAGCGCGGCCCACATACGCCGGAAGTCCCGGATGCGAAAGATTGCCCGGAGACCCGTCGCGTTCACATCGTCGATGCCGGACCCGCTCACATAACGACCCTAAGGCGTCTGCGTGCCGAGCCGTCGCCCGGTCGAAAGGTCGCTCGCCGATGCAGGCTCAATCCGGACGCGAATCGTCTGGTTTTCCTCCTACCGTGTGGGCATGGACAAGATCACCCTCCTGAGCCCGGATTCACTGATCAAGAGCCCCGCCTTCAGCCACGCCGCTGTCATCCCACCGAACGCGACCACGATCTACATCGGCGGCCAGAACGCCGTCGACGCGTCCGGAGCCATCGTCGGCCCGGACGACGTCGGTACGCAGTCCAGCAGGGCCCTGCAGAACGTCGAGTCGGCACTCGCCGCGGCAGACGCGCGGCTCGCGGACGTCGTCTCGTACTCGATCCTGCTCGTCGACGGAGTCGATCTGCGCGCGGCGTACGGCGCGGTCGCGGGCGCCCTCGACACGGGTGGCGAGCCGCCCTTGGTCACTGCCGCGATGGTCGCCGGCTTGGGCGTACCCGGCGCCCTGGTGGAGATCTCGGCCATCGCCGCGGTCGTACGCTGACGGCGTCCGTTCACTCGGTCGACGCGTCGGCGTACTGGTCGCCGACTCCTTCGGGGTTCAGCACCTCGATCGCCACCAGGACCGCGAGGATCAACCCGATCACGATCTCCGGCACCGGGAAGAGCGCGGCCAAGAGTACGGCGATCACGGCGACGAACAACGGCACTGCGGTACGCCGACTGCGGTCGTGTTGACGAAGCCGCAGTACATACAAGCCGCATAGCAGGATCGCGATCGGGACTGCCAAGGCGTACGCCGACGCAAGATCGTCGACGGCACTGTGGTTTGTGTAGTGGTCGACTCGTGCGGCGAGCGCTGCGCCGATGGCAGCCGCCGCAGCGAAGATGAAGTAGTGGCCGAAACCCCAGGCCATGTTGGCCGCATCGCTTCGGCCGCGTAGTACCTCCGAGTCGTCGCGGCTGAAGTAGAGCCACCAGAGACTGAACACGATCAGAATGCCGCCGACGATCGTCTCAGTGAGCTCACTCGCCGCGGTGCCGGCATCGATCGACGACTGGATCGCGACTGTCGACGACAGGATCGTCTCGCCGAGAACGATGATGAAGAAGCAGCTGTAGCGCTCCGCCACATGCTCCGGATGCCACGGCGTGCCCGCGGCACGCTCAGCGAACGCGGGCACGGCCATCTCAGCGACGAAACCGACGACGAAACCGACAAGGGCAATCTCAGTCGGCAAGAACAGGAAAGCAACCCAGTAGCACTGCACGATCACGATCCCGCCGGCGTATCGGTATGCGGTCGTCCGGCGAGGCGGATCGTTGCGCCCGGCACGGAGCCAGAGCACGACGAGCGCTATCCGCATGATGATGTACCCGATCACCACGAGGGTGAAGTCGCCGTCGAACGCCTGCGGGATGCCGGCGGCGATCACGAGCGATCCGGCGATCTGCAACAAGGTGAGGCACCGGTACGTCACGTCGTCGTTGTCGTACGCCGAGGCGAACCAGGTGAAGTTCAACCACGCCCAGAAGATCGCCCAGAAGGACATCGCGAAATAGATGGTGCCTTCGAACACCGCCCCGTCGGAGATCTCATGGTGGAACGATGCCGCTGCCTGCGCGACCGCCACCACGAAACACAGGTCGGTGAACAACTCGAGCGGTGTTGCGGCTCGGTGCTCCTCCGTGGGATCACGCGGTCGCAGCGGGCGTACGAGTCGGATCTGTCGAGCTTGCACGCTCGGCATCGTAGTGCCGAGAGACGTGTCACGCGTGCAAGCGGGGTCGATCGATGGTGCTTCACCAAGTAAACATGGTGAAACTCCACTTTGCACGGCAGGTACGCCGTGCAAAGTGGAAGGCTGCCGTGCCCATTGGTACACCAGTGGCCGCCGGTACGTGTTTGACACCGAAACCGAACATTACCCCGATCCCATATCAAGGTGACGGGAAAGCCGCCAAGCAATCGAACCGAAATGGCGGCTCCGCGCGTCGCCGCGTCTTCTCGGGACCGAAGTACCAGGAAAGCCGGTAGCGAGTGGGACCACCTGGCCACAGCAGCCGCCACAGAATAGACGGCCCGGCTGCTACGACGACTTCTTCGCAGCAGCCTTCTTCGCCGTGCTCTTCTTGGTGGTCTTCTTCGCCGCCGTCTTCTTGGCCGTCGACTTCTTTGCAGCGGTCTTCTTGGTCGTCTTCTTCGCCGCCTTCTTGGCGCTCTTCTTCGCCGGACCCTTTGCCCGCTTCTCGACGAGCAGATCCGATGCGCGTTCGAGCGTGACCGACTCGACCGAGTCGTCCTTGCGCAGCGTCGCGTTGTACTCGCCGTCGGTGACGTACGGACCGAAGCGACCGTCCTTGACGACCACCGGATTGCCGGTGACCGGGTCGGCGCCGAGCTCCTTGAGCGGTGCGGCAGCAGCACGGCGCCCACGTTGCTTGGGTTGCGCGTAGATCGCGAGCGCTTCGTCGAGCGTCATCGTGAGGAGCTTGCGCTCGGAGTCGATCGACCGCGAGTCGGTGCCCTTCTTGAGGTACGGGCCGTACCGGCCGTTCTGGGCGGTGATGTCCTCACCCGACTCCGGATCAGCGCCGATGACCCGCGGCAGGCTCAGCAACTCCAACGCCTGCTCGAGGGTGATCGTGTCGAGCGACATGTCCTTGAACAGGCTGGCGGTACGCCGCTTGACGGCGTTCTTGCCCTTGGTCGGCACGTCGTCGGGCAGCACCTCGGTGACGTACGGGCCGTACCGGCCGTTCTTCGCGACGATGGGGTAGCCGGTCTTCGGGTCATCGCCGAGCGGGGTCTCCGCACCCGTCGGGTTGGCGAGCAGCTCACGCGCCTTCTCGAGGGTCAACTCATCGGGGGGCAAATCGTCGGGGATGTTCGCCCGCGCCGGCTCTCCGTCTTTACCGGGCCCCTCGACGTACGGGCCGTACCGCCCGACTCGCGCGGCGATGCCTTCGCCGATCTCGAACGTCGACAGCCCGCGGGCGTCGATGTCGCCGAGATCTTCGACCAGCGACTTGAGCGCCGTATCGCCTTCCTCTTCGCCGAAGTAGAAGCCGCGAAGCACCGTCTTGCGGTCGCGGTCGCCGCGGGCGACACGGTCGAGGACGTCTTCGAGCATCGCCGTGAACTCGTAGTCGACCAACTTGCCGAAGTGCTGCTCCATCAGGCGTACGACGGCGAACGCGAGCCATGCCGGAACGAGCGCGGTGCCCTTCTTGTAGACGTACCCGCGGTTCTGGATCGTCGTGACGATCGAGGCGTACGTCGAGGGACGACCGATCTCGCGCTCTTCTAGCTCCCGGATCAGCGTCGCCTCGGTGTAGCGGGCCGGCGGGCGGGTCTCGTGTCCGGCCGCCGCGAGCTCCGCAACGTCGACACGATCGCCCTCGTTGACGTTCGGGAGCCGGGTTTGTTTGTCGTCGCGATCCTTGCTCGGGTCGTCGGCGCCCTCGACGTACGCCTTGAGGAACCCGTGGAACGTGATCGTGCGGCCGGTCGCGGTGAACTCGCAGTCCTCGCCGCTCGTCGCCTGTGCGCCAAGGCGCACGGTCACCGAGTTGCCCTTGGCGTCCTTCATCTGCGAGGCGACAGTACGCATCCAGATCAGCTCGTAGACCCGGAACTCGTCACCGGTCAGCCCGGTCTCCGCGGGCGTACGGAAGTAGTCGCCGGCCGGGCGGATCGCCTCGTGCGCCTCCTGAGCGTTCTTCACCTTGCTGGAGTACGTACGCGGAGCGTCCGGGAGGTAGTCGCCGCCGTACAGCTCGCGTACCTGTGCCCGGGCGGCGTTGACCGCGGTGCTCGACAGCGTCACCGAGTCGGTACGCATATAGGTGATGAAGCCGTTCTCGTACAACCGCTGCGCCACCTGCATAGTGCGCGACGAGCCGAAGCCGAGCTTGCGCGAGGCCTCCTGCTGCAGCGTGGTCGTACGAAACGGCGCGTACGGCTTGCGGGTGTACGGCTTCGAGTCGACCGCGCGTACCTCGAAGGTCTGGGTACGCAAGGCACCGGCCAGCGCGGCAGCCCGCTCGCCGTCGATGTGCAGTGGTGCATCGCCGGACTGCTTCAGCACTCCCTCGCTGGTGAAGTCTCGCCCCTGCGCGACCTTGTGGCCGTCGACGGAGACCAGCTTTGCCGGGAACTGCCGGGGATCATGGTCGGCGCCGGCATCGAAGGTCGCCTCGAGATCCCAGTACGACGCGACCTTGAACGCCATCCGTTCGCGTTCGCGCTCGACGACGAGGCGAGTCGCGACCGACTGGACGCGGCCCGCAGACAGCCCGCTCATGACCTTCTTCCACAGCACCGGGCTGACCTCGTAGCCGTAGAGCCGGTCGAGGATGCGGCGGGTCTCCTGCGCGTCGACGAGGTGGTCGTCGATGTCACGGGGGTTCTCGACGGCCGCCTGGATCGCCTGCGGGGTGATCTCGTGGAACACCATCCGTTTGACCGGAACCTTCGGTTTCAGCTCGTCCAGGAGGTGCCAGGCGATCGCCTCGCCCTCGCGGTCCTCATCGGTTGCGAGGTAGAGCTCATCGGCGTCCTTGAGCAGCTTCTTCAGCTTGGAGATGTGCGACTTCTTATCGGACGGCACGACGTAGATGGGTTCGAAGCCGCTGTCGATGTCGACGCCGAGCCGTGCCCAGGACTGACCTTTGTACTTCGCGGGTACCTCGGCGGCGTTGTGCGGGAGGTCGCGGATGTGCCCGATCGACGACTCGACGATGTAGTCCTTGCCGAGATAACCCGCGATCGTACGCGCCTTGGCGGGCGACTCCACGATGACGAGTGCGGTCACGAGCATGCTCCTGGTTCTTGCGAGATTCCCGAGTTTACGGGGAGAAATGGATCGACGGACACGGTAACGCGTCCTGTCAAGCCACGCTCAACCAGGCAGCGTCGAGGTTTGTTCCGGCTCCTAGTGCCAGCCGCCGTTGATGACGACGAGCCCCTTGCCGGAATTCGGATAGTAGCGCGCGAACACCCCGAGCTTCAGATCACCGAACTTCGCCTCGACCCGGTCGGAGGAGACACGGTCGGTTCCTTGCGCGCTGTCGATCTGTCGCGCGAAGTCGTTCGCGACGTCAGGCCCGCCGCCGACCTGTTCGGCCAGAGAGCGTAGCTGGGTGACCAACGGGTCGGTCTCCAGCAGAGTGGTGTGCACTTCCCAGCTGTCCGGACGGTCGTCGGAGCTCAGGATGGCGCTGAACGACACGTACCTTGTGTCGGGCAGTCGTACCGACTCGTCCTCGGGCAGCGTCAGCTCGACGGTACGGGCTTTCTCAGGCTCGTACGTCGCCGTTTCGCTCCCGTCGGCGATGCCGACCTGCTCGGCCGTCGGGCGCTCGCGAAGGTCCCAGACCTCGACCCCGTCTCGTACGGACGCGGCAGGCGGGAGCTTCGGCTCATCGTCTTTCACTTCGGCTCCTTCGCATCCGACTATGGCGACGGAAAGCAACATCAGCAGGCAGATAAGTCGTAGCCGCATCTGCCTACCATCCCACGTCGATGTCGATATCCCAGTTGTACTTGAAGTCATCAACGATGTCGTCGATCCGCCAGTAGATACGATCCTCCTCGATCCGGTCGTGAACCGACGAGCCGATGATCTCTTCGGCCCGATCCGGGTCTCCGTCGACGACGGCGAGGTACTTGTCGAGCGTGTCTTCCTCGATGAGATTCCAGCGGGTGTCGAAGTCCGCGATGTTGCCCGCCGGCAGCGGCGTCTCGACGGTCACGTCGATCTTTCCCGGGCCCCACGGATCGGCCCCGCCGGTGAACGTCAGCGGGTCGACCTCGCCGAGCGTCTGAGCATCGGGAATCGACGGGTCTCCGACAACACCCATCAGGTACGTGACGACCGGCCCGGTCGGATCGTGGTCGTACATCTGCTGGTACGCATCGTCGATGATGTCGTGCTGCTCTCTGTAGAGCAGCCCTTTGTTGCCCTGGTTGATCAGGTCGTTGTCACCAGTGGTGATGCCGTCGTCGATCTGCTGCCACGACTCGACGGTCTGATCGGGGTCACCGTTGTCGAACAATCCCGCATCGCGCATCTCCTCGATCGCATCGACGCCGCCTTCGAGGTAGGCCTCGTGCATGGCTGCCTGATCGATGAAGATGTCCTTCTGCATCTGCAGGAAGGTGGTCTCGTAGAAGTTGAGATCTTCCTGCGTCAGATCGCTCAGCTTGCCGATGTCGCTGATCGGGTGCGGGAGACTGTCGCGTACCTCGTCGGGCAGGTCGTCGAGTGGCCCCGCGGCCTTGTCGGCGATGTTGCGGAACAGGTTCAGGTCGAAGAAGCCGGCAGCAAACGAAGGCCCGATCATGTTGGCCATACCGGCCCATTTGAGGTTCGGGTTGTCGAGGTAGAGCTGACCGTAGTACGTGTAGACCTTCTCGATGATGTCGCGCAGCCCCTCCGCGCCCTTGGAGGGATCCCAGTCAGACATGTCGATTCCGGCCTTCTCGGCCGCCTTCGTCACGTAATACTGCTGAAGGAGGTCCTTGTAGTCCTTCGGATCGAGCCCCGACGCCCGCGCATCATCGAGCAGTGCCTTCAGCTCGGCCGAGGTCATACCTGCCTTCGGCACGAAGTACGTCTTGAGCCCACGATCGACCATCGACTTCAGCCGGGGATTGTCCAGAGCGGCCGGCCCGAGGTCGAGCAGTCCGATCGCATCCGTCGCGGCGTCGTCGAAGGTGCCCTCGGCAGTGGACTGTCGCCGGCGCAGATCGCTCTTCTTCTCATCGATCGCCGCCTGAAACGCCTCCGCTTGCGCCTTCGTAGCGCCGCCGGGTAGGTACGCGCGGTCAGAGTACGACTTCCACTCGGAGTTCAGCTCGTTGATCGTGCCGTTGTAGGCCACTCGTGCACCGTCGTACAACCCGAGCGCACCGGCGGCCACCCGCGCCGTCTTCGACGTCAGGTCGAGGTCGTCGAACGGTAGCTTCAGCACATCCACCATGGGCTCTTCGATGACGCCGTCGACGTTCTGCCACGCCGGCTCATGGGCCGTACGAAGCGACGTGCCGACGCCGGTCACCATGCCGCCGGAGCGAAGCACGCTCAGCCCCGCGCCGGAGACGTCACCGGGCACAGTCGGAAACGGCGGACCCTCGCTCAGATCCGTAGGTGCCATCGCCGACCCCCTGCTCCCCCATTACTCATTGGTAGAGCCTACGTCAGCGCAGGGTCAGTGCCGAGTCACTCCTCGCAATCGCTTTCGACCTCGCCCGTGCAGGAGTCGCCGTCACCGCGGCTCCCGAACGCTCGGTCGTCGCCCGGCCCGCCGCGAATGACGTCATCACCCGAGTCCCCGTACATCACGTCGTCGCCGCCCTCGCCGAACAGGCTGTCGTCGCTCTCGGCTCCGTCGAACACGTCATCGCCGGGCCCGCCCCAGGCCATCACTGCTCCGTAGTCGTCGGGGTCGATGGCTGCGTACGCGACGAACTCGTCGTCGCCGGCGCCCATCCGCGCACGCACGGTGTTGCCGTGCCAGGCGACCACCCCGAGTCGCTCGTCACCTGGACCACCGACGAAACGTACGTCTGCCTCGCGGGCGGAAGCTCCGAAGCTCTCGACGCCGGTCAGGTCCGACGACTCCCCGTCGGCGCGGAGCACCCGATCGGGCACATTGATCGACAGCGGAGCCGAAGTGGCGTTCTGCAGCTCGGCGTGGTCTTCGCCGGGTCCCCCGTCGATGGGTTCGCGTGTGCCCGACTCGAGCGCGATCTGCAGCGAGTCGTCGCCACCACCGGCGAGGACCGTCATCAGCGAGGTCGTATCGATCTGGTCATCACCGCCGCCGGCATCGACTTGGCCGCCGCCTTCGTTGTCTCCGATGTGGTCCGCGTACTTCGAGCCGAGCAGCGTGTCGTCACCATCGCCGCCGTAGAGCCAGTAGCCGTCCGCATCGGCTCGCGAGACATCGAGGCGATCGTCACCGCCATCGCCGTACAGCGTGGGATACAACGTCTGGTCCTCGGCGCCGGGGAGGACCGTGATGCGATCTGGGCCGCTGCCGCCGGAGACGATGACATCGCCGTGCACGGTGATGTCGTCCGCCCATCGCGTTCCGACGACGTGCTGCATCTCGAAAATCTGGTCGCGTCCGATTCCGCGTCCGGTCACCACTCCGTCGGCGGTGATGGTGATGCCGGATTTCGCCTCCGGGAACTCGACGCGATCCGGCGTATGGCGTGCGGGCGACACCCGAACGGCCTCGTTGGAGGGTCGACCGCCACCGAAGATCCGGTCGTCGCCGGCACCGCCTGCGAGTACGTCGCCCTCCGCGGCGTACGCACCGTCATCGGAGTAGAGCCGGTACGGGCCGCCGTGCAGTGCGTCGTCGCCCTCGTCGCCGTACAACTCGTCTGCGCCCGAGTCACCGCAGATGACGTCATCGCCACCGCGTCCGTGCACCACATCGTCGCCGGCGTACGCGCGGATGACGTCGTCGCCGGACGTACCGTCCAGGGTGTCGTCGTCGTCCGTACCCGAGATGGTGACCGGCCTGCCCTTGCAGGTTTCGGGCTCCATCGCGGCATCGGCGGTCGTCACGACGGGCAACGTGGCCGCACACAGCATCGCCGCCGCCACGGCGACTACTCTGCGCGCGTACTCACTCACCCCGTTGACCTCCCGAACAGCCACTGTGTCACGAATCCGGCGCGGCCGGGCCCGTGGCCGTCTCGTTGGCCCTACCCGGCGAGCGCGGTCTGCTGAGGCAGAATGCACACCGTGTCAGCCCCGGAGACGATAGGTCGCCTACGCCGCGTGCGTCGCATCGGCGTCGGCGGCTTCGCGTCGGTGTGGCTCTATCACGACACCGAGCTCAAGTCTCATGTCGCAGTCAAGGCACTTGCCGACAACTGGGCCCAGCGCGCCGACATCCGCGAGCGCTTCTTGAACGAAGCCCAACTCCTACGGGCGACCGACTCCGCACACGTCGTTCAGGTGTACGACATCGGGGAGCTGGACGACCGTACGCCGTACTTCGTCATGAGCTTCGCCGACCAGGGCACGGTCACAGACGTGATCCGCGAAGGCATACCGCCGATCGCGACGACGGTCGACCTGATCACCCAGGCCGCGCAGGGCATCACCGACCTGCATGCGACGGGCGTGATCCATCGCGACATCAAACCGCCGAACCTGCTACTGCGGTCCGACCGGGCACGGGGAAGGCGCCTGCTCGTAGCGGACCTCGGCGTCGCCAAGGCGATGATGTACGCCTCCGGGATGACCCAGATCGTCGGCACGCCTGCGTACATGGCGCCGGAGCAGTCGGAGCCCGGCTCACCCGTGGACGGTCGTGCCGACGTGCATGCGCTCGGGGCCGTCGCGTACCACCTGCTCACCGGTGAGGTCATCCGTGAGGGCACGCTGTACGGGCGGCGCGACGCCGACCTGCCCCGGCCGCCGAGTGCCGTTGCCGACGCTCCCGAGAGCATCGACGACGTCGTCCTCCGTGCGGTTGCTCTCGACCCCGAGGACCGCTGGCCCGACCCGCTGGCCTTCGCAACCGCGCTCGAGGGCGCCGCGGGCGACGATGCTTCGGACACGCGGCAACCTGCCGCCACCGACACAACGATCCGGGTGTCACCGTCGACTCGTACGCCGGTGCTGAAGGGCAGCTCTCGCAAACGCATTCCCGCCGCCATTGTGATCGCGGTGGTCGTCGCGGCCTTGGCGTTCGGCGCGTACCTGCTCGATCCGTGGGGTGACTCCGGCTCCGACGCGGGCGGTGGCGGCAGCGCGCAGCCGGCAGCCGACTACTGCACAGTCCTGCAAACAGACTGGGACCGAATCGCCGCAGCGTCCACCGACGGCCTCGCCATCGACGACTACGAGGAGGTCACCGATGCGATCCACCGGATCCGCTCGGCGGCACCGGACGACGTCGAGCAACGGTGGGCTCCCCTCGACGACCCCTTGCAGGACTTTCGTACGGTCATCGAGGAACGCGACCTCAGCTGGGACGATCTCGCGAACGACGACGTCGACCCGGCCGACCGCGGCAGTATCAACGGAGCACGCAACCGGCTGTCGGAACGACTACAAGGCGTCGACCCCAATGCGATCGCAGCCGTCGACACCAGGGAGCGCTGCGGTTTCGTGCCTCGGCAGGTAGATCTCGGGTGAGGCCGGAGTCTGTTGGCTTTTCGTGCCTCCTTCCGTACGACAACCCGTCTGCCCGATCCTCGTCGCTGTCGGCCTTCTGCTTCGTTCGGTTGGGAAAGACGCGGCGACGCGCGGAGGCTCCACTTCGGATCGGTTGCTTGGCGACTTTCCACGCCACCTTGATATGGGATCGGGGTAATGTTCGGTTTCGACGTCACTCCCGTACCGGTAGCCACGGGCGTACCAACGGGCGAGGCAACCTGTCACTTTGCATGGTGTCCCTGCCGTGCAGAGTGGAGTTTCACCATGTTCACTTGGTAAAGCACCATCGAGCGACCCCGCAAACGCCAGCCGAATCGGGAAAGCCGGCAAGCAACCGAGCCACGTAGCAACGGCTCCCGCGTCGCCGCGTCTTTCACCGAGCCAGAAGGCGAGGGAAAGCCGACCGCGAAGCGGAATCGGGCACGCGGGTAGTCGCACCGAGGTAGCAGGGAATGCCGACAGCGACGAGAAGCGAAGCGGCGAGTGGTCGACCCGAAGAAGTACGAACGCAAACAGTTCGGCGGGTCCCGGCCGATGCCGTTGGCACCTGCCAGAACCCGCCGAACCATCCCCCCGGGGATCGGGGCGCTTACACCAGTTGCGGCACCCGCTCCTCCGTCACCGCCTCCGGCTCCCCGTGGCTGGCTTCGCGACGGTCGAAGCGACGCAGTAGCGGCTCGCAAGCCAGCAGCAGCGACGGCAGCAGCACCAGTCGTACGATCGTCGCGTCGATCAGAATCGCGGTGGCGAGTACGACACCCATGATCTTCATCTCGATCATCGAGAGCGTTGCGAAGACCGCGAAGACCGACACCATCACCAGCGCGGCGCTCGTCACGACCGACGCGGTGTCACGTACGCCTCGTTCCACTGCTGCCCGGTGCGACAAGCCGTTACGGAGTCCCTCTCGCACTCGGGTCAGGACGAACACGTGGTAGTCCATCGAGAGCCCGACCAGGACCACGAAGCAGAACAACGGGGTCCAGTCGATGATCGATCCGGTCGAGTTGAAGTCGAGCATCGACTCCGCCCAGGTGTTCTGGAAGACCAGCACCATGACCCCGAACGACGCACCGACCGACAGCAGGTTGAGCAGCGTGGTCATGAGCGCGAGCACGACGCTGCGGAACATCACCAGCATCATCACGAGCGTCAGCGCGAGCACGAACCCGACGACCAGCGGCAGGCGATCCGAGAGATGGTGCGAAGCGTCGTACACCCGTCCGACACCTCCGCCGACTGCCCACTCAGTGCCTTCGAGCTCGCCGCCGGGCTTGGAGTCAACCTTGTCGCGAAGCTTCAGCATCGCTGTCTCGTTGGCCTCTGAGCCCTCCGGATGCGTCGTCGGCAGGGTGAGTACGGCACCCGAGCCGTCGTGGGCGACCTTCAGCTGATCCGAGCCGGTGCGAGCGAAGTCGTCGCCGTCGAGCGCCTCACGCTCGATGGCGCGCAGTTCGCTCGTCGCGGCGTCAATCGTGCCTTTGTCGGTAGACACTGCGATCTGAACTGTGTCTGCGTCCTGCGGGAACTTCTCCTGGATCTGCGCCATCGACTGCACGGCGTCGAGGTCCTTGGGCAGCGTCTGGAGCGTTCCCTGCTCGAGCTTCATGCCGAGCACCGGAGTCGCGGCAACGGCCAGGATGAGGATCGAGCCGATCGCCGAGCGCTTCGGGTGGCGTACGACGGGGCCGAGGATGCGACTGGCGATGCCGCCCTTGCCGATCCGACGATTGAGCCGCCACAGGAACGGCACCCGTGGCCGGTCGACCCAATGCCCCATCTTGACGAGCAGCGCCGGCAGCACCGTGAGCGATCCGACGACCGCTACCCCGACGACCAGCATCGAACCGGCCGCCAACGAAGCGAACGTGACGTCGGCCGCGATGAACAGACCCGACATCGCAACCATGACTGCAAAACCGGAGACAACGACGGCGTGCCCGGAGGTGCGGGCCGCGATCTCGACCGCGTCGAGGGTGCTTCGACCCTTGGCGCGCTCTTCGCGCTCTCGCTTGAGGTAGAACAACGAGTAGTCGACTCCGACGGCCATACCGATCAGCAGCACGACGTTCGCAACGGTTCCGTCATCGGGTGCGAGGTACGACAGTGGCGCGTACAGGCCCAGAGTTGCGATGACCGAGGTGATCGCAAGCAGCACGGGGATTCCCGCGGCGATCAACGCCCCGAACGCGACCAGCATGATCACGAAGGTGATCGGCAAGCTGATCTTCTCGGCGGACCCGAGGTCTTCGCCGACCCGATCCATGATCGCCTGATCGACCGATGCCTCACCGGCCTGGCTGATCTCGAGATCCGGATGCGCCGCCGCGACGTCGTCGGTGACGTCGAGGACCCCGTCGACGTGGTCGCCGGCATCTTCGGCGTCGCCGGCCATCGTGACTGGCACGAGCAACGCGCTGCCGTCCTCCGCCGGGATGGCCTTGCCGACGCTCTCGACGCCGGAAACGTCGGCGATACCGGTACGAAGGTCTTTGACCGCTCCGCGTGCGGCTCCCTGATCGAGCTCATCGGCGTCGGAGGTGACGAGAATGCTTTCGGACGGCGGCTCCTCCAGCCCGGCGTCCTCGATGATTTCGGCGGCAGTGCCCGACTCACCAGTCCGGTGGTCGGCGTCCGTCGCCTGCTGCTGCGGGACCACCGTGCTGATGCCGACAGCCGCGACGACGAAGACGATCCACATCAGGATCGCTCGCCACGGATGCTTTGCACTCCAGCGGGCTGCCCGTACGGTCACGGCGGTGCGTGCCATCGCACTTCCCCTTCTCACTCTGGTGGGCGCTTGTTCGCCCAGGTATCAGCCTTCCGGCGATCGGCGGTCGGGTCAGTGGCTCTGCAACCCTTCTGTAGGTGGGGTTTTGCCTACCCCTCGTACGCGCCATGGCGCGGTGAAACGTTGCGGCGTCCCGTCGACTGTCGCGACGTACGAGCGCCCACCGGACAGGTGGCCGGATCCGGCCACCTCCCGTCAGAGCGAACGCCGAGAACTCGCTCCATCAACGCCGATGCACAGTCTGACGATCACGATGCACCCTTGCGATCGACGCGTGACCTGAGTCACTATGTGTTCTCACGTTGCTGAATCGTTTCAGGACCAACGCAGGGAGTGGCCCGTGAGCACGTACCGATGGAAACCAGTGATGCGGGTGGCGGCGCCCGTACTGAGCGCCGTGCTGGCGCTGACTCTCGGCGTCGGCCAGGCGCCGGCACAGACTCCGGCGACGACCGCCGCGCCTGCCGCTTCCGCCGCGCCGGCGACCGATCAGCCCAGCGTCGACGGTCTCACCACCAATGGCCTGGACGACCCACTCGGCATCCCGGTCGCAGATCCATCGTTCAGCTGGCAACTTTCCGAAGACCGGCGCAGCGTTACCCAGCAGGCCTACCAGGTCAGGGTTGCGTCCTCGACCGACTCCCTCGCCGACGCCGACGTCTGGGACAGCGGCAAGGTGACCTCCGGTCGATCGCTCGACGTTGCGTACGACGGTCCGGCGCTGAAGCCGCGCACAGACTACGTGTGGTCCGTGCGCGTGTGGGACGACCGCGATGTCGCATCGGACTGGAGTGAGCCGGCACGGTTCGCCACGTCGCTCGGCGACGATCCGTGGCAAGCCGAGTGGGTCGGCGCGAAGTCCGAGCAGCTCGGCGCCGAATGGACCGACTACTCGATCGACTTCACCGCATCGGACATCAAGGGCGCACTCGGTGTGTACGTACGCGGCCAGGACACGGAGAACGCGTACATGTGGCAGGTGAGCGAGTCCGATCACGCCCTGCGTCCGCATGTGAAGAAGAACGGCAACTACACCGTGCTGAAGGCAGCTCCGTTCCCCGACGGGTTCGACTTCGCTGCCGAGCACGACTACTCGATCAGCGTTGAGGGCAAGACCATCACGACCCGGGTCGACGGCGAGGTCTTCGACGAGCGGACCGATGGCACCTTCGCTGGCCCGGGCATCTTCGGCTTTCGTACGAACGGGGAGGAGTCCGGTCTCGTCCATGACGTACGGGTCACGTCGGCCGATGACGAAGTGCTTGTCGAGACCGACTTTCCCGCCGGCGACCGCACGTTCGCCGCGGGCACCGTCACCGACGACGGCCTGCGAGTCGACAGCTCCGGAGCCGAGGCGTGGCTGCGGCGCGATGCATCGGTCCCGTTGCTGCGCAAGGACTTCTCCCTTGATGACAAGGAGGTGGCACGTGCCCGGATCTACGCATCGGCACGGGGTGTCTACGAGCTCCGCTTGAACGGCGAGCGAGTCGGCGACAACGAGCTCGCACCGGGCTGGACCGCGTACGACAAGCGCATCGACTACCAGACCTACGACGTGACCGACCAGGTACGCACCGGCGACAACGTTCTCGGCGCCGAGGTGGCGAGCGGCTGGTACACCGGCAAAGTGGCGATGTTCGGTACCGACGTCTACGGCAAGGACAACTCGGTGATCGCCGAACTGGTGGTCGACTTCGACGACGGCACTCAGGCCGTTGTCGGCACGGACGGCAGCTGGCAGACGAGGCCCGGTCCGACCACGGAGTCCGACCCGCTCGACGGCGAGTCGTACGACGCCCGGGTCGCAGCCGACGTCGCCGGCTGGGACGAGCCCGGCTACGAGGGCGACGGGTGGAGCGATGTCACCGTACGCGACGAACCGAAGGAGGTGCTCGAGCCGCAGACCGACGACCCCGTACGAGTGACGCAGGAGCTCACCGACACCGAGCAGATCGACTCGCCGACCGATGGCGCGTACCTCTATGACCTCGGCCAGAACATGGTCGGCCATGTACGTCTCACGCTGCAGGGCGAACCCGGGCAGACGGTCCGGATCCGCCACGGAGAGGTGCTGAACCCGGACGGCACGCTGTACACCGCCAACCTGCGTACTGCGAAGGCGACGGACTACTACACGTTCTCCTCCGACGAACCGGAGACGTTCGAGCCGTCATTCACGTTCCACGGCTTCCGGTACGTCGAGATCACCGGCGTGGACGAAGCACCCGATGCGGCGGACGTGGTCGGAGTCGTCGTCGGCACCGACGGCGAGCTGACCAGCAGCCTCGAGACGAACTCCGATCTCGTCAACCAACTGCAGAGCAACATCGTCTGGGGCATGCGCGGCAACTTCCTGTCGATCCCGACGGATACCCCCGCACGCGACGAGCGGATGGGCTGGACCGGCGACATCAACGTGTTCGCGCGTACCGCCGCCTACAACATGGACTCTCGTACGTTCCTCACCAAGTGGCTGCAGGATCTGCGTGATACGCAACGCGATGACGGTGCACTGCCGGGTGTCGCGCCGATCGTGCCAAAGCGCTTCGACGGCGGCTACGGCCCGGCGGGCTGGATGGACGCGGGCGTACACGTTCCGTGGACCCTGTGGCAGGCGTACGGAGACACCGCGGTGATTCGCGAGAACTACGCGATGATGCGCAAGTACGTCGACTACCTCGAAGCAGACTCGACCGACCACATCAGAACGACCGGCGGCTACCTCGACTGGCTCAACCTGGACGACCCGACTCCGGCCGGAGTCGTCGACACGGCCTTCGTCGCGAAGAGCACGCGTGAGCTTGCCCAGATGGCGAAGGCGATCGGCAAGGACGCAGACGCCGCGGAGCTGCAGCAGCGCTACAAGGCGATCCGGTCTGCGTACCAGAACGCGTTCATCGGCGCGGACGGCACCGTGCAGGGCGAAAGCCAGACGTCGTACGTGCTGACGTTGACGAACGACCTGGCACCGAAGAACCGGCGCAAGGCCCTGATCGATCAGTTTGTCGAGACTCTCGAACGGCGCGACTTCCACCTGTCGACCGGGTTCCTCGGCGTCGACGGCCTGTTGCCGGCGCTGACCGAGGCCGGACGCACCGACATCGCGTACCGGTTGCTGCTGCGCGACGACTACCCCTCATGGGGCTATGAGATCGGTTGGGGTGCGACCACGGTGTGGGAGCGGTGGAACTCGATCAACCCCGACGGCAGCTTCAACGACGTGGGCATGAACTCGTTCAACCACTACGCGTACGGCGCGGTGGGCGAGTGGATGTATCGCACGATGGCCGGGGTCTCGGCCGCTGAGCCCGGATACAAGAAGGTGCTGATCGCACCCGAGCCCGGCGACGGCATCGATCATGCCGACTTCGAGCACGAGACGCGCTACGGCACCGTACGAAGTGCGTGGAGCACGGCGGACGGCCCGATGACGCTCGACACGACGATCCCGGCCAACACCGCGGCCGAGGTACGGCTGCCGGCCGCCAACCGATGGGCAGTGACCGAAGACGGCAGGCCGATCGCCGAGGTGGACGGCGTCGAGTTCGTACGCGTCGACGGCGACGACGTCGTGCTCGAGGTCGGGTCGGGTACGTACGCGTTCGCAGTCGACCCGGTGCTCGGTGACCTGGGTGCCGCAGCGAACAAGGCGGCATCGTTTGCGGACGCAGTCGACGCGCTGGACGTACGCGGGCCCCTCGGCAAGGTCGCCAAGAAGCGCCTGCAACTGCGTACGAAGGTCATGACGACAGAGATCGCGGCAGCGCAACGCCTCCGACTCGCCGACTCCGACGACCAGCTCACCGCTGCGGCAGTTCATCGTGCGCTCGCGAGCGTTGCCGATCTCGACCGCTGGACCGATACGTACGCGCGACTCGGCCAGATCGACGCCGACGCGGCGAAGGCGCTACGTGCGTCGTTGGCCGAGATCGAATCAGTCCTGTCGAAGGCATCGTCACGGCTGGTCGGCGCCGTCGCATCGCTCGAGGTTCCGGCCGAGGAGATCCTCCCCGGCGCCACGGTGCGAGTCGAGGTCGGTCTGCACAATGCCGGCAAACGCCCGCTGACCGGCGTCGAGTCGCAGCTCGAGGCACCCGACGGCTGGAGCGCCCGGCCGGTCGGTCAGCACAAGTCCACGGTCGGTGCCCGCGGAGACGTCGCGCATGCGTACGAGATGAGCGTCCCCGACGACGCGGAGGCGTCCGTCGCCGACCTCACCGGCTCCATCTCGTACCGACACACGGGCGGAACGGCGAAACTACCCGTCTCGGCCGGGATGATGATCGCGCCCGGCGTCGTGGTCGACTCGGTCACGACCAAACCAGACTCGGTTGCGCCGGGTGAGACGGCGACGGTGACTGCGGTGCTGGCGAACCGGACCAGCGAAACGCAGTCCGGTGAGGTCAATGTGGTCCTGCCCGACGGGTGGGACTCCCCCGAGGCGGTCTCCTACGAGGTTGCGCCCGGCGAGAAGACCTCCGTCGACGTGCAGGCGAGCGTTCCGCTCACCATCGCAGCGGGCTCGGCGCAGGTGGAGGCGGTCATCGGCGACGCACCGAGCGAGCGCACGGCAGGCACCATCGCCGTCTCGCTCGCCACACCACCGGAGGATGCGAACGACCATGTGGACCTCGGAGACGATGCTTCCGAGGCCGCGCATGCCCTCGAGGCCTCGGAGCATTCCGGCACGAGCCAGGAGGCCGGTCTGTCGCGGCGCTACACCCATTCGTCCTACCCGGGCGGCTGGTTCGAGTTCGACGTCGAGGTGCCGAGGGACAAGCCGTACGCGATCCGGGCCATCGAGACCTTCGACGGCGCGAAGCGCAAGACGTACGACGTCGAAGCAGACGGCAAGGTCGTGTACGCCCAAGACCTCGCCCGAACCGAGTCCGGAGAGGGGACCATCGCGTACCAGTTCGTGGTCGATGAGCCGGACGCGTCGTCGGACGGCACCGTCCGTATTCGGTTCCTCGACACGGAAGGCGACTACGACCCGTCGATCGCGGACGTCTGGGTCGTGCCGCTCGACTGACTGCGACGCCTGACGTGCGACGCCGCCCCGGTCCCAGCGATATGCCGGACCGGGGCGGCCCCCCCGTCTTGGCGGCGCGTCCTCAATGGACCTTCGCGGGTACGTCACTGGGGTCGCTTCCCTCGTGCCGCGTACGCCCGCCGCGAGTGAGGACGACGACCAGCGCGAGGGTTCCGGCGATCACGAAGGCCGCGAAGAGCAGCGCGTTGGAGAAGCCATCGGCGAACGCGTCCATCGCGACCGGGATCATCTGCTTCGGCATCTCGGCGGCTCCGCCGATGCCGCCGCCGACACCGAGCCGGTCGTTGAGCGTGTCGGTCAGGATGCTTCCCATGACGGCGATACCGAGTGCGCCGCCGAGCTCACGAGACAGGTCGTTGACCGCCGATGCGACGCCCTGCTGCGCCCGCGGCAGCGCCTCGGTCAGCATGCTCGTCGACGGGGTCATCGAGAGGCCCATCCCGATACCGAGGAACGGAAGCGTCGTGAACAGCAGCCAGTAGTTCACATCGCTGTCGAGCCGGCTCAGCGCAAGCAGCGCGACGGTGAGGACGGTCAGCCCGACGAGGACAGTGCGGGCGCGGCCGAGGTGTGCGACCACCTTCACCGATCCGCGCGACGAGCCCATCATGCCCACCGCGAAGGGCAGCATGCTGGCCGCCGCCGCGAGCGGGCTCAGGTCGCCGACGAACTGGAGGTACTGCATCAGCAGGAACATGAACCCGAAGAATGCGGTGAACTGCATCGTGATCGTCAATGAGCTCGCCGCGAACGTACGGTGCCTGAACAGTCGTGGGTCGAGCAGCGGCCGCGGGTGGTGGAGCTCCCAGGCGACCGTGACGGCGAGCAGCACAATGCCGATCGCCAGCCCGGAGACGGTCTCGGCCGAGGACCAGCCGGCGTGCGGGGCCTCGATGATCGAGTAGACGATCGCTCCGACTGAGACGGCGAACAGCAACCCGCCAACGACGTCGAGCCGGCCTTCCGGACGCTCCGACGACTCCGGCACCGCTCGAAGCACGATCGCCGACGCGATCACGGCGAGCCCGACGTTGAGGCCGAAGACGGACTCCCAGGGCAGCCATTCGAGCAGCGTGCCGGCAGCCAACAGGCCGAGCACAGCGCTCGCGCCGGCGACACCTGCCCAGATCGCCACGGCCTGTTGGCGCTTGTGCTGATCCAGCACGGTCGTGATGATCGACAGCGTTGCGGGCATCACCAGGGCGGCGCCGACGCCGAGTACGACTCGAAGCCCGATGACCGCCTCGACGTCGGAGGCGAACATCGCAGCGAGCGAACCCGCACCGAAGACGGCGAGACCGGCGAGAAGCGCCCGGCGCCGCCCGTACCTGTCGCCGAGCGCTCCGGCGATCAACAGCAGTGCTGCGAACACGAGTGCGTACGCGTCGACGACCCATGAGACCTGCGTCTGGGTGGCTCCGGTGTCGGCAGCGAGATCGGGAAGCGCGACGTTGAGCGAGGTCACCGCCGAGATGACCGTCGCGAGGGAAAGGAAGACGGCGGGCAGAAGCAGACGATGGTGCGTCCGTGCCTCCTGCGGGCGTGGAGTGTGCGGTGTCATGACGACTCCTAATTCATCAAGCGTTGAATCTCATTCAAACACGCTTCGCCACGCAATTCAACACCTGATGAAACCCGTTTCCCGCGGCGCAGCTGTTCGTACGCCGGCAGCGAATCCGCTCACAGCCGAATCCCTAACGCAGGCGGGCCGATGAGTGTCAGCGTGGGCATCACCGCACCACGAACGGGGAGGACCTCATGGCCGAATCGGCATTCGACGAGCAACTGATCACCCGGCTGCAACACGAGCGCATCGTCGTACTCGGCGGCGAGGTGAACGACGACATCGCCAACCGGATCAGCGGACAGCTGCTGCTCCTGTCGGCGGAGGACCCCGACCGCGACATCTCGCTGTACATCAACAGTCCCGGCGGCTCAGTCACCGCCGGCATGTCGATCTACGACACGATGCAGTTCATCCCGAACGACGTGTCGACGCTGGCGATGGGGTTCGCTGCGAGCATGGGGCAGTTCCTGCTGTGCGCGGGTACACCCGGCAAGCGGTTCAGCCTGCCGCATACGCGGATCGTCATGCACCAAGCGCTCGGCGGCATCGGTGGGAGTACGTCGGACATCAAGATCCAGGCGACCAACCTGCTGTACACCAAGAAGCTGCTGCAGCGCCTCATCGCCGAACACACCGGCCAGAACGTCGAGCAGATCGAACGCGACGGCGACCGCGACCACTGGTTCACCGCCGATGAGGCACGCGACTACGGCATCGTCGACCAAGTCGTCGCCAGCGCCACCGACGTACGGCTGCTGTCACAGCGCCGCCCGGTCGGCCTCTAGCGCGTACGAGGTCCGCGAAATACCACGGGCCCACGGTATTTCGCGCCACTACCCAGCAAGTTTGGTACTGAGCGGCGTGGATTCCCATGGGCCCGTGGTATTTCGCGCCGTGCGTACGAGCACTGCTCGGGGGTAAACCGCGGCTGGATCGAGTGCGTCAGGCAGCGAGTGCGAGGGCGGCGCCGCCGGATGCCGGCGCAGAGGCAGTGCGTCGTACCTCGAGCTCGCGGTGAGCATCGCCGATCAGCTCGAGCATCGTGATGTCGAGCGCCTGGCAGACCGCCCCGAGGATCTCCGATGAGGCTTCCTTCTGGCCGCGCTCGACCTCCGACACGTACGCGAGCGAGACCCTCGCGGCGTCGGCGACATCACGCAGCGTGCGTCCGCGCTGCGATCTCTTCCGCCGGAGCACTTCGCCGAGCAGCTCACGCAGGAGCGGCTCCGATCGGTCGTCGACGGGAGACAGTGGCCGCAGTGGGATCGTCACATCCTCAGGCTATGGACCCGAACGCGTCGCCACCAGGGATCACACGGGACTTTCGCTGTGGGCGAAATGCCTCAACGCTCGACGCCGGGCGCGTACTTCGGTAGTCGCACGGTGACTTTCGTACCCGCACCCGGTGCGGTCTCGATCACGATGCCGTACTCGTCGCCGTAGACCGCGCGCAGTCGCTGGTCGACGTTGCCGAGTCCGACCGAGTCGCTGCCGGCGCTCCCCGCTAGCGCCTGGCGTACGCGATCGGGCTCCTCGCCGACCCCGTCGTCCTCGATCGTCACCACGCATTCGTTGCCGGTGTCCTCGGCGAGTACGACGATCGTGCCGTCGCCCGCCTTCTTCTCCAGACCGTGCCTGATCGCGTTCTCGACGAGTGGCTGGATCGACAAGAACGGCAGCGTCACGCTCAGCACCTCCGGCGCGACTCGTACCGTCACCCGCAGCCGATCACCGAAACGCGCCTTCTCCAGCACCAGATAGCGCTCGATCGAGCGCAGTTCCTCCGCGAGGGTCGTGTAGTCGCCATGCCGGCGGAACGAGTAGCGGGTGAAGTCGGCGAACTCCATCAACAGCTCGCGCGCGCGCTCGGGATCGGTGCGTACGAAGGACGCGATCGCCCCGAGCGAGTTGTAGACGAAGTGCGGTGAGATCTGTGCGCGCAACGCCCGTAGCTCCGCCTCCATCAGGGCGGTGCGTGACTTGTCGAGCTCGGCGAGCTCCAGTTGGCTCGACACCCACCTGGCCACCTCGGTGGTCGCCCGTACGAGACCCGCGGACGGTGCATCGGTGACGACGAGCACCGACCCGATGACGACCTCGTCGACGATGAGAGGCGCGGCGATCGCATGGCCGAGCAACGAGTCGTGTCCGGGGGTGAGAACGTCGGTCGGACCGAACACCTCGGTTGACCCGGATGCGACGGTCCGTCGGGCGAGCTCAGCCGCGCGATCGGCCAGCTCCGGCGCCGCGCCCTCCCACGCGAGCACCTGTTCGTTGTCGGTCAGTGCGACGGCGGGAGCGCCGAGCAGGGTACGCAGGTGGCGAAGGGAGCGTTCGGCGCTTGCGCGGTCGAGACCGGTGCGCAGCGTCGGCGATGCGAGCGAAGCAGTGTGTAGCGTCTCGTACGTGACGCGTTCGGTCAGCGACCCGAGCGGCCGCCGCAGGCGCACCACCCAACGGACGGCGAACGCCGCCGCCACCAGGGCGGCGATCGCCGAGGCGATCACGATGACGTTGTCCACGCCGGGAGTCTGTCAGGTCTGCCGACCGCAGTCGCGCCGATCAGCGGAAGCGGAAGACGACGTCGGTGTCACCCGGCGGTTCGGGCGGCAACGCGGCGCGGTTCACGCGGGTCCGAAAGCACGACGTCACATAACGCAGTCGCAACCCGTCGGCACCGCGCGCGTGGTCGGCGTAGAGCTCACGCACGCGCTCGAGCAGCGCAGACCGCTGCGCGTCGGGCAATGTGGCGACGTACGAACGGGAGCGTACGAGCGCCAGTAGGGAGTCGAGGTCGAGGACCTGCCACATGCCGAAGTCCTCGCGCTCGAGCGGCCCGAACAGCGGCGAGTCCGGAAGCGCTCCGTCGTACAACCAGGCGTAGTCGGAACCCTCGCTGCCGATGACCTCGGTCAGCTCGCGCACCCACGGTATCGACTCGTCGCGCATGTTCCAGATCAACGCCAGTGTGCCGCCGTCGCGGAGTACGCGTGCGATCTCCGGAAGGGCCCGCTCGGTGTCGAACCAGTGGAACGCCTGGCCGACGAGCACGCAGTCGAACGATTCGGGCCCGAACGGCAGCGACTCGGCGCCCGCCTCCACGGCCGGAATGTCGAGCGAGCCGCGTAACTCCCGAAGCATCGGACCCGACGGATCGGTTGCGACGACCGCATGGCCGCGCGCGACAACGGACTCGGTCAGCTTGCCGGTACCGGCGCCGAGCTCCAGTACGTCAGAGGGTGCGGACGGCAACAGCCAGCCGGTCGCGCGAGCAGGGTAGCCGGGACGCGCACGCGCATAGTCATCGGCGACCTCGGAGAAGGAACTGCCGCGGGTCAGGCGCAAAGAGTCGTCCATCACTTCGCAGCGTACCCACCCGACACTATGCTGCCGCCGTGCAATTCGACGACATCGCCACCGCGAGCCGACTCGAGGGAGTCCCCTCCGCATTCGCCGCCACCCGTGACGGCATCGACTCGCTGCTCCGCGACCGAGGCCTGCGACGCAGCAGCCCCGACACCACCGCCGAGTCGCTCCTACGCGGCGCTTCGGCGACCGCCGCATTGGAGGGGAGTACGTACGACGTCGATGCCTTGCGCGGCGGTGAGGGAGACGCTCTTGCACTCGCGGCGGTGCGCATGTCGACCGAGCTGCTCGGCCTCGTACCCGTCTGGGAGCGTGCGCCGCTGCAGGCCTTGGCGCGGCTGCACGCACTCGTTGGCGCGGGACGCGTCGCCGCCGCCGACCTCGGACGCCCGGCGAGCCCGGACGGAGCACGACGGCTGCATGCGCTCGCCCAGCAGGTCGTACGCCCGACCGACGCGCCAGGTCTCGTCGTCGCGGCCGTGGTCCACGCCGAGGTCGCTGCCGCTCAGGCGTTCACCTCCGACAACGCGATCGTCGCGCGCGCCGCAGAGCGCATCGTGATGGTCGCGAAGGGCGTCGACCCGGCATCGGTGACCGTGCCCGAGTCGGGTCACGCGCAAGCGCCGAACGCGTACGCCCGCGCACTCGCGGCCTATGCAGACGGTAGTGAGGCGGGCGCTCAGCAGTGGTTGTTGTACGCGGCCGACGCATTCGCCCGCGGCGCAGAGGCGACACCACTGGAGCGCACATAAGATCAGCGCCACCGCGTGGGGTGGCGCTGACCTCCAGATCACCGGAAGCGGTTACCAGGCGTGCAGTTATCGAACATCGCCACGGGAGTCTCCCGGGACGATTGCCCTTTAGCGAGGGTGGATCGCCGCGTGGGTACCGCTCGGTCTCTGTTTACTTCTTGCATCATTTGTACGCCGCTTTCCGGTCTTTCTGAAGACCTACCGGCGGGTCACCTCTTGCGGTTCACTTCACAAGGCACGGAACCGCTTACGCATCTGGTGGACGGCCACGCCCGCGGTGACCGCACCGGCCAAGAACGCACCGGCCGCTATCCGCGACGGCGTCGAACGCAACGGCATCTTCGGCCGCAGTGCAACGGGGCGAGCGAACTCGAGAATCGGCCAGTCGTTGGCCTCGGCCGCGCGACGTAGGACCTTATCGGGGTTGACGGCGTGGGCGTGCCCGACTGCCTCGAGCATCGGGATATCGGTCTCTGAGTCGGAGTACGCATACGAGGCTGTGAGGTCGTAGCCGCGTTCTTCGGCGAGCTCGCGCATCGCATCGGCTTTGCCCTCCGCGTAGGCGTAGAACTCGATCTCGCCGGTGTAAAGTCCGCCTTCTTCAACCAGCCTCGTCGCGATCACCCGGTCGGCGCCGAGCAGTTCGCCGATCGGCTCGACGACCTCGCGACCCGAAGCCGACACGATCACCACGTCGCGCCCGGCGGCGTGATGGAGCGCGATCAGGTCGACCGCCTCGGCGTACACGAGCGGGTCGACGATGGAATGCAGCGTCTCGCCGACGATGTCGCGGACGGTCTGTACATCCCATCCGGATACGAGTTGGGTGAGGTACGCACGCATCTTGGCCATCTGGTCCGCGTCCGCGCCGCTGAGCGCGAAGACGAACTGCGCGTACGCGCTGCGTAGCACCGACCTCCGGTTGATCAGACCGCCGGCGAAGAACGGCTTGCTGAACGCGAGCGTGCTCGACTTGGCGATGATCGTCTTGTCCAGATCGAAGAACGCAGCCGACCTGGACGCTCCGCGAATAGGGGTACCGCCCACGTCGCCGAGCATAGACAAACGGTCAGCGAGGTAGCGCGGCCAGGACCTCGTTCATCGACTCCGTGCTCGACGGATGCGTCCAGATCCCGTCGCGCAGCTCGTCGGCGCGTACGCCGGCCCGCATCGCGAGGGCGACCAGGTTCACCAGCTCCTGGGAGTCGACGCAGAACAAGACTGCGCCGAGGACCATCCGCGACTTCGCGTCGACCACGAACTTGATCAGGCCGTGCGTCTCGCCGACGATCTTCGGTCGCGGCATCGCAGCGATCGCGGCGACCGGCTTCGACACCACATGCACGTCGAGTCCACGCTCACGTGCTTCGGTCTCCGACAGCCCGACCCGGGACAACGGCGGGGTGAGGAACGTGGTCGTCGGAACGGCGACGCGGTCGGTCGTACGACGAGTACCGGAGCCGGCGAGCTGGTCCAACACGATGCGGTGATCGTCGTACGAGACATAGGTGAACTGCGGGCCACCGTTGACGTCACCGACCGCGAAGACCCCTTCGGCCGACGTACGCAGCCGTTCGTCGACCCGTACGAAACCGCGCTCATCGATGTCGACTCCGGCGGCTGCGAGATCGAGCCCCGCGGTTGCGGGAATACGCCCGGTCGCGAGGAGGGCGGCGTCGCAGACGATCTCCCCTTGGTCGTGTTGCACGCTGAGCTGCGACCCGCCGTCGCGGAACCCGGTCGCCCGTACGCCGTGCAGCACCTCGACACCCGCGTCGGCGAGCGATGCCTCGACGGCGTCGGCGACGTCGCTGTCCAACTGAGGCAGAAGTCGATCTGCACCGTTGAGCACGGTGACCGTCGAGCCGAAGCCGGCGAACATTCCGGCGAACTCCAGCCCGATGAACCCCGCACCCACCACGGTGAGGTGTTCGGGCAGCGGGTCGGCGTGCTGAAGCGTGGTTGAGTCGTACACCCGAACGCTCTTGACACCCGGCAGATCCGGTCGCGCAGGCACCGCGCCGGTGTTGATCACGACCGTGTCGGCACCGACTCGCAACCGGTCGTCGCCCGCGGAGACCTCGATCTCACGAGGGCCGACGAACCTCGCCGCGCCGTCGATCAGCGTCACGGAATCGACGTCGGCGAGCATGGCGCGGTTTGCCGCGCGCAGTTTCGCCGTCAACCCGTCGCGCCGCCCGACGGCATCGGCGAACCACGGAGCCGGCGGATCATCATCGCGACGGAGCCCCGCCCGGTGCACCAGCGCCTTCGTCGGCACACAGGCGATGTTGATACACGTACCGCCGTACATCTGCTCGGACTGCTCGACCATGACCACGTGTCGACCCGCCAGCCCCTGCGCTCGGGCCAAGGACTTACCGGCCTTGCCCCATCCGATGACCAGCACGTCGCAGTCGATCCGCTCCATACCAACGCATCGTATGCCGAGCAGCGAGCGATGTGGGTTCTGCTCCGTACGCCGAAATCGGTTGTCGCCGCGAAGCGGCCCTTCGCTTCTACCGGCGGCTGCCCGCCTGCCCGATTCCGGCGCTCTGTCGGCTTTCCTGTTCGTTCGGCGACATCCCGCCTGGCCGATTCGCCTTCCTGGCTGCGTTCCCATTTGCTTCGGCGACATCCCGTCTGCCCCATTCACGTTCGCTGTCGGCCTTCGCGCTTGCTTCGACTGAGCAAAAGGCGCGGCGACGCGGGAGCCGCAGCCACGTGGCCCGGTTGCTTGCCGGCTTTCCCGATTCGGTTGGCTTTTGCGGGGTCGGCGGGTGGTGCTTTACCAGGTAAACATGGTGAAGTACCGCTTTGCATGGCAGGTACGCCGTGCAAAGTGAGTCGTTGCCGTGCTCGTTGGTACGCCAGGGGCTGACGTGGCTGGAGTCCACTCGCTCACGCCGACCGTCCTGCGATTTGCCTTGGTACCAAGGCAAATCGCACCCCCCCCCAGCCGTACACCCCAACGCAATCCGCCACAGTCCCAAGGGACACTTCCCGTGGACAGCGCCAACCGTCATTGGGACGTAGCAACCTTACCCCGAATCCGCCCTAAAGTGAGGGGAAAGCCGCGAAACAACCGCACCGAAGTGGCGACTCCGCACGTCGCCGCGTCTTTGCCCAGCCGACGAATCGGGGAAGCCGACAGAGCGCCGGAATCGGGCAGGCGGGTGGTCGCACGGTAGAAGCTGGGAAAGCCGACAGCGAAGCTCAGCCGGACAGGCGAGTAGTCGCACCGAAGCAACCCACCCGCCGGCAAAGCAAACCGCCTTAGATCCCCGTCGTACCGAGCGCGAGACCGAGTACGTACGTGACCGCGGCGGCGCCGTACCCGATCGCGAGCTGGCGCAGTGCACGGCGCAGCGGCGGGCCGCCGGAGAGCAAGCCCACGATCGCGCCGGTCATCAGCAGGGCCAACCCGACGAGCACGGACGCAACGACCGCCGCCGTTATGCCGGTCAGTCCGAGGAGGTACGGAACGACCGGGATGAGCGCGCCGGATGCGAAGAAGCAGAAACTCGAGGCGGCGGCACCGACGCCGGTGCCGATCTCCTCGTAGTCTCGACTGCCGAGGGTCGACTGACCGTCCGACGCGGTCTTCGAGTCATGCGTACGCAGCACCTCCTCTGCTCGGGCCTCCGCGTCTTCCTCCGACATGCCCCGCGCGCGGTAGACGAGGGTGAGTTCGTTCTCGTCGACGTCGAGATGCGGGAGCGCGGTGTCGGCCTCAGGATTCGGCGTGGCGGCTTCGAGCAGCTCGCGTTGCGAACGCACCGAGACGTACTCGCCGGCGCCCATCGACAACGCACCCGCGAGCAACCCGGCGAGCCCGGTGATCAGCACCGTCTCGTTGGAGACACCGCTCGCGGTGACGCCGAGGACGAGCGCCAGGTTACTCACCAGACCGTCGTTCGCGCCGAACACGGCCGCCCGGAACGTACCCGATAGACGGCTGCGCCCACGGGCTGCGAGACCGCGGACGACCTCCTCGTGGATGCGTTCGTCGGCGGCCATCGTGTCGGTCGCGTCGGTGTCATCGTCGTACGGCGAACGACCCTCGGCGCGCTGTGCAAGCGCAAGTACGAACACCGAACCGAACCGGCGGGCGAGGAACCCGAGGATGCGCGTACGGAAGTCACTGCGCTGCGGATGGCCGATCTGCTCGCCGAGCAGCCCCTCCCAGTGCGCCTCGTGCCGGCCTTCGGCGTCGGCGAGCGCGAGCAGGATCTCGCGCTCCGTACCTGAACGTCTGCCGGCGAGATCGCGGTAGACGGCTGCCTCTGCACGCTCGTTCGCGAGATAGCGACGCCAGCGACGCAGATCGGCGTCGCTGGGCTCGCGGTCGCGCTGGACATCGGGAGACATGGAGTCCCTTCCTCGGCGCCGGCCGAGGGGAACCAGAGACCTCGACCGGCAGATCTGACACTGCTTCGGTCGAAGGTCTCGCTCGCCCTCTCGGGTGGTACGCCGGGCCTTCGGGCCAGTGTGTCGACGCACCGCCGTCCGGTTCGGACGGGAGCTACTCCCCTTCGCCGGTAGAGCATACCGGTACCGATGTGCACAGGCTTGTCCACAGTCGCGATCCGGGTATGAACAGCACGGCGCCGACGGCGCTACTGGTGTGGGTATGACATTCATCGATCCACCACAGCGTCCGCTCGTGGTGACTTCCGACCCGGCCATGCTCGACGAGATCCTTCGGCTGTGCGCTGCCGCCGGCGTCACGCCTGAGGTCGCAGCAGACGTCCCGCAGGCAAGACGCTCCTGGCAGTCGGCGCCATGCGTGGTCATCGGAGCCGACCACGTCGAAGCGGCCGCCCGTACGCTCGGCCGCCGTACGCGCATCTTGGTCATCGCCCGAGACAAGTCCGATGCCGACGTGTGGGAGCGTGCAGTCGAGGTCGGCGCCGAGGGCGTCTATGCCCTACCCGACGACGAGTCCGCGGTCGTCGACCGACTCGCGTCCGGCGCTGACGGCGCAGAAGGCGACGCGTCAGTTGTAGCGGTGGTCGGCGGCACGGGCGGGTGCGGTGCATCGACGCTTGCGACGGGGCTGGCCGTTTCCGTCGTCGGCGACGGGCATTCGGCGCTGCTCGTCGACGCCGACCCGCTCGGCGGGGGCATCGACATGCTGGTCGGCACCGAAGACGCGCAGGGTCTGCGATGGCCCGACCTCGCCGTGACCCACGGGCGGGTCAGTGGCGCATCGCTACGCCAGGTGCTGCCGCGTACCTCGGGCCTGTCGGTCCTGTCCTGGGCCGGCGGCGAGCTCGACGCCGTACCGCGCGAGTCGATGAGCTCGGTGCTGTCGGCCGGCTGCCGTAGCCACGACGCGGTCGTCATCGACGTCCCACGAGCGTTCGACGACGCGGCCGAGGAGGCGCTCGTACGCGCTTCGTGCACAGTCCTCCTCGTCTCGGCCGAGATCCGTGCGATCGCAGCGGCGCAGCGGGTGCTGGCTCGGTTACGTCCGCTCTGCTACGACGTGCGCTTGGTCGTACGCCTGCCAGGGCCGTCGGGGCTGCGGGCCGACGTCGTCTCGCAGACGATGGCGTTACCCCTCACCGCCACCGTTCGTACCGACCGGAGACTTGCCGAGCTGATCGACAACGGTCTCGGGCCATTCGCTCGCCGGCGCGGCTCACTCGGGTCCGCCTGCTCCGACATCATCGATGTCGTCGGCATCCCTGCGGTGGCCGCCGCATGAGCGCCGTCGCGCCCGAGCTGGTGGAGTCGGTACGCGAAACCCTCGCAAACACCGGTGCGCTGCCCACACCGTCCAACGTCGCCGGCGCTCTGCGCACCCAGGGGCGACTGTATGGCAACGGCACCGTTCTCGCATTGGTCGACGCGTTGCGCCGAGAGACGGTCGGAGCCGGCCCACTCGACGACCTCCTCCGCGAGGACGGTGTGACCGACGTCCTCGTCAACGGTCCCGACCACGTGTACGTCGACCGCGGCGAGGGTCTCGAGCGAGTCGATGTGCACTTCGCCGATGACGACGCCGTACGCCGGCTTGCGGCCAGGCTCGCGGCCGCCGGCGGCAGGCGACTCGACGACGCAAGCCCGTACGTCGACGTCCGGTTGCGCGACGGCACTCGCTTCCATGCCGTGCTTTCGCCGATCGCCAGGCCGGGCACCTTGCTCTCCCTTCGAGTGCCGGCCCGCCGGGCGTACACCCTCGCCGATCTGGAGGCAGGAGGCACTGTCTGCACAGGCGGCGCCGACGTGCTGCGTCGCCTCGTCTCCGTTCGTGCCGCATTCCTGGTGACCGGTGGCACCGGGTGCGGTAAGACCACACTGCTCGCTGCTCTGCTCGGCATCGCCGACCCTGCAGAGCGGCTCGTGATCGTCGAGGACGCCAGCGAGTTGCGGCCCGATCATCCGCATGTCGTGGGCCTCGAGGGCCGGCCCATCAATGTCGAGGGCGCGGGTGCAGTTGTGCTCCGTGACCTGGTCCGGCAGGCCCTCCGCATGCGTCCCGATCGGCTGATCGTCGGGGAGGTACGCGGGGCCGAGGTGGTCGACCTGCTTGCGGCTCTCAATACCGGGCACGAAGGCGGTTGTGGCACCGTCCATGCCAACTCCGCAGGCGACCTGCCCGCGCGGATCGAAGCGCTCGGCGTGGCCGCCGGCCTCCCGCGAAGTGCCGTACACAGCCAACTGTCGGCCGCCGTCGATGCCGTCGTACACATCGGTCGCGACCGCGACGGCCGACGCGCGGTACGCGAGGTCGCCGTTCTCGAGCCGTCCGCCGACGGCCTCGCCAAGGCCGTGACCGCGGTCAGCTTCGACGATGGGGTGAAGGCCGGGCCGGGCAGCGCACGTCTCGACGCGATCCTGGGCAGACGGCGATGAGTGCAGCGCTCGCGATCGCGCTGGCGGGCTGTGCTGTCGCGCTGTTCGTACGTGGTTCGCCCGACCGGGTCGCGAAGCGTCGATTGGGCACGTCTCGCGCTCCGCTTCGCGCGCGGTTGGCTGCGACACCGCACGCTGTCGGCGGCCCCGTAGTCGTCCTGGCGTGCGTACTCGCGTTTTTCGTGGTCGGTGCGCAACCGAACGTCTTCGTACTCGCCGTCACGGCCTGCGGCATCGCCTACTCCGCGGTCATGTTGCGACGGCGGTCCGCCCTTCGTACCGAACGACACCGCAGACAAGCCGAGACAGTAGACGTCTGCGATGCGATCGTCGCCGAACTCGCCGCGGGCAGTCCGCCGACGCGAGCGGTTACCAATGTGGCGATCGACTGGCCGTTCCTCGACCCGGTCGCGCATTGCGCCGAGCTCGGCGGCGACGTCTCACAGAGCCTTCGAAACGTCGCTGCCGCCCGCGGGAGGGAAGCAATCGCGTCGATCGCCGCCGCATGGGAAGTGTCGGTACGCACGGGTGCCGGCCTCGCGGATGTGCTCGACCGACTCTCGACCGCCCTACGCCAAGACGACGAGGCGCGCCAAGAGGTGATAGCAGCACTTGGCGCGCCACGTGCAACGGCGCGGGTACTCGCCGTACTCCCCGTCTTCGGTCTCGCGCTCGGTGCCGGCATCGGCGGCGATCCGCTCGCCGTGCTGCTCGAGTCGATGCTGGGCGCCATCTGCCTCGCTGCCGGCAGCGCACTCGCGATCTCGGGACTCCTCTGGGTCGAGCACATCGCCGACGCGGCGGAGTTGGTCTGACATGGTCTTGGCGAGCATCCTCAGCGGTATCGCGGTGGCGACACTGATGCGTGCGCCGTCGCGAAGACGGGTCGAACACCTGGCCGTACGCCCCGATATCGGTGGCGCCCTAGCGCGGATTCGCGACGCTGACCTGCTGACCTCCCCCTGGCTGGCCGGAGCCGGCGCCGCGATCGCCGTCACTCAACTCGTGTCGGGCTGGCTCGGACTCGTTGTCGCCGGCGCCGCGGCGTTGGTTGCTTATCGGTGGGTCGACGGACTCGAGTCGCTGGGTGCGCGCCGGCGCCGGGAACAACTCGCTCGGGACCTGCCAGTCGCCGTCGACCTCCTCGTGGCGGCACTGTCCGCCGGCCGGCCACCCGGCCAGGCGCTTGCCGCGGTTGCGAACGCCGTCGGCGGTCCGCTCGGCGACGACCTCACGGCGATTGCGGCCCGACTCGAGCTCGGCGCCGATCCGATGCGGGTATGGCACGAGATGGCTTCAGACCCGGTACTCGGCCCGGTCGGCAGGTCGTTTCGCCGTGCATCCCAGAGCGGCGCATCGGTGACGTCGGTGCTCGCCCGATGCGTCGAAGACCTCAGACGTCGGCGCCATACTGAGGCGAACCGGGTCGCGCGCAGCGCCGGCGTACGTACAGCCGCACCCCTCGGCGTCTGCTTCCTACCTGCGTTCATCGTCGTCGGCGTCGTCCCAACGGTCGTCGGCGCGTTCTGGCACCTCGTGTTGTGACCTCCGACCAGCTCTTGTCCACATCCGGCCGACGACTCCCCCCGTTATCCCCAGTCCCATCGCAGCGGCGACAACTACCGCTCCACGACACGCACGTTGAAGGCGAACCCGCTCGACGCAGACGTCGAGCAGATCGATCCGATCGAGGAGACACGAAATGAAGACACTCACAGCCCGGTTCCGTCGCGACGACTCCGGCATGTCGACGGCGGAGTACGCGGTCGGCACCGTCGGCGCATGTGGTCTCGGCGGCGTACTCGTCAAGCTCGCGCAGAGCCCCTGGTTCGGGGACCTGGTGAAGGGCGTCATCGACAACGTCACCAACTGGCTTCCGTTCTGAGCCGATAGGCGCAGCAAAGCCGCAGGGCCGGGGCAACGTGCCCCGCCCCGGCCCTGCATCTCGACGAACGACCCGAGCAGAAGGAGGAACCGATGAATCCCTCAGGCACACCGAGCGACCGCGGTCAGGCCACCGCGGAGTACGCGATCGGCACGGTGGGGGCCGCAGGACTCGCAGGCGTGCTCGTCCACCTCGCCGGTGGCGACTGGTTCCGCGGCCTGATCGAACAGATCTTGCAACTTGCGTTGGGTCTACCCCGGTTCCCGGGCATCCCGATGCCGTTCGGCTTCTGATGGGCCGCCGCAAGGAGCACGGCATGGTGACGATCGAGACGGCCATGGTGATCCCGGTGTTACTCGTGCTCACCATGTTGCTCGCCTGGGTGGTGTCACTCGGCATAGCCCAGGTTCGTCTCGTCGATGCGGCGCGAGAGGCGGCCCGGATGACCGCGCGCGGCGATTCGCAGGCGAAGGCACAGAAGATGGCCGAGCGCATCGCACCCGATGGTTCCGCGGTCGAGATCGACACGGTCGACGGAGTCGCAGAGGTACGTGCGGAACTGGTCGTACGCCCCGATCTGCCCCTGGTCGGCCGCATCGGGTCGATCAACCTCGATGCCACCGCGTCGTCCGTCACTGAGGCCTCGGCATCGTGAGGTCACGTACCGAACGCGGGTCGGCCACCGTGTACGCCGTGGTCCTCGCCACCTCAATCGGCCTGATGGCGGTCGTGGCGGCACAGTGTGTCGCGCTGGCCCGCATCCAGCACCACGCGGCAAGTGCGGCAGACCTCGCGGCGATCGCGGCCGCACAGGCCGAGCAGGCCGGTCGTGACGGCTGCGCACAGGCGCGCAAGGTGGCCCGCCGCAACGACGGCGTGGTTCGCGACTGTGACCTCGCCGATGCCGTCGCAACTGTCACGGTCGAGATCGAGAGTCCGCAGATGTGGGGCCGCACCTGGCAGGTTGCGCAGCGGGCACGGGCGGCACCCGGCGACTACATCGAAGACACGTCGGCGAGCTGAGCAGACCGGTGTTCAGCGAGCACTACGTCGAGCAGGCGCACGGCGCCCGTCTTGTCGAGCGGATTGTTGCCGTTGCCGCACTTCGGCGACTGCACGCACGATGGGCAGCCGTCTGCACATTCACAGGCGGCAATCGCGTCTCGGGTGGTCTGCAGCCACTCCGCCGCTCGGTCGTACGCGCGCCGGGCGAATCCCGCACCGCCGGGGTGACCGTCGTAGACGAACACCGTCAATCTGCCGGTGTCGGGATGAAGCGCGGTGGACACGCCGCCGATGTCCCAGCGATCACAGCTGGCCAGCAGCGGGAGCAGCCCGATCGAAGCGTGCTCGGCGGCGTGCGCGGAGCCCGGCACGTCTGCGGACTCCAACGCGGATGCCACCGCGTCGTCCGAAAGCGTCCACCAGACGCCTTTCGTACGAAGGGTTCGCACGGGCAGGTCCAGCGGCTCTTCGGCGAGCACCTCACCGGAGCCGATACGGCGACGCAGGTACGACACGACTTGTTGGCTCACGTCGACCGATCCGTAACAGAACCGCGCTCGTCCCCATTCAGAGGTCGACTCGGTGTCGATGATCGCGATCTCGGTGACATCGCGCGCCGTCGTCGTGTAATCGGGATCATCACGGTGTACGACAGCGACGCCTTCCTCATGATCGAACTCCTCGACGAGGTACGTCTCTCCGCGGTGTACGTACACCGCCCCGGTGTGCACGCTCGCATGAGCCGACGAGGAGTCGGCAGTGCCGAGCAGCCGGCCGGTATTCCCGTCGACGACCTGCACCGCTGGTCCGCCACTGGAGCGGATGTCGGCGAGGTCGGCGGCCCGCTCACGTCGGGTCCAGAACAACCCCCGTGGGCGGCGGCGCAGCCATCCGGCCTCCAGCAAGGCGTCGACACCCGCGGCGCTGCCGGGGCCGAAGAGCTCGAGATCGGCGGGCGTGAGCGGGAGCTCCTGGGCGGCGGCCGCCAGGTGCGGGCCGAGCACATGCGGGTTGGACGGGTCGAGCACCGTCGCCTCGACTGGCGCGCCGAGAAGCTTCTCCGGATGGCCGACGAGATAGGTGTCGAGCGGATCGTCGCGGGCGACGAGAACCCCGAGCGAGGCATCCGTTGCCCGCCCGGCACGGCCGAACTGCTGGAACAGCGCTGCCCTGGTGCCCGGAAATCCCACCGTCACGACCGCATCGAGGCCGGCGATGTCAACGCCCAGCTCGAGTGCGCTCGTACACGCGAGGCCGAGCAGCTCACCCTCGCGCAATGTCCGCTCGATCTCTCGGCGTTCCTCGGGCAAGTAGCCGCCGCGATAGGTCGTGACCAATTGAGTCAGGCTCGGGTCGACCTCGTCGAGCAGACGCTGCGCCGACATCGCCAACGCCTCCGCCCCGCGTCGGGATCGTACGAAGGCCAGGGTCCGGATGCCGGCGACGACAAGGTCGGCGAGCACATCCGCGGACTCAGCGATTGCAGAGCGACGAGTCGGTGAACCGTGCTCACCGCCTCCGTCGTCGATCAGCGGCGGCTCCCAGAGCGCAATCGCGGCCGCCCCACGAGGCGACCCGTCGTCGGTGACGGCTGCGACGTCGAGACCGGTGAGGCGTCGGGCGAGTTGTTCGGGCTCCGCAACCGTCGCCGATGCGAGTACGAACACCGGATCGGCGCCGTAATGCGCCGCCAGCCGCCGCAGCCGGCGTACGACGTGCGCGACATGCGAGCCGAACACACCCCGGTAGTGATGACATTCGTCGATGACGACGTAGCGCAACCCCGCAAGGAACCGCGACCAACGGGAGTGTCCGGGCAGGAGCGTCCGGTGCAGGAGGTCGGGGTTGGTGACCACGTAGTTGGCATGGTCGCGTGCCCAGGCACGCTCCTCCCTGGAGTTGTCACCGTCGACGGCGGCCGGACGCACGCCGCTCAGCCGCCCGTCGACCAGCTCTTCGAGCGCACGCAGCTGATCATGTGCAAGCGCCTTCGTCGGCGCGACGTAGAGCACGCTCGGCGAGCGGTCGCGAAGCACGCTGCCCTGGCGTCCCGCGGTCAACGCGGCGAGCGCCGGAGCTTGGTAGCAAGCCGACTTGCCCGAGGCCGTACCCGTCGATACGACGACGCTGCCGCCTGCGAGCACCCGGTCGATCGCCTCGGCCTGATGCGCCCACAGTTGATCGACGCCGATCGCGCCGTACGCCGCGCGGACCTCGGCGGGGATCGCGGTCGGCCACGCGGCGAAGACCGGAGTGCGCTCGGGAACATGCTCGAGATGACGGAGCCGGTCCTCGCGCCGTGACCCAGCAAGCGCATGTCGAAGGAGGGTCGATGGGTCGGTTGTCACCATCGAAGTGTGTCAAACGTCAATGACACCGCGGATCTTCCGCTACTCATGCCTACATCCGAAGTGGCTGCACGGAAAGCGCAGTCCGCGCGGCGAAAGACAGCAAGTTGCTTCGAAGGCAAGGCACTGGGCCGGTATCGTGATTGAATGCGGTGGACGGTTACCGGTATCGGCTAAGGAGACTGGAGTGGACCTGTCGTTGACCACCCGGTCCGAAGGACAGTACGACGTCATCGAAGTCACGGGTGAGATCGATGTCTATACCGCTCCGCGGCTGCGGGAGCGATTGATCGACCTGGTCAACCAGGGGCACCACTATCTCGTCGTCGACATCGAGAAGGTCGAGTTCCTCGACTCGACCGGGCTCGGCGTCCTCGTCGGTGGGCTCAAACGAGTGCGCGCCAACGGCGGCCGGCTCGTGATCGTGTGCACGCAGGAGCGTCTGCTCAAGATCTTCCGGATCACCGGTCTGGAGAAGGTCTTCGGGATCTACGCTTCCGTCACCGACGCCATCAGCGCGCACTGACGCGCGCCATGCCGCGCGTCGAGCTCCGCCTGCAACCCGATCCCGCACTGCTGCGGGTGATGCGGATGACCATCGGATCCACCGCGCGCCTGCGAGACCTTTCCGAGCCGCTGGTCGACGACATCCGGCTCGCCGTCACCGAGGCCGCCTCCGAAGCGATCGCCGCGCATACGTACGCCCAGATCGACGATCCGGTCGCGGTGGTACTCGACATCGGCGAAGACGAGGTGGTCGTCACGGTCGAGCACCACGGCGTACACGGACGAGTTCCCGCCACGGCGACCCAGTCGGTGGATCGGCTGGCCGTCGCTTCCGGGATGGCAGACGATCTGCGCGTACGCGAGGGTGCGGACACGACCTGCGTCGAGCTGCGCTGGAAGACCGACCAGGGCTAGAGGTCGTACGAGTAGGGCTCGGTTGGTCGGGCCCGTATCATGACCCGCCTGTTGTGGTCGAACTCACACCTGATTGGGTAGGTCGGCATCTAATGTGATCTCGTTCACCAGGATGGGGGCCGACCCGATCCGTCTAGGAGGAAATCCATGGCCAACGTGACTGTGGCCGCTGCGGAGGATTTGTCGCTGTCCGGCGGCAATATCGCCTTCGTCGTGGTAGTAGCGGTCATCGCGGTCGTCGCGCTCGCGATGGCCGCTCTGTTCCGACAGGAGGTGCTGTCCGCAGACGAGGGCACCGACCGCATGAAGGAGATCGGCACGGCGGTCCAGGAGGGCGCGTCGGCTTATCTCACCCGGCAGTTCCGGACACTCGGCGTGTTCGCGCTGCTCGCGTTCGCACTGCTGTTCGTACTTCCCGGCGATGCAAACGTACGCATCGGCCGGTCGATCTTCTTCCTCTTCGGTTCGGGATTCTCGGCGGTCATCGGCTACATGGGCATGTGGCTCGCCGTACGCGCGAACGTACGCGTTGCCGCCGCCGCCCAGAACGAAGGCCGCGACCCGGCAATGCGGATCGCGTTCCGTACCGGCGGCACCGTGGGCATGGCGACGGTCGGCCTCGGGCTTCTGGGTGCGGCGGTTGTCGTCTTGATCTACAAGGGTGACGCACCGACGGTCCTGGAGGGCTTCGGCTTCGGCGCGGCGCTGCTGGCGATGTTCATGCGTGTCGGCGGCGGCATCTTCACCAAGGCCGCCGACGTCGGCGCCGACTTGGTCGGCAAGGTCGAGAACAACATCCCCGAGGACGACCCGCGCAACGCGGCGACGATCGCCGACAACGTGGGCGACAACGTCGGCGACTGCGCCGGCATGGCGGCCGACCTGTTCGAGTCGTACGCGGTGACGCTCGTTGCGGCGCTGATCCTCGGTTCTGTCGCGTTCGGCGAGGAAGGCCTGGTCTTCCCCCTGATCGTTCCGGCGATCGGCGCGCTGACCGCGATCCTGGGCGTCTACATCACCCGCCCGCGTGCCGGCGAGAGCGGCCTGACGACGATCAACAGGTCGTTCTACATCTCGGCAGCGGTCTCGGCGGTAGCGTGCACGATCGCAGCATTCGTGTACCTCCCGACGAACTTCGGCGACCTGACCGACGCATCGGGTGCGGACGCAAGCCTGTTGGGCGACCTCGGACTCGACCTCGGTGAGGTCGACGGCAACCCGGCGCTCATCGCGTCGGTGGCGGTCGTCATCGGAATCGTCCTTGCCGCCCTGATCCTCGCGCTCACCGGCTACTTCACCGGCACGGAGACCCGACCGGTCAACGACGTCGGAAAAACCGCGCTCACCGGACCCGCGACCGTCATCCTGTCCGGCCTCTCGGTCGGCTTCGAGTCGGCGGTCTACACCGCGTTGGTGATCGGCGCGGCCGTTTACGGAGCAGCAATGCTCGGTGGCGGCACGATCATCGTCTCCCTGTTCGCGGTGGCGCTTGCGGGCTGCGGCCTGCTGACCACCGTCGGCGTCATCGTCGCAATGGACACCTTCGGACCGGTCAGTGACAACGCACAGGGCATCGCCGAGATGTCCGGCGAGGTCGATGACGACGGTGCGCAGATCCTCACCGAGCTCGATGCAGTCGGCAACACCACGAAGGCGATCACCAAGGGCATCGCAATTGCGACCGCGGTGCTCGCGGCGACGGCGCTGTTCGGCTCGTTCACCGATGCCATCGGTGGAGCGGTACGCGACGCGAACGTCGGTGAAGACGAGATCGAGTCCGTATCTGAGTTCCTGTCGCTCGGCGGCATCCTCAACATCGCAGACCCGGGCAACCTGTTCGGCCTGCTCATCGGTGCCTCGGTGGTGTTCTTGTTCTCCGGTCTGGCGATCGCGGCTGTCGGCCGTGCCGCCGGCGCCGTGGTTTTCGAGGTACGTCGCCAGTTCCACGAGATCCCCGGGATCATGGAGGGCACGGGTCGACCGGAGTACGGCCGGGTCGTCGACATCTGCACGAGGGATTCGCTGCGTGAGCTGGCAACACCCGGTGTGCTGGCGATCTTCGCGCCGATCGCCGTCGGCTTCGGCCTCGGCGTCGGGCCGCTGGGCGCGTACCTCGCAGGTGCGATCGCAACCGGCACCTTGATGGCCGTCTTCCTGGCCAACTCCGGTGGAGCCTGGGACAACGCCAAGAAGCTGGTCGAGGACGGTCACCACGGCGGCAAGGGGTCGGACGCCCACGAGGCGACGATCATCGGCGACACCGTCGGCGATCCGTTCAAGGACACCGCCGGACCGGCGATCAACCCGCTGCTCAAGGTGATGAACCTCGTGTCGCTGTTGATCGCTCCGGCAGTCGTGGCGTTGTCGTACGGCGACGACGCGAGCACGCCGGTGCGACTCGCGATTGCGGTCGTCGCGGTCGCGGTCATCGTTGCCGCCGTCTACATCTCGAAGCGGCGCCCGGTGGCGATCAGTGAGGCACAGGGAGACAGCATCGCGGCTCCCTGAGTCACCCGGTAACCAACCACAGGTCGGCCGCACGGCGTACGCGTCGTGCGGCCGATCTGTGTCTGCAGCCGGCGCGGTCGATGTGCCCGCGCAGCCCGATCTGCCACCTGCGAGGCTGGTGCCATGATCGATGACGACGTGGCAGCCGAACTCCGCGATGCTCTGAACGACGCACCGTTCACACCGCAGGCGGTCGGTGACCTCCTGGGTACGCCCGCTCATCGTGCGCTGCTGCGCAACGAGACGACGCCGGCGCTTCGCGCAACGAGCGACGGAAGCGCACTTTCGACGTTGACCCGACTGTTCTCGCTGCAGCGGCCGGTCGATGCAGCGGCCGCCGATCGGGCGCTGCCAGGACTCGTCGATCGGCTCTGCCTGTCCGGTGTGCTCGAACGAACCGTCTCGGAGGTGCGTGCCCGCGTCGACATCCGCCCGTACGGCGACGAGCAGCACGACTGGTGGGTGGTCTGCGATCTGACGCCGGGCCTCGATGGTGCCGATCGCACTGTTTCAACCGATCACGTCCTCGGCATCAGCGAGGCATCGATGACTCTTGCGCAGTTGACGATTCGCGACTCCGTCGATTCCGCACTCGATTTGGGCGCCGGTTGCGGTGTCCAGTCGCTGCACCTGAGTACGCACGCCGGCAAGGTCGTCGGCACCGACGTCAATCCGCGTGCGCTGGCAATGGGCAGGGCGACGGCGCGTCTCAACGGTGTCGACTTCGAGGTACGCGACGGCAGCCTGTTCGCTCCGGTAGCCGACGAGCAGTTCGATCTGATCGTGACGAACCCGCCGTTCGTGATCTCACCGGGTACGGGCGAACGGCTGGTGTACCGCGACTCCGGTCTGCCCGGCGATGAGTTGGTGCGCCGGCTCGTGGCCGAGGCGCCGAATCACCTACGACCTGGGGGCTGGCTGCAGCTTCTCGGCAACTGGGTCCATCGTGGCGGTCGTCCTTGGGACGATCGCCTCGAGGAGTGGCTCGACGACACGGGCTGCGACGCCTGGGTACTGCAGCGCGAGGTGGTGGATTTGCCCACGTACGTTGAGCTTTGGCTCGCGGACGCGGGCCTGCACGGCACCCCGCAGTACCGTGAGCGTTACGACACGTGGCTCTCGTGGTTTGCCGATGAGGGCATCGAGGCGCTCGGGTTCGGCTGGATTTGTCTGCGCCGCACCGATCGCGATGAGCCGGTCGTACGTCTCGAGGACTGGCCACATGAGCTGGAGCAGCCCGTCGCGCCGCGGATTACCGAGTGGGCGAAGGCCGTCGACACGAGTTCGACGGCCGATGACGAGTTGTTCGCCAAGCACCTACGACAGCCCGATCTCGTGCAGGAGCAGCGATCAGTTCCCGGCGCCGCCGAGATCGAGTCGATCATCGTCCGCCAGCAGAGCGGGTTCGGCCGGGCACGTCAGGTCGACACGGTCGAGGCGGGTCTCATCGGCGCCAGCGACGGTGAGCTCAACGTCGGCCAGATCCTCGACGCACTCGCCCAGCTGCTGGAGCGCGACGAGAGCGAGATTCGCGCCGCTTACGCCGACCGGGTTCGCTCCCTGCTCGTCGACGGGTTCCTCGTCGACTGAGTCGCGGCGCCGCAATTCGATGGACGCCTGCGGGTCCCGGGTTCACGATTGGCGAATGGAGTCGCACGACCTTCCCGTCGGGCTCGCTGTACGCCCGCCTCGCCTCGCCGATGTCGCCCGCATCTACGCCCTGGTTGCCGCGTACGGCAACGCGGTTGTCGGATTCCCGGACTTCACGCCTGACGACGTGCGCGACGAGCTGAACGAACCGGGCTTCGCGGCGGACACCGACGGATGGCTGGTGCAGGATGCGGGCGGCGACGTGTTGGGGTACGCAACGGCGCGACGGCGCCGTCCTGACGGCGACCAGGTCGGGATCGACGTCGTCTCGCTCGATGAGCAGGTCGCGGCTTGGTTGCTCGATGCGTCGTTCGAGCGCGCCAGGGCAATGGCGCACGAGTCCGGGCACGAACGCGCAATTGTCGATCACGGCACCTACCGGCGTGACGAGCAACTGGGCGCGCTGCTCGCCGATCGCGGATTCCGTGTTGCGACATCGTTCTACCGGATGCGCGTCGACCGTTCCGATGTCGAACCGAACCCGCTGCTGCCGACCGGGGTCACGGTCCCGGCCTCCGACGACGTGAGTGTTCGCCGCGCGGCTCATGGCGTGCGAGAGGAATCGTTCGTCGAGCACTTCGGTGAGGAGCCGGAGTCGTATGACGATTGGGTCGCAGCGCTGGAGAGTCGTTCGACGTTCGGCTGGAGCCAGGTCCGCCTCGCTGAGCTGGATGGCGAACCGGTCGGCATGATCCGGGTTTCGGAGCAGTTCGTCGAGGACGAGCACTGCGGCTATGTCGCTCAGGTTGGCGTCGTCCCGCGGGCGCGTGGCCGAGGAATTGCGAAGGCCTTGCTGAAGCAGGCGTTCGCAGCTGATGCCGCGCGAGGGCTGGCGGGCACGCTGCTGCACGTCGACAGCAACAACACGACTCCCGCTCTGGGGCTGTACGAGTCCGTCGGGATGCGCACGATCCTGGTGATCGACGCCTGGCGCGCCGAGGTCGCAGCCCGCGACAGCTGAGGTGCCCTCTCAGGCGGACGTGCGTGGGTTGGGCAGGCGGTGGAAGTCGACGTACGTGACGGTGTAGCCACAGGCAGGGAGGTCACGTAAGGAGCGTCGCCGGCCGGGCGGTGGTGATGATCTCGCCGGTTTCTGCTTGGTCTCGGTTTCGACCGCAGTGTGGCGGATTTTGGCGATGAGGTCGCGGACGCGTTGTCTGGTGATGCGGGTGTGGTCGTCGATGACGGCGCCCGTGGAGCGGTGGAACGTGAACCCACCGTGGCCGTCGTGCCGGATGGTCAGCTTGTTCTGATGCACGAGGTGGTGGCAGCCGCCGCAGATCCCGACCAAATTCGACAGGTCGGTACGCCCGCCGTCGCGGTTCCACCAGTTGACGTGGTGGAACTCCAAGAAGGTGGAGCCGCAGCCGGGGTTCGCGCAGATGCCGTCTTGGCGGGCGGTGATCGCTTTGCGTTGTGCGGCGGTGGCGAGGCGGCTGGTGCGGCCGACGTTCAACACGTTGGCCTGCGGGACGGGGCCGTTCGTTGTGCCGTGGGTGAGGACACCCGATGTGTCGGCGCCGCAGGTCAGATAGCTCATCAGTTGCGGGCCGATGGGTCCGAACCCGACCAGCGTCGCCGGACGTGCACCGGGCAGACGCAGGAGGGTTTCGAGGTCGGCCAGGACGAGCAGGGTGGTGTCGGCACGACGGCGCGGCTTCGGTCGCTCCTGCCCGTCGGCGGACTGCTCATCTGGCCGCTGGTCGGCTGGTGGTGGGGTGTTTTGGTCGTCGAGCATCCGTCCGAGTCCGTCGACGCGGCGGTCGGAGGGTGTGCGGTCGTCGCCGTCGTATTCAGGCATTGACACGGTTTTGGCCCATTGGGCGAATTTTGCTCCGGTGACGGGGTCGAGCATCCCGGACACGTAGTAGCCGTCACCGCATTTGTCGACCCGGATGTCGCGTTTGTTCATGCCCCGCTGGTACGCCTTATCGCGTTCTTCACAGTTCACGATGTCGTTGAGTTCGTTGATCGCCACCCGCAGATCCCGGGGCTCACACTCGCGGGCGATCGGCAGCAGTACGTCTTGCAGGTTCGTCATGATGTCGACGCCGACCTTGGTGACGCCGACGGTGAACTCGTCGACATGCGCACCCCGAATCGTCCCGGCATCCAGAGCGGCGGCAACCTTCGGCAACGTCTTGAGGGTCTGGCCGGCTTTGGTGTGACGGCGCGACTCACCCAACCCCATCCGCAACTCTTGGCGAGCCCACCCGGCGACCGTGGAGGCACCGTCGGACTTGTACGCCTCGGACTCTTTCAGCTGCGCGAACAGGGAGGCGCGTACCCCGTCGAGCAAATCCAACGCCGACTGCAAATCCCGCAACGACTGACAGAGCTGCTCGTCAGTCGCAAGACCGACGGCGTCGGAAGCGTTCGCAGCCTGCCGCGCCTGCTCGTGGAGGCGGGTGTAGGTCTGCGGTTCGAACATGGCACCTATTGTATCGTACAGAGGTTCGATGAACAAGAGATAGAAGGTGCGGATCGCCTTGTTTTGTTGGGAAAACGGCGAAGCGAGAAACTGTGAAAAGCGACAACTGAAGTGGCGGGGAGGGTCGCGGGGAGGCGGCCACCGGCGCGTACCCGGCGTCGTCGCCGCCAAAGAAGAGAACCGCAGTGCGCAGAAACTGTGAAGGAGAGAACCGTAAGTAGCGGGAAACGATGAAGGACGGAACCGAAGTAGGCGGAGACTGTGAAAGCAGCAACCCGAAAGGGACCGGGAGCCCCTACCCCAAATGCCTGACAAAGAACCGGTACGCGTCCTCCCCGGCGTACGCGGGAACACCGGTATGCCCTCCGAGATTGGCGTTCAGCGCCTTCTCCTGCGATCCGAATGCGTCGAACAGGTCCAGCGCAGCCTGCCGGTCGTTCGACTCGTCGTCCCACTGCAGAAGCACGTGCAGTGGGATCGTGACCTGTCTGGCCTCTTCGTACGTCGCCCGCGGTATGAAGCTCCCAGCAAACAGACCGGCCGCGACGATGCGTGGCTCGACCAGCGCCAGTCTGACGCCGATTGCGATCACGCCGCCGGAGTAGCCGACCGGGCCGGCTATCTCGGGTAGTCGAAGGAGTGCGTCGATGCTGTCGCGCCATTCCGGGACCGACTCGTCGACGAGCGGGAGGATGAGTCTGTCGATGATGTCGTCGTTGACGGGTTCGCCGGCCGCTATCGCTGAGCGCAGATCGGCACGGGCTTGATCGGCCGTGACCGATCGGGATCGGTCACCGCACCCGGGAAGTTCGATGGTGGCGGCGGCGAAGCCATTCGTCGCGCAATGTTGGGCTCTCCCCGCCAGTCGGGGGTACAGGTTGCGCAACCCGCCGGGATGGCCGATGAGGATCAGCGGCGCAGGTGCTGCTCCGGACGGAGGCGTCCAAAGGATGCCGGATACCTCGCCGATCGTGAAATCGCGTTCGAGTACGCCGTTGCTGTGTTGGTGTTTGGAGGTGAAGTCCATGGTCGTGCCTTTCGGGAGTGCTCCACAACGGCGCTCCCGGACGACCTACCGCCCGATCGTGACCCCGGAGGGGAGCACCCATGTCGATACGTTCACGGGGTACCACCTCCTCGGTTGCTGCACGGTCTTCGCGAAAAGTATCAGCAGTCACCGTGCTCGGCCAGCGCTTTACGCCGCCGTAGGTCCCGGTGGCTCAGATCAGCCCCGCGCGCACCGCGTGCACGACCGCCTCGATCGACGAATCGACGCCGAGGTCATCTGCAGTCGCGCGGAGACGCCTCCTGACGGTGCGGTCCGACATCTCGACCTGGCGCGCGACGTACTCGATCGTGTGGCCTCGCGCCAGTAGGTCCAAGATGACGATGTCGACCTCGGCCGGCTTCCACGCTCGTATCGAGTCCACAGGCCGGCCCTTGCTCGAATCAGACGTCGCCGCCGGATACCCGCGCAGCGGCGCTGGCCCAGGCCAGATCTCGACGGGGTTCGTACCGACGAACGTGATGCGTACGTGCGATCAGAGCGCGCATCGCCGCAAGATCGGGTATGTCGACGCCGAGTGTGCGCGCCTGAACCAGTACGTTGCCGAGCGCTGCCGCCTCGGCCGGTCCTGCGAGTACCGGTACGTCGAGCGCGTCGGCGGTGAGCTGGCACAGGAGCTCGTTCTGCGAGCCACCGCCGACCACGTGCACGACGTCGAAGTCTTTGCCCGCCAGCTCGGCGGCGGTCCGCAGTTGGCGTCGGTACGCGAGGGCGAGGCTGTCGAGTACGCAGCGGGCGACCTCCGCAGGCGTCGTCGGAACTGGTTCGCCGGCAGCCCGGGCGAGCCTCGTCACCCGCGCATCCATCGGGTCGGTGGCCGTCGCCGGTGGCAGTAGCGAAACATCGTCGATGTCGATGACGGTCCGCAGACCTTCGGCCCTGCCCGCCGCCGCTAGCAGCGAATCCAGATCCGCTGCCGGGTCGCCCCACCCGCGGATGCACTCCGTCAGCACCCACAGGCCCATGACGTTCTTCAGGAACCTGACGGTGCCGTCCACGCCACCCTCGTTGGTGAAGTCCGCACCACGCGCAGCGTCCGACAGTACGGGGGCGTCCAGCTCGAGTCCGACCAGCGACCAGGTCCCCGAGGAGATGTAGGCGAACGAGTCGCCGGTGGCGGGTACGCCGACAACAGCCGATGCGGTGTCGTGCGACCCGACCGCGATCACCGGGACATCGTCGGCAAGTTCGACATCGGACGACACCGTCCCGCGCAGCGCACCTATCACCGATCCGGGATCTCGTAACGGTGGAAGGATCGATGCCGGCAACGCCAGGCGCTCGACGACGTCGACGGCCCAGTCCTGCCGCCGCACGTCGTACAACCCCGTCGTCGAAGCGTTCGTACGCTCCGCGCCGATCTCACCAGTCAGCCAGTACGCCAGTAGATCTGGAAGCAACAACAGCGTCTCGGCGACACCGAGTCGCGCCGAACCAGCCTCGGCGGCGAGCTGGTAGATCGTATTGAACGGCAGCTCCTGCAGACCCGTCACCGCGTACAGCTCCGCGGGCTCGATCGTCTCAGCAACCCGTGCCGCAACGCCGTCCGTACGCCGATCGCGATGTGAATAGGGGTTTCCGAGCAACACTCCATCGCGATCGAGCAGTCCGTAGTCGACTGCCCAGGAGTCGATTCCGAGACCATCGAGCCTGCCGCCGCGCGCAACCGTACGAAGGCCGTTGAGCACTTCGCGATAGATGCCCAGCACATCCCAGTGCAACGAATCGCCGACCTGGACCGCGCCGTTCGCGAAGCGGTGAACCTCCCGTACGAGAAGGGCGTCTGAGCCGACCGTCGCCTCGATGACCCGGCCACTTGTGGCGCCGAGATCGACGGCGGCGGCTCGCTTCTGCGTCATCGCAGGAACGCCGCCGCCACTCCGGCGTCGACCGGCACGTGCAGACCGGTGGTGTGGGTGAGTTCCGGTCCGCACAGTACGAAGACCGCGTTGGCGATGTGCTCGGGAAGCACCTCACGCTTCAGGATCGTGCGCTGTGCATAGAACTTGCCGAGATCGGCCTCATCGACTCCGTACACCGCAGCGCGTTGTGCTCCCCATCCGCCGGCGAAGATGCCGGAACCCTGGACGACGCCGTCGGGGTTCACCCCGTTGACCTTCACACCGTACTCACCGAGCTCAGCGGCCAACAGACGTACCTGATGCGCCTGGTCGGCCTTCGTCGCTGCGTACGCAATGTTGTTGGGCCCTGCGAAAACGGAGTTCTTGCTCGAGATGTAGACGATGTCGCCGCCGAGTCGTTGTTCGATCAGCACTCTCGCCGCAGCCTGGGAGACGAGGAACGAGCCCTTTGCCATGACATTGTGCTGGCGGTCCCAGTCGGCCTCGGTCGTCTCCAGCAGTGACCTGCTCAGCGATAGACCTGCGTTGTTGACCACGAGGTCGATGCCTCCGAACGCGAGCACCGCCGCGTCGACCATCGCACGTACGCCGCTCTGATCGCTGACGTCGACGGCAACGCCGACAGCAACGTCCGTACCGCCGATCTCGGCCGCCGCATCCGAAGCGCGCTGTGCATCGAGGTCCCCGATGACAACGCACGCGCCTTCGTCAGCAAGCTTCTTCGCTGTTGCCTTTCCGATCCCGCTCGCCGCGCCCGTCACCAATGCGACGCGACCCGCGAGCGCCTTTGGTTGAGGCATCCGCTGCAGTTTGGCCTCCTCGAGCGCCCAGTACTCGATGCGGAACTTCTCGCTCTCGTCGATCGGCTGGTACGTGGACAAACCCTCGGCACCACGCATGACATTGATCGCGTTCAGGTAGAACTCTCCTGCTACCCGGGCGGTCTGCTTGTCTTTGCCGTAGCTGAACATGCCGACGCCGGGCACCAGGACGATCAGTGGGTCGGCTCCGCGGATCGGTGGCGAGTCCTCGGTCGCGTGCCGGTCGTAGTAGGCCTGATAGTCGTCGCGGTACGCAGCGGCGAGCTCGTGAAGACGCTCGATGGACTCCTCTACCGTCGCGGTGACGGGAAGGTCGAGCACCAACGGGCGGACCTTCGTACGCAGGAAATGGTCGGGGCAAGACGTACCGAGGGCCGCGAGCCGGACATGCTCTGCCGATGCGAGAAAGTCGAGCACGACGTCGGAGTCGTCGTAGTGGCCGACCATCGCACGGCCCTTGCCAGCATGGGAATCGACCGAGGCGATGCCTCGAATGGTCGGTGCAAGGGCCGCCGCTCGCTGATGCCGTTCACTCTCGGCAAGGGGCTCGTAGCCATCGAGCCGAGCACCGAACGGCTCGGGCTTGGAGTGCTCTGCGATGTACGCCGCGGCTGTGTCGATGATCCAGAGCGAGTTTCGCTCCGCCTCGTCACTCGTGTCGCCCCACGCGGTGATCCCGTGCCCGCCGAGAATGCACCCGACCGCGTCGGGATGTTCGGCCTTGATCGCGCCAATGTCCAACCCCAGTTGGAAACCCGGGCGGCGCCACGGCACCCACACCACGCGGTCACCGAAGATCTCGGCAGTCAGCTTCTCGCCGTCGGCGGCCGTCGCGATCGCGATTCCGGAATCGGGATGAAGGTGGTCGACGTGCGCCGCATCGACGAGACCGTGCATTGCGGTATCGATCGACGGTGCCGCACCGCCCTTGCCATGCAGGCAGAAGTCGAACGCGGCGACCATCTCGTCTTCCCGTTCGACCCCGGGATAGACGTCGACGAGCGAGCGCATCCGGTCGAGCCGGAGCACGGCCAACCCCGACTCCTGCAGGGTGCCGAGGTCACCGCCAGAGCCCTTGACCCACAACAGTTCTACGGACTCACCGGTCACCGGATCGGTGTCGACTCCCTTCGCAGAGGTGTTGCCACCGGCATAGTTGGTGTTCTTGCGATCTGCGCCGAGGCGGTTGGATCGCGCGATCAGCTCCGCTTTCGTACTGCCGGCCACTAGTTCCATCCTGCCTGCGTACCGCCGACACGGTTCGCCTCGATCTCTTGTTGGTAACCGCTTTGCGCGTACGCCCGCATCGGGTCGGCGGGTAGGCCGCGTTCATCGCGCCAGGCCGACAGATCCGCGCGTACGTCGGTGTAGAAGGCGTCCATGAAGATCTCGTTCGCCGTCAGGACGTCGCCGGACTCTTGCGCAGCCGTGAGGGCCTCCCGGTCGACGAGTAGTGCACGGGCCGTCATTTCCTGCACGTTGAGGACCGACCGGATCTGTCCTGGAATCTTCGCTTCGATGTTGTGGCACTGGTCGAGCATGAACGCCACATCGCTGTCCGGGTTGGCCGGTTGGTAGCCGCCGCCGCGCACGACTTCGAAGATGATGCGGAACAGCTGGAACGGGTCGGCCGCGCCGACAATCAGGTCGTCGTCTGCATAGAACCGGCTGTTGAAGTCGAATGAGCCGAGCTTCCCGAGCCGCAACAGCTGCGCGACGATGAACTCGACGTTCGTGCCCGGCGCGTGGTGCCCGGTGTCGAGACAGACCAGAGCGCGGTCACCGAGTGCGGCGACCTGGGTGTACGACGTGCCCCAGTCGGGCACGTCGGTGTGGTAGAACGCCGGCTCGAAGAACTTGTACTCGAGTACGAGCCGTTGGTCGTCGGACAGTCGCTCGTAGATCGTGTGCAGGCTTTCGGCGAGGCGATCCTGCCGACCACGAATATCGCCCTGACCGGGGTAGTTCGTACCCTCGGCGAGCCAGATCTTCAGATCGCGAGAGCCGGTCTGGTTCATCACGTCGATGCACTCGAAGTGGTGGTCGATCGCCTTCTGGCGAACCTTGCGGTCGACGTGAGTGAGTGCGCCGAACTTGTAGTCCTCGTCTTGGAACGTGTTCGAGTTGATGGTGCCGATGCCGATACCAAGACCCTCGGCGTACGTACGCAGCGCCGCGTAGTCGTCGAGACGGTCCCAAGGGATGTGCAGCGCCACCTTCGGCGCGAGTCCCGTAAACCGATGCACGGTTGCGGCGTCGGCGACCTTCTCTTCGACCGTACGCGGAGTACCGGGCGTACCGAACACGTGGAAGCGAGTGCCCGAGTTGCCGTACGCCCACGACGGAACCTCGATTGCCTGACCGTCCAGCAGGTGGGCGATCTGTGCGAACCTCGTCATGGTCACTTCTCTTCGAGTTTGTGGTTGGGATCTGCCTGCGGGGCGGCCGGGTCTTCGGTTGGCCCGGCCGACCCGAAGCCTCAGAAGTCGAAGTCGTCGATGTTGCCCTTGTTGAAGACGAACGGGTCGCCGAGCACCACCACTCCGTCGGCACCGACCTCGTAGTCGCCGAGGTCACCGGCCTTGAAGGTGTCGCCCTCCTCGCCCTCGATGTCGCCGTCGATCAGCGCTTTTGCGGTGTACGCGGAGAGGTAGCCGAGGTCCTCGGGGTTCCAGAGTGCGAACTCGGTGACCGTGCCGTCCTTGACGAACTTGCGCATCTGGTTCGGCGTACCGAGACCGGTCAGCGCGACCTTCCCCTTGTAGTCCGAGGTCGACAAGTACCGCGCAGCGGCGGCGATGCCGACGGTGGTCGGCGAGACGATGCCCTTGAGATCGGAGTGCTTGGAGAGCAGCGCTGCCGTCTGGTCGAAGGACTTCTGATCGTCGTCGTCTCCGTACACCGTGTCGACGAGGTTGATCTTCGGGTAGTTGGCCTCCAGCTCCTGCTCCATCAGCTTGATCCACTCGTTCTGGTTCGTCGCGTTCGCCGCGGCGGACAGGATCGCGATGTCGCCCGAGCCGCCGATCTGGTCAGCGATCAGCTCGACCTGCTTCTTGGCGATGCCCTCGGCGTCGGCCTGGCTCACGAAGACGTCTCGGCATTCCGGATCGGTGTCGGAGTCGAAGGTCACGACCTTCACGCCGGCGTCACGCGCCTCGTTGAGCGCATCGCAGATCGCGGTCGGGTCGTTGGCCGACACCACGAGCGCGCCGACACCCTGCTGGGCTGCTGTGTTGATGAACGACACCTGGGAGTCCGGCGTCGCCTGGTCGGGCCCGACCTCGTCGATCGAGCCGTCGAACTCCTTGGCTGCCTTCTCGCCGCCTGTCGTGCTGGCGTCGAAGTACGGGTTGCCGAGGTTCTTCGGCAGGAAGGTGATCCCGGCGTCGCCACCGGAGCCGCCTCCGCCGTCATCGTCTCCGCCGCAGGCGGTCAGACCCAGGCTCGCCGCTAGTGCGAGGCCGGCGAAGGCGGCCAGTGGCCGGTTCTTTGTCAACATGGATGTGCCTTTCGTTGGTTACTCGCCGGACGGCTTCCCGCCGGGTGCGGATGCCCCTTGGCCGGTACGCGAACGCCTCGCCCGGAGCCCAGAAACCCAGGAGAGCAGGCTTCCGGAGATGACGGAGAGCACGAGGAGCCCACCGATCACGATGTTGGTGAAGTTGGTCGAGACGTTCTCCAAACGCATCGCGCTGGAGACGACGCCGATCAGGAGTACGCCCGCGATCACGCCGTGCAGCGCTCCGCGTCCGCCGAAGATCGAGACCCCGCCGAGCAGGACCGCAGCGATCACCTGCAGCTCGTAGTACTCGGCGTTGTCGCCGCGAGCACTGCCGTAGCGCAGCGTGTAGAAGACACCGGCGAACGCCGAAACCGCACCGGCGAGCAGGAACAGCCAGAACTTCGTACGCTCCACGTTGACGCCGGTGAACCGAGCGGCCTGATCGTTCAGCCCGATCTCGTAGACGCCGCGGCCGAAGGTCGAGAAGTGCAACAGGATCGCGAACGCGATTGCGAGGACGACGAAGGCGATCAGGATGACCGGATAGCTGCTGTCGCCGCCGATGCGTTCGGTGGCCAGGTCGGTCCACTTCTCGTCGAAGTCGGTGATCGCCTCGGTGCCGAGCAGCCCGACTGCGATACCGCGGAACAGCGCCAGGCTGCCGATCGTCACGGCAAGCGACGGCAGCCCGACGTACGCGACCAGGAAGCCGTTGAATGCACCGCACAGGGTTCCGACGGCGATCGCGAGGACGAACGCGACGATCATCGGCAGGTCGAAGTCGTGGTAGAAGATGCCGAGCATGACGCTGGTGAGACCCATGATGCTCGCCACCGACAGGTCGATCTCGCCGGTGATGATCACCAACGTCATCGGCAGCGCGATCAACAGGATCGGCGCAATGTCGAGGAACAGGTAGTACAGCGTGAGCGGTCCGTCGAAGTTCGCGACGTTACCGTACGCGTAGAAGTAGACGATCACCAGCAGGGCGATGACTGCGAACTCACGGGTCAGCAGCACGCGCCACAGCAGCGGGCGCGAGTAGTCGGCGTACGTACGCTCGTTGACGGCCTCGTCGATCGACATGCTCATCTCTCCGCCCGCGACTCGATCAGCTTGCGTTCCTGTCTGGCCGCGAGGACCCGATCGAGGACGACCGCACCGATGATGAGCGCACCGACGACGGCGCGCTGCCAGAAGTCCGGAATGCCGAGAACCGGGAGCGCTCGGTCGATCGTGACCAGCAGGAACGCCCCGATCGCCGCGCCCCACACGGTGCCGCTCCCGCCGAAGATCGCGACACCGCCGATGACTGCGGCAGCGACCGCCTCCAGCTCGAGGTTGCGGCCGGCACCGGAGCTGATCGTGCCGTATCGCGCCGCGTAGAAGACACCGGCCAGACCGGCCAGCGCACCGCACAGGATGAACGCCCACAACACCCTTCGACCGACCGGAAGGCCGTACAGCTCGGCCGCCCCGGGGTCGGAGCCGATCGCGTACATCTCGCGGCCGCCGCGTGCCGTGTGCAGGTAGTAGCCGATCGCTGCGACCACGAGCAGCGCGATGATGGTGAGGACCGGGATGGTGAGCAACTGCTTCGTACCAAGACTCAAGAAGCCGTCGGGTAGGTCGGACGGGTTGATCCGATCGCTGCCGGCCCACTCCAGGAAGATGCCGCGGTAGATGTACAGCGTGCCGAGCGTGATCACCAGCGCCGGCACCCGAAACGCGGCGACGAGCAAGCCGTTGACGAGGCCGAGCAGGCCGCCGAACAGCATTCCGATCGCGAAGACCGCGACGACCGGGATACCTGGCTGATCGGCGAACAGCCGGCCGGTCAGGTACGCCGTCAGCCCGAGGGTCGAGCCGACGGACAGATCGACGTTGCGGGTGACGATCACCATCGTCTGGCCGGCGGCCAGGATGAGCAGAATGGACGGCGTCACGAGCAGATCGCGCCAGCCGTCGCCGCCGAACAGGAAACTGTTGCTCTTCGCCGTGGCGACGACCACCAGCACGATGAGTACGAGAAAGACGGCGATCTCGCGCGAGCGCAACGCACCACCGATCATGCGCTGCACCGGCGACAGCTCGGACGGTTTCACCAATGTCTCCGTCATGCCCCGGCACCTTCCGTCACCGAATCGGCGAGACTCGCGCCCGCCTCGTGCCCGCGTACGTGGGTGGCTGCGTACATGACGTTCTCGGGTGTCGCCTCCGAGCGTTCGATGTCTGCGGTGATCTCGCCCTCGCATACGACGACGACGCGATCGGCCATCCCCAGAACCTCTGGAAGTTCCGACGAGATCATCAGGATCGCCATGCCCTGGCCGGCGAGCGACGACAGCAGCCGGTGCACTTCGGCCTTCGTACCGACGTCGATGCCACGGGTCGGCTCGTCGATGATCAGCAGCTTCGGCTCGGTGGCGAGCCACTTCGCGATGGCGACCTTCTGTTGGTTGCCGCCGCTCATCGTGGTCGCCGCCATATCGAGGGCGTTCGTCTTCACCTCGAGTTTGGCGGCCCACGGTCGCGCAGCGGTGTTCTCCATCTGCGCCGTCAGCAGGCCCGCTTTGGCGAGTCGTCGGCGGATGGCTCCGGCGATGTTGCGGGCGACCGAACTCTCCATCACCAAACCCTGTTGGCGGCGGTCTTCGGGTACGAGAGCCATCCCGGCACGGATCGCGGCTCGTGGGTTCGACGCGCGTACCGGCGTACCACCGAGTCGAACTTGCCCGCTGTCGTAGGCGTCGATGCCGAACACGGCTCTGGCGATCTCGCTGCGCCCCGCTCCGACCAAGCCGGCGAGACCGACGATCTCGCCGGCACGTACCTGGAACGCAATGTCGTCGAACACGCCGCGGGACGAGAGCCCGGAGACGTCGAGCACCACCTCGCCGATCTCCGCGGGCAGCTTCGGATAGAGGTCGCCGACCTCTCGACCGACCATCAGTGCGACCATCTCGTCGACGCTCGTCTCCTCGACGGCAAGCGTGTCGACGTACGCCCCGTCGCGCATCACCGTGACCGTGTCGCAGAGGTCGAAGACCTCGTCGAATCGGTGGCTGATGAACACAAGCGCGCGGCCCTCGTCGCGAAGGCTTCGCGCGACCGCGAAGAGCCGCTCCACCTCTACCCCCGACAGGGCAGCGGTGGGTTCGTCCATGACCAGTAGCGACGCATCGAGCGAGATCGCCTTGGCGATCTCGATGATCTGCTGATCGGCGATCGACAGGCCGCGCGCGGGTCGCCGCGGATCGATGTCGACGCCGAGACGCGCGAAGATCTGCTCCGCTTCCGCGATCATCGCGGCGCGGTCGATGCGTCGCCAGTGACCGTGCGGCATCCGACCCATGAAGATGTTCTCGGTCACGGACAGGTCCGGGAACAGCGTCGGCTCCTGGTAGATGACCGCGATGCCCGCCGCCTTCGACTCGGCCGTCGAGGTGAAGTCCACCGGCTCGCCGTGGAACTCCAAGGTGCCACCGTCGCGGCGGTGTACGCCCGCGACGATCTTCACCAGGGTCGACTTGCCGGCGCCGTTCTCTCCGACGAGAGCGTGGATCGAGCCCGGACGCGCCACCAGCGAACCGGCGCGGAGCGCGACGACGGCGCCGAACGACTTCACGACGTCGCATAGCACCAGCGTGGCTGCCGGTTGGTTGGTCATGCGATGAACTCCAGAGTGATGCGTCGGATCGACGCGCGTCACTCGGGAGTGATGCGTCGCGAGTCTTGATGTCTGCGATCCGCGCTATGAAAGGTTTCAATGGAGCGTAGAGTGAGACGGCTCACGCCGTCAAGACATCGGGCCAAAGTTACGTTGCCGTTATCGAAACGCCGATGACATGGCGGTTCTTCGTACGCTCCCCCGAGCATCGCTGCTTCGGGAACGAGGGTCAGAATGGCACCGATCGACCGCAAGGTGGCGTAGCCTTTGGCTACGTTTCATTGACCGGGCGCAAACTCGCCCACACGGGAGGACAGCACGATGGCATCGCAACCGGTCCAGCGAAAGGCGTCCATCAAGGACGTCGCGGCCGAGGCCGGCGTGTCTCTCGGCACCGTGTCGAACGTCCTCAACCGCCCCGACCGAGTCAGCGAGAAGACCCGAGCACGTGTCGAGCAGGCGATGGAGCACCTCGGGTTCATCCGTAACGAGTCCGCCCGTCAGCTCCGCGCGGGCCGTAGCCGCACCCTTGCGTACGTGATGCTCGACGTCGCCAACCCGTTCTTCACCGATGTTGCACAAGGCATCGAAGACGTCGCGAACGAACGCGATATGTCGGTGATCCTGTGCGCGAGCCGCAACGACGCAGAGCGCGAGCAGCGCCACCTCCGCCAGCTCCAACAGCAGCAGGTACACGGCATCCTGATCACCCCGGTCGAGCCGGCGTCACCCCTGCTCGACGAGATCGCGCGGACGACACCCCTGGTGATCGTCGACCGCACCAGGGGCGACGAAGCGTTCTCGTCGGCCGCGGCAGACGACCTCGAGGGCGGTCGCCTCGCCGTCGAGCATCTGCTCGACCTCGGGCACACCTCGATCGCGTACGTCGGCGGTCCCTCGACTCTCGGTCAGGTCCGCGACCGATACGAGGGCGCCAGAAAGGCTGTCGTCGAGGCCGGTCTCGACGAGTCTGCACTCGTCGAGATCACTACTCCTGCGCTCGGGTTCGCCGACGGACGAGCAGCCGGTGAAAGGCTCGCGGGTATGCCGCGCAAGCGTCGGCCGACAGCGGCGTTCTGCGCCAACGACCTGGTTGCGCTCGGGCTGCTGCAGCACGCGATCCTGACCGGCCGGGGCGTACCCGATGATCTCGCGATCGTCGGTTTCGACGACATCGACTTCGCCGCCGCGGCTGCCGTACCCCTCACCTCCGTGCGCCAGCCGCGATCAGCTCTCGGCCGCGCGGCGGCGGAGCTGCTGCTCGACGAGGCGACCGATCCCGGCCTCGGACACCGGCAGCTGAGCTTCACGCCCGAGCTGGTTGCGCGGGCCTCGACCGGATTCTGACCAGAACTCACACGGCACGAATCTTCGGCGACGGTACGCTCGTGTCGTGCGATTTCTGAACGACCTCCAGCCGGGCCACGACCTCACGTACAACGACGTGTTCATGGTGCCGAGCCGCTCGAGCGTCACCTCACGCTTCGATGTCGACCTCACGACCCCGGACGGCATCGGCACCACCATTCCACTGGTCGTGTCGAATATGACCGCGATCTCGGGCCGCCGGATGGCCGAGACGGTCGCGCGTCGCGGCGGGGTGGCGATCCTGCCTCAAGACATTCCGCTCGACGTGGTCGGCAATGCCGTACGCCGGGTCAAGGCTGCTCACCCGTTGTACGAGACGGCCGTGACGGTCGACCCGCACACCACGGTCGGCGAGGCTCTGTCGCTCATCCCCAAGCGCTCGCACGGCGCGGCGGTCGTCGTCCAGGACGGCAAGGCGATCGGGGTGATGACCGAGCACGACGGCGAGGGCGTCGACAGGTTCGCGCAGGTGCATGAGGTGATGACGACCGAGATGCTCACCTTGCCGGCCGGCCAAGACGTCCAAACCATGTTCAACACGTTGTCCGAGCACCATGTGACGCTTGCACCGGTGCTCGACGGCGATCGGCTGCTCGGCGTGATGACGAAGGCCGGCGCTCTGCGCGCGACGATCTACCAGCCCGCTCTGAGCGCGGCCGGCGAGCTCGTCGTCGGTACGGCGATCGGCATCAACGGAGACGTACGCGCGAAGACCGCCGATCTGATTGCGGTCGGGGCCGACGTACTCGTCGTCGACACCGCACACGGCCACCAGGACAAGATGATCGAGGCGCTTGCGGTCGTACGCGAGGTACGCGACGAGCACGCCGAGCAACACGGCACGCGCATCCCGATCGCAGCCGGCAACGTCGTCTCCGCCAAGGGTGCCGCCGACCTCACCGCTGCGGGCGCCGACATCATCAAGGTCGGCGTCGGCCCGGGCGCAATGTGCACGACTCGGATGATGACCGGCGTCGGCCGCCCGCAGTTCTCCGCCGTGCTCGAATGCGCAGAGGCGGCGCGGGAGTCCGGCGCTACGGTCTGGGCCGACGGCGGTGTTCGCTACCCCCGCGACGTCGCACTCGCGCTCGCTGCGGGAGCGGCAAGTGTGATGATCGGCTCGTGGTTCGCCGGCACCCACGAGAGCCCGGGCGACCTGAAGTTCGGTTCAGACGGCCGGGCGTACAAGGAGTCGTTCGGTATGGCCTCGGCCCGAGCGGTGTCGAACCGCACGCGCGACGCCGCCGGATTCGCTCGGGCTCGAATGGCGCTGTTCGAGGAGGGCATCAGCTCGTCGCGGATGTACCTCGACCCGCAGCGACCAGGCGTCGAAGATCTCATCGACACCATCACCGCGGGCGTACGCTCGGCGTTCACCTACGCCGGCGCGGCGACGATCGACGACTTCCACGACAGCGCCGTGATCGGGCTCCAGAGCTCGGCCGGCTACGACGAGGGGCGCCCGCTGCACGCGAGCTGGTGAGGCGGCCAGATCGAGCATTCGGTTCCGCCGCCGATCGGAACCAGGGCCGGAAAGATCGGGAGCCGGACGGCTCGGCGAGGGGGGGGTTACCGAGACGTCCGGCTCACGGTCGGGCGAGTGGCGCGACTAGCGTCGCTTCACCACCCGGATCTTCACCTTGGCCGTGCCGGCCTTCATGGTCTTCGTACCCGCGTAACGGATCTTGACCTTCTTGGCACCTGCCGTCGGGAACTTCTTCAGCTTGAGCACTGCCCGGCCGTTACCGACCCATGCCCTGCCGACGACCTTCTTGCCGACCTTCGCGACCACGTTGCCCCGCGCCTTGAGACCCGGCACCTTCACCGTGACTCGCACGCGTGCACGCGTCTTCTTCGCAACCACCTTCTTGGTGGTGACCGAAGCGCGAACCTTCGACCTCGCCTTGGTCACCCGAAGGGCGACCTTGTCGGTCGACGGCTTGGACTTCGCATTGCCGAGGTAGCGAACCCGCAGCGCATGCTTGCCCGGCTTCAGCTTCTTCTTGCCGAGCTTGACCGTTGCGCGGCTCGACTTGTTCAGCTTGGCCGTACCCAGCGTCCGCTTGCCCTTGAACACGCGGACCTTGCCGGTCGCCTTCGGCGAGACCTTGACCTTCACCTTCGCCGGCTGGCCGTACGTGACCTTCGGCGCGGTGGCCGAGGTACGTGTCTTCGCCGGTGGCGTCGGCGCCTTGATGATCCGAACGCTGGTCAGCGCAGCGTCAGCATCGGCCGGCAGCGCACAGTCCATCGACACCGGGATGGTCTGATCCTCTTCGGTGACAACGCTTGCCTGCACCGTGAACGCTGCCGGCATCGTGATCGCCGCCGTGCCCGTTGCCTTCTTGGGGACGTCGATGGCGGGCATCGTTCCGGCCGTCGGCACGAGCCACGGTTCATCGACGGTGTCGGGAATCGCCGTCTGCGGCGCAGACAGACCGTCGATCGGGTAGTTCTTCGTCGCACCGCCGATCGTCACTCCGACAGCGGCGTCGTCAGACGAGCCTCCCGCCGTGACACCCTTCAGTAGATCCTTCGTGGCCGCGCGGAGACCCTCGGGAAGAGTGAGCGTGAGCTTCGCCTCGCGTTCCCCGATCGACCTGCCCGCGTTCACCGCCGACGGAACCATCAGCTGCGTGCGTACGCCGACCGCCTGCTCACCGAGGTTGATCGGATTCTCGGGATCGCCCGCCGTGACCTCGCAGGTGTACTGGTACGACTCGTCAACCGGCTTCTCAACGGCGATCGTGCCCAGCTTGCGATTCTTCGGGCCGGCGCAGTCCATGGTGGCGGGCAGGTCGCCCAGCTCGGGTGAGCGATACACCGTCGCGGTGACCTTGAACGCCTTGGGCATCGCCATGTCGATGATGCCGGAGGCGCCTGGTGGCACGTCGATCGCCGGCACATCGCCCTCTGTCGGAATGATCCACGGTTCGCCGACTTGCTGAGGTACGTCCAGCTTCGGCGACTCGAGGTTCGCGATCGGCAGGCTTTGGACTTTCCCGTTGATCGTCAGGTCGACCGCCGCATTCTTGGAGAAGCCGGAGGCCGCGTCGCCCTTCAGCATCTTGACGGTCGCGTCTCGCAGCTGCTCCGGCATCGTGAGCGTGATCTGCGTCTTGCGAGGCGGCACCGTGTCACCCGGGGCGACGCTCGCCGGCACTGCGACCTTTGCATTGATGCTGACGCCGTACGTACCGATATTGAGCCCACCGGCGACGACCTCGCATCGGTACATGAAGTCCTTGTTCAGTGGTATGTCTGCCGCCGACGCCGATGGCGCCGACGCGACGCCCACCAGACCGACCGCTCCCGCAACCATCGTCGCGGCGAGCGGAGTCGTACATGCGCGTCGTACGCGCGTTCGCAGTTCTGTGCGCTGCATGATTCTCCCCTGTGTATGCGTTCGATTGAAGATGGCCGGTGGGTGCGGACCGTCCAGCCGCACCCACCGGCGCTTGTCAGCGTCGCTTGACGACGCGGATCGTCAGCCGTCCCGCATCCCCCTTCACGGTCGCGTTGCCCGCGTACTTGACGACCAGCTTCTTCTTGCCGGGGTTGGCAAACTTCTTCACCCGCAACGTCAACATGCCCTTACGCACCTTGCCCTTGCCGATGACCTTGCCGCCCGAACGAATCGTCACCTTCCCGGCCGGCTTGACACCTGCCGCGCGTACCTTGACCCGAACCTTCGCGCGAGTCTTCTTCGCCACGACCTTCTTCGGTGCGACCTTCGCCGCGCGTACGGTCGACTTGGCCTTGGTCACCCGCAGCGTCGTCTTGGCCTTCGACGCCTTGAAGCCTCTACTGCCGGCGAACTTCACCTGCAGCTTGTGCTTACCCGGCTTCAGGGACGTACGACCGAGCTTCACGGTCGCCTTGCCCTTAGCAAGCTTCGCGGTGCCGAGCTTCCGCTTGCCCTTGAAGACCGACACCTTGCCCTTGGCCTGCTTGGACACCGTCACGTTGACCTTCGCCGGCTTGCCGTACGTAACCTTCGGCGCCATCGCCGTCGTCGTGGTCGGCGTGACCACCTGCGAGCTCACGATTTGCAGATCCTCGCCCTTGAAGGCATAGCAGTCCAGTCCGACAGACTTGATGATGCCGCCCAGGACACCCGGGTCGAGAATCGAGTCGATGAAGAACTTCTCCGGCATCGACACCACGAGCTTGCCCGACTCGGGTGCGGTCAGCTCCGGCAGCGCGCCCTTCACCGGAATCGCCACCCCGTCGGGCGAAACCGGCAGCGACATCGGCACCATCTCCGACTTCAGGCCGGTCAGTGGCACGTCGTACTCGTCGCCAGTCGCGGTCTCGGTGAAGTGCACATCGGAGGTCGCCTGACCACCGACGGCGGTCTGACCGAAGCCAGCGGTCTCCAGGGGCACGGTGTCACCGCCGCTTGCAACATCGTCGCCCGCGAGGAGCTCCGCCATCCCTTGCGGCATCTTCAGGTCGATCTCCTGCTCCGGAACAGTGAACTTCTCGCCCGGCGCGAGCCTCTTCGGCGCCTTCGCCCGCACATCGATCCGGAACGCGACATCGCCGCCCATCACGCGAGCGGTGAGATCGGTGATGCTCTCGTTGTACTCACCGTCTGGGTCGGGTTCACCAGCTTCGTTCGTCTTGACGTAAAACGCGCAGCGGTAGCGGATGTCGTTGACTTCTCCACGTGCGGTACGCGCCGGCTTGGTCACCGTGACCTTGATCGTTTTGGTGGACACACCCTCTTCACGGTCGGTCGTCGTGTAGGTGAACGAATCCGTCCCAGTGAAACCCTTATCCGGCACGTAGATCGCTTTATGCCCCACTGCTTTGAACGAATCGAAATCGTCGTCCTCGGTGAAGAAGGGCTTGACCGTCCCGTGTGACGGGTCGCCGTACGTGACGGTCAGGCCAGGCGAGTTCCAGATGAACGGTCCGTTGTCCTCGGAGTCACGCGCGTAGGGCCACAAATCGAGCGGCGTGTTTCGCTCGGTGGTGAACTCCAGATCGCGCATGACCGGCGACATGTTCGTGACGTCGAACGACACGGTCGCGACGTTGCTCTCCGCGCCGTCGGCGTCGACAGCCTTGTAGGTGAAGCTTCCGTCGCCGACCGGCGCAGAGCCCTGCACGAGGAGTTCCGCAGTGCTGCCATCGATGGTCACCGGCCCGGCCGGTGCGCCACCAGACGTTGGCTGGTCGACGATCTCGTACGTCAACGCGCCGCTCCCGCCGGTTGCGTTCAGATCGATCTCGATCTTGCCGGGGTAGTACGCCGACTGTCGGTACACGGGCTTCTCATATGTGACGTCCGAGGCAACCGGCGGCTCTGGTGCCGCGTTCGCTGCCGACGTCGTGACTGTCGTCGAGCCGACGACGAGCGCCGCTGACATTGCGCAGGCCAACAGGCCGCGTCTTATCCGATGTGATGTACGCATTCGGATGCGCACGCTCCCTCCAAAAGGGGGATGACTCGTTTCGCCATCCCCGTCGAACCCGAGACCAACGCGGCCACTGAGATTCGGTGACCGCACGGTGGTGCGCCCCACCGAGGTGGAGCGCACCACCGTTTGCTCAGCGTCGCCTGACCACCCGAATGGTCAACCGATCGGCGCCGGCCTTGGTGACGGCATTGCCTGCATATCTGACGGTCAGCTTCTTCTTGCCTGGCTTGGCGAACTTCTTCACCCGCAAGGTCAACGTGCCCTTACGCACCTTGCCCTTGCCGATGACCTTGCCGCCCGAACGAATCGTCACCTTTCCGCCCGGCTTGAGGCCTGCCGCGCGTACCTTGACCCGAACCTTCGCGCGAGTCTTCTTCGCCACGACCTTCTTCGGCGCCACCTTCGCCGCGCGTACCGTCGACTTGGCCTTGGTCACCCGCAACGTCGTCTTGGCCTTCGACGCCTTGAAGCCTCTACTGCCGGCGAACTTCACCTGCAGCTTGTGCTTACCCGGCTTCAACGACGTACGGCCCAGCTTCACAGTCGCCTTGCCCTTAGCAAGCTTCGCGGTGCCGAGCTTGCGCTTGCCCTTGAAGACCGACACCTTGCCCTTGGCCTGCTTGGACACCTTCACGTTGACCTTCGCCGGCTTTCCGTACGCGACCTTCGGCGCAGTGGCCTTCGTCGCCGTTGCCGCCTGCTGGACCACCTTGGAGCTGACGATTCTCAGGTCCTCGCCAGGGAAGGTGTAGCAGCGCAGTCCGACGAACTTGATGGCGCCACCGAGCACGCCGGGCTCGAGGATCGAGTCGATGAAGAACTGTTCCGGCATCGACACCACGACCTTGCCCGACTGCGGAGCGGTCAGCTCCGGCAGACCGCCGGTCACCGGAATCGTGATACCGGCAGAGGGCACCGGCAGCGACATCGGCATCATCTTCGACTTCAACCCGGACAACGGCACGTCGTACTCCTCACCCGTGGCCGTCTCCGTGAAGTGCACATCCGACGTCGCCTGACCACCGACGGCGGTCTGCCCGAAGCCTGCGGTCTCCAGCGGAACGTCGCCGTTGATGATGTCGTCGCCCGCGAGCAGTTCCGCCATGCCTTGCGGCATCTTCAGGTCGATCTCCTGCTCCGGCACCGTGTACTTCTCGCCCGGCGCGAGCGTCTTCGGCGCCTTCGCCCGAACGTCGATCCGGAATGCGACGTCACCGCCCATCACGCGGTCGATCAGCTTCGTCGTGTCCTCGTTGTACTCACCGTCCGGATCGACCTGGCCGCTTTCGTTCGTCTTCACGTAGAAGGCGCAGCGATACCGGATGTTGTTGACCTCACCGCGCGCGGTCGGGGCCGGCTCCGTGACGTTCACCGTGACGGTCTTCGTCGTCGACTGGCCGTCCTTGTCCAGCGCGGTGTAGGTGAACGAGTCTTCTCCGACGTATCCGTCGTCGGGGACATAGGTCGCCTTGTGTGCAACCGTGGCGAACAGGGGAAGGTCGTCGTCCTCGTTGAAGAACGGTTCGACTGTCCCGTGGGCGGGATCGCCGTACGTGACCCTGTGCTCCGGAACGCCCCAGAAGAACGGTCCGGCGTTCTCGGCATCGCGGGCGAAGGGCCAGATGTCGAGCGGAGTGTCCTGCTCGGTGCTGAACTGCAAGTCGCGCGTCAGCGGCAGGATGTCCGAGACCTCGAATGACACTGTTGCCACGTTGCTCTCGGCACCGTCAGCATCGACCGCCTTGTACGTGAAGGTGGCCGGCACATCGATCGGAGCGCTGACCTTCATCTCGATGGTCGCGACATCGCCGTCGATCGTCGCGGTGCCGTGCACCGTGCCATCGATGCTGGGTTGATCAACGATCTGGTAGGTCAGGCTGCCGTTGCCACCGCTGGCCTCCAGGTCGACGCTGACCGGATTGGGACGCCCGCTCGAGGGTCGATGGACCGGATCGGACACGGTGACGTCCGCGGCGACCGGATCGGCGGGTGCGCCGTTTGCGGCCGTGGTGGTGATTGTTGTGGAACCGACGACGAGTGCGGCGGCCGTTGCGCAGATCAACAGACCGCGCTTGAGCCGACGTGATGCACGCATTTTCACGTGGTGCTCCCCTGTGAGACGCAGAGAGGACCGATGTCCTCCCCTGGATCCCGAGATCCGTGACTACCGTCACATCGGGTGACACTACGACTTGCTACTACGGTTGCGTAACTAGTAGTTACTCCTCGGTTGACTTTCGTTATGGATTCGTAACTCGGATCGAGGTTTGAGAGTCGGGGTTTTTGGTCAGTCCCGTACGACCGCGACGCGGGCGATCCGCAACCGCTCGCCATGCGCGGCATAACAGCGCAGACCGACCGAGTCATCACGTCCGCGTAGGCCCGGATCGAGTGACAGATCGACGAGGAAGACCTGCGGAAGCGTCACCTCGACCGCCCCCGTACCCGGCGCCCGCAGCGCGGGCGGCGAACCGGTGAGACGCATCGTCAGGTCCTCCGACCGCGTGTTCACCGGCTCCGCCTCGAGACCGTCGACTGCGAACCCACGGGAACTGCCGGAGGGCAACCGACGCACTTGAACCGACAGATCCGCGCTCGCCGCCACCGACGACTGCGCGAACCCGACCTCCCGGAGGCCCCGCTCGCCACCGACCGGGGCGCCTGCCAGCAGATCGGCGAAGCCCTGTTCGGGCCGGAGCGTCACCCACGGGTCTCGCAGCTCGTACTCTTCTCCCGGCCCGATCTGTTGCGGAGCCTCGGCTCCGGCAGCGACGTTGATCATCAGGTCGCCGCCGAGGTATCGCGACAGCCGTCGCGTTGCCTGCGCGTCGTACCTGCCGTCGGCATCGGTACGCGCGTCACCGTCGGTTCTCACGTTCAGCGCACACCGGTACCGAACACCTCTGGCCTCACTTGCTGCAGCGTCAGCTCCATCGACGACATCGACCGATACGGTGCTGGACGACTTCGTGCCGTCCTCGTCGGTGAACGTGTACTTGAACGAGTCGGCGCCGACATAACCCGAGTCGGGCACATACACGACCTTGTGGTCGATGTCGGCGAACTCGGGTTCGCTGCCGTTCGCACCGAAGAACGGCTCGATGGTGCCGTGCTCGGGGTCCGAGTACGTGAGCCGGTTCTTCTCCCGACGCCACACGAACGGCCCGCCGCTCTCCGCGTCGCGGGCGTACGGCCAGATGTCCAGCGGCTCGTCCCGGCTGGTGGTGAGGGCAAGGGCACGGGTCAACGGCTTACGGTTCGCGATCTCGAACGCGACGGTCGCCTCGTTGCTTCGGGTGCCGTCACGACCGACTGCGACGTACCCGAAGTGGGCGTCCCCGACCGGCGCATCGGGGTCGATCGACAACGTCGCCTGGGTTCCCGAGACCTCGGCGGTGCCGACCGTACCCTCTTCGGTGGTCGGCTGGGTGACTATCTCGTACCTGTCCACACCGTCGCCCTCGTCGCCCGCGAGGTCGACCACGGCGGTGCGTGTCTCGTACGGCGTGGCCCGATAAACCGCACCCGTGTACGAGATGTCTTCGGCGACGGGGGCCGCGGTCGTCGCATTGGTGATGGCGGCCGCCACGACCGTCAGCGTCACCGTGGCGGAAAGGGCCATGACGAACCGTCGCCCCAACTGCCTCTGGTAGGCGCGGACCATCATGCTCCCTCAGGTCTCCAACCGGACGACAAGGAGAGCTGCCCTCGGCCTCCCTCCGAGTCCCGAGAGAGCATGGCGCACGCGCCATGCATGTGGATCCTACGACACCCTGGGATCACCACCGGCCCGGCTCGCGGCCCAACCCTTCCATCGACGACGAAACGGCCCACCCCGCAATGGGATGGGCCGTCTCGAGGTCTCCGCCGTTACTGGAAGTCCTGGTACTTCTCGAGCAGCCGTACCGGCTTGGACAACGCGTCACGCCGGAAAGGATCTCCGAGCTCTCGCGTGCACATGATCTCGATGACCGTGGTCTTGCGCTCCGTCAGCTGCGCCTCGACCGCTCGGGTCAGCGCAGCACCGACATCGTCGAGTTTCTCTACGACGATGCCCTCTGCACCCATTGCCTGCGCGATACCGGCGAAACTCTGGTTGTCGAGCTCGCCGGCAACGAACCTCCGGTCGTAGAAGTCGACCTGGTTCTTCTTTTCCGCACCCCACTGCCGGTTGTGGAACACGACGGCCGTGACAGGTATGTCGTGACGTACTGCAGTCATGATCTCGCCCATGCTCATACCCCATGCGCCGTCGCCCGCGTACGCGATCGCAGGCCGCTCCGGTGCTGCGGCTTTTGCGCCGATGATCGTCGGCAGGGCGTAGCCGCAGTTGCCGAAGCTCATCGGGGCAAGGAAACTCCGCGGCTTCTCGAACCGCAGGTAGCTGTTCGCGACCGAGTTGATGTTGCCGATGTCGGTCGAGACCATGACGTCCTCCGGCATCGCCTTCTCCAGCTCGCGCAGGACTTGGCGCGGGTGGAGCCAGTTGCCCTCCTCCTGCTCGGCTTCGGCGATCGCGTCGAGGCTGAAATCGTCTCGTTCGTGCGTCCAGCCGTCGAGCTCCTGCTCCCAGGCTTCCTTCTCCGCACGGATCGTCTCGGCGCGGTCATCGCGCGTCGCATCGCACGCGAGGGTACGTTCGCGGAGCCGCTCGCTCAGAGCGACGGCAGTTGCCTTCGCGTCACCGCAGATGCCGACCGTGATCTTCTTGACCAGGCCGAGCATCCGGTGGTCCGCGTCGATCTGAATGATCTTGGCCTCGGTCGGCCAGTAGTCAAGACCGTGCTGCGGCAGAGTGCCGAACGGGCCGAGTCGGGACCCCAGCGCGACGACGACATCCGCCTGCGAGATCAGCTTCATCGCCGCTTTGGACCCTTGGTAGCCGAGCGGCCCACACCACTGCGGATGACTCGCGGGGAATGAGTCGTTGTGCAGGTAGCTGTTGACGACCGGCGCACCAAGACGCTCCGCGAGCACGCGGCACTCGTCGACGCCATCGGCCATGACGACACCGCCACCGGAGATGATCACCGGGAACCTGGCCTCGGCGAGCAGATCTGCCGCATCGTTCAGGCTCTGCTCACCGCCTGCGCCCCGATCGAGCCGCTGTGGCTGCGGGATCTCGACGTTGATGTCGCCGTAGAAGTAGTCGCGCGGGATGTTGAGCTGAGTCGGACCGATCTCGGACATGGCGCGATCGAAGCAACGTCCGGTCAACTCGGCCATTCGTGCCGGGTTGTTCACGTGGACCTGGAACTTGGTGAACTCCTGGAACATCGGCAGCTGGTTCGCCTCCTGGAAACCACCGAGGCCCATTCCCATCGTTCCCGCCTCCGGCGTGACGATCACAACCGGGCTGTGCGCCCAGTACGCCGCGGCGATCGCGGTGACGCAGTTGCTGATCCCGGGGCCGTTCTGCCCGATCACCACGCCATGCCTGCCACTGACCCGCGCGTACCCGTCGGCCATGTGTGCGGCGCCCTGCTCGTGCACCACGGGCACGAGACGCATACCCGCGGGCGCGAAGATGTCCATCGCGTCCATGAAGGCCGAGCCCATGATGCCGAAGATGTCCGTCACGCCATTCGCGGCCATCGTCTCGACGAATGCCTCCGACGGCGTCATCCGCTGCGGGCCACCGGCGCCGCTCTTGTCCGTCATCTCGAGTCCTCTCCGCGTCAAATCTCGAAAACCTGTATGATCTATCTCTGAAACTGAAATTTGAGTCGACTATACGGATGAGCCGCAGAGTGCGTCAACGCATGCTTGCGGCACGATGAGATTCGACCGCCGAATCGACGACCCGGGAGCCCCATGCCACGCACCGACGGACGCATCGCAGAGCCGGCACCCGTCGAGCTCGCCGGTGACACACCGACCATGCGGCTGTTCGCCTTGCTCGAGCTGATCGCTGCCAAGGACGAGTTCGTATCTCTGCAGGGGCTCGCCGAGGAGACCGGCACCCCGAAGCCGACCCTGCACCGGATGCTGCAACAGCTCGAAAGCGCCGAGCTCCTGGTACGACAGAGCGACGGTCGGCACTACGGCACGGGCGCCCGATTACGCCGGCTGGCAGAAGACATCCTGCTCAACGCAACGCAGTACGGAGCACGCCACGCAGTCCTGAGCGCCCTCGTTGATGAGATCGGCGAGGCTTGCAACCTCACAACGCTTTCCGGCAACGAGGTCGTGTATCTCGACCGGGCCGAGACGCCCGAGCCCCTCCGCTTCCACCTGCACCCGGGCTCGCGAGTGCCGGCGCACTGCTCCGCAACCGGCAAGATGCTGCTCTCTCAACTAGGTCCGCAACAGCAGCGCAAGCTGCTCGGCCACGCTCCCCTGAAGAAGCACACGCCTAAGACCATCGTTGACCTCGACGACTTGGAGCAAGACCTCAAGCAGGCAAGGCGCAACGGCTACGCGATCGACGACGAGGAGTTCCTCCCCGGTTTGGTCTGCGTCGCCGTATTGGTCCCGCACGAATCGGGACGTACGAACCTGTGCCTTGCTACGCAGGCGCCCGTCATGCGGTTCCAGGCGGACGACGCATCGCGCGTACTCCCTGCGCTGCGGCGCGCGGCAGCCACCCTGAGCACCATCGAGTCCGAGGGCAGCACGAACCGATGACCATCGACCTGAACGAACCGAGCGTCGACCTGCGCGGCACAGAGCCGACAACGACCATCGCGGTACGCGACGTCTTCGGCATCGACTCCGACCTGCGTGTCCCGGCGTTCGCATACCGCGACGAGCACGTGCCTGAGATCGACTCGGCCTACAAGTTCAACCGCGATGCCACCCTCGCGCTACTCGCCGGCTTCGCCCACAACCGCCGAGTTCTCGTGCAAGGTATGCACGGCACCGGAAAGTCGACGCACGTCGAGCAGGTCGCTGCGCGGCTGAACTGGCCGTGCGTACGCCTCAACCTGGACGGTCACATCAGCCGACTCGAGCTACTCGGACGCGATCGGATCGTGCTCGAAGATGGTCAGCAGGTGACCCGCTTCGAGGACGGCATCCTGCCTTGGACCGTGCAACGCCCCGTTGCCCTGGTGCTCGACGAGTACGACGCCAGTCGCCCCGACGTCATGTTCGTGATCCAGCGACTGCTCGAACGCGCGGGCAAACTGACGCTGAGCGACCAGAACACCGTACTCACGCCGCATCCGTACTTCCGGATGTTCGCGACCTCGAACACCGTCGGGCTCGGCGACTTGAACGGGATGTACTACGGCGTGCAGCGACTGAACCATGCCCAGCTCGATCGCTGGGACATCGTTGCCTCGTTGGGCTATCTGGCTCCCGCGGAGGAGTCGGCGATCGTGGCGGCGCGCGTACCCGCCGTTGTCGACCGGCTCGGTCCCACACTCATCGATGCGATGGTGACCGTCGCCGGATTGACCCGCGACAGCTTCCGAGCCGGCGACATCTCCACCCTGATGTCGCCTCGCACCGTCATTTCGTGGGCCGAGAACGTCGAACTGTTCGGTGATATCGACACCGCGTTCCGGCTCTCCTTCGTGAACCGATGCGACGAAGCCGAGCGTCCGCTCGTTGCGGAGCTCTTCCAACGTTGCTTCGACCGAGAACTCGACGGGAGCGCCCCGGGCTCGGCCGCGGGGCAGTAGTGCCGATGACGGTCGACTGGGACGACCTACGCGGCGCGACGGTCCGCGCCGTGAGCGCCGAACCGTCCGCAGACCTGGACGGCTTCGTCGTACGCGCCGACGGCGTACGGGTGCCGATCGCCGCGCCACACGTACACGTTGACGGCGACGCCGAGGCCGGTTCACAGCGCGGGTCTGCCGACGGGATCGCCCTTCGACTACTCCGGTCCGACCCCGAGCTCCACCGAAGGTTACAGCCGTCGAATCCGGTCGTGGCATGGATCTTCGAGGTGCTCGAGCAGTTACGTGTCGAGTCGCTTGTCGGCGCATCGCTGCCGGGTGTCACGACGAATCTGCGACATCGCTACGTACGCTGGTGTCTCGCTGTTCATGGCTCGGGCGTCACGTCGACCGCTTCGGGGCTACTCCTGTACACGACCGTCGAGATCTGCCGCGCCCGCATCACACAGCAGCCCGTCGTCGAGCAGACCGAAGACCTGCTCGAGGGCAACCGCGCTGCGTTATCGCCCCTGATCGGGTCCGCCGTTGCGTCGCTGCGCTCTGCGCGTACAGACCAGGCGCGATACGCGGAGCTGGCAATCGAGATCGGCGAGCGCGTATCCGAGCTGTTGGACGAGGACGTGATCGACGCGGCAACGAACGGTGAGTCCACCTCGCTGACCCTGTACCTCGATCCCTCCTCGGCCGCCCGAACACCCCGAGTATCCGCACGCCGGCACCGTCAACGAGGTCGGCCCGAGCATGCCTATCGTGCCTTCGACACCACCTACGACCGACAGCACGACATCCACGACCTGGTACGTACTGCGCAGCTCGAGCAGCTACGGCACCAGCTCGACGAACGTGTTCAGGTCTCCGGCTTGAACGTGCGACGACTCGCCCGTGACCTGTACCGATTGTTTCGTGAGCCGCGTACGAACGGATGGTCCGGGGGACATGAACACGGCTACGTCGACGGCTTACGGCTGAGCAGCCTCGTCACGTCGCCGGACGCGCACGACATCTTCGTCCAGGCAGGAGTCGAGCTCGAACCACGGAGTCGCGTCAGCATTCTGGTCGACTGCTCGGGCTCGATGAAGCCGCAGCTGGAGCACGTCGTCGTCTTCGTCGACGTTCTCGGGCACGCACTCACGCTCGCCGGCATACCCACCGACATCCTCGGGTTCACGACCGGCGCGTGGAACGGCGGACGCACGTTGCGTGAATGGCAACGTGCGCGAGAGCCCCGTATGCCCGGCCGGCTCAATGAGCTGTCTCATCTCGTCTTCAAGGACGCCGATGTCCCATGGCACAAAGGCCGATCGGGAGTCGCCGGCCTACTTCGAACCGACCTGTTCCGAGAGGGAATCGACGGCGAGGCGATCCAGTGGGCCTGCTCGCGAATGCCCGCGGACAGCGGTCGCCGAGTAGTGATCGTCGTCTCCGACGGCAGTCCGATGGACTCTGCAACCGCACGCGCCAATGGGGACGAGTATCTGGACGACCACCTACGCTCTACGATCGCCGCGCAGGAACGACGAGGCACCGAGGTGATCGGGGTCGGGATGGGCATTGATCTGCTTACCCGTTACTACCCGCGGTCGCTCGCACTCGACCTCAACGAAGACATCTCGATGAGAACGTACCGTGAACTGCTCACGTTGATCGGAGCCCGCGGGAGCGTAACCCCCAACTAGGCAACATGCGCGTCCACGGCCGTGAGCACGCCATCGACCTTGTCCAGTAGGTCATCGAGCACCGTCTGGTCGGATACCAGCGGCGGCGAGAGCATCAGCATCGTCGCGCCGCGGTCGTCGGGCCGGGTGATGAGACCGACGTCGCTCATAGCTCGCGGCATGACCTCACGGATGAGCTCGACCGACTGGCTCGCCGTCAGCTCTCGGTGGGCGTCACGGTCGCCCATCAGCTCGAGCGCATAGAAGAACCCGGTGCCGCGCCACTCGCGCACGCTGCGATGCGCATTCCGCAGACCGTCAAGGCCCGACTGGAAGTGCGGCTCCAGCGCGCGTACGTGCGCCGGCACCTGTTCGTCGCGCAGTGCGGTGAGGTTCGCAACCGCGACCGACGTCGACACGGGATGACCGCCCCACGTGGCCCCGTGGCTGAACATCCCGGCTGCCGGCGACTCGAGTAGCTGGTCGACATGCGGTCTCCGGACGAGTACGCCACCGAGCGGCGCGTACCCCGAGGTCGATCCCTTCGCGAACGTGATCAGATCGGGTACGACGCCGAACTTGGTCGACCCGAACCATTCGCCGAGCCGACCGAAACCGCAGATCACCTCGTCGGCGACCAGAAGGATTCCGTACTCGTCACACAGGGCACGCAGTTCCTGCCAGTATCCGTCCGGCGGCACCAGGGCGCCGCGCGAGTTCTGTACGGGCTCGGCGAACAACGCAGCAACGGTCTCAGGGCCGGCATCCTCGATGGTCGCGCGAATCGCCTGAATGCTCGGGAGGTCGGCGGCGCTCCCGCCGTCGGGAATCTCCTCCCCAAGGGTATTCGGCACCCGGAGAACCCCCGGCATCAGCGGACCGAAGGGCTCTTTGTACGAAGGGATTCCGGTCACAGCGAGCGCACCGAGCGTCGTGCCGTGGTACGCCATGTCTCGGGCGACGATCTGCGTACGAGACGCATCCCCTCGACTGCGGTGGTATTGGCGTACGAACTTGATTGCGGACTCGACCGCTTCCGAACCCGAGTTGACGAAGAAGGTCACGTCGAGGTCACCTGGCGCGAGCTCCGCGATCTGCGTGGCGGCGTCGACGGCCGCCGGATGTGCGGCGCCCCAGTTCGTCCAGTAGGCGAGCTCCTCCATCTGCTTGGTTGCCGCGGCAGGGATGTCGGTACGCCCGTGCCCGATGTTGACACAGAAGAGCCCAGACAACCCGTCCAGGAAACGGTTGCCGCGATCGTCGAACAGATAGCTTCCCTCGCCGCGCACGATCATCGGAATGGAGTCGGCCTGCCATGCCTGTCCCCGGGTGAAGTGCGGAAACAGATGCCGTTGCGCGCGGGCACGGAGATCGGATCGCGTCATGGTGGGCCCTCCAACTCGGCCGACGGGTGTTCGCCAACTGTGGCCCATCGCAGTGGGTTGGTTGAAGGTCCACCCATCGGCCAGTTCGTGGGTACCAGGCCGAGCGCGCTTCGACGGGGCGGCTCAGCTGCGCAACAGCACCCGAGCGAACTCGTGTACGCCCGGGGCGATCGACTCGAGGTCGATCGCCGAGAATCCGAGTCGGAGGTGGTTTCGGTTCGCCTCCGGGTCGGCGAAAAAGATGTCGCCGCGTTCAATCACCACACCGGCCTCGAGACAACGCTCGGCCAGGTCGACACCGTCGACCTCCGGCGGGGCCTTCAGCCAGATGCTCACACCGCCCGGCGGCGGGTTGATCGGCCAGTCGAGCTCGTCGCGCAACGCGTCGCGCAGCCGAGTCCACTTGCGCTGCAGGTCGGTTCGGCGACGGCGGATCGTGCGTCGGTACTGCCCGTTCTCGATCAGCAGCGCCATCGCCCGCTGGGTCTGCCCCGCCGCATGGCGTACGCGGTAGCGCCGTTGGTTGCGTACCTCCGCAATCAGCTCGGGCTCCGCCACCATGTAGCCGAGCCGTAGCCCAGGGGCCAGGAACTTCGAGAACGTGCCGAGATAGACCACGCGCTGACTTCCGGGCAAGGCCTTCAGCGCGGGCGTCGGGCTTCCCTGGTACCTGAATTCGCTGTCGTAGTCGTCCTCGATGATCAGGGAGCGCGAGCGTTCGGCCATCGCCAGCAGCGCCTGCCGACGACCGATCGACAGCGTGACGTTCGTCGGACTGTGGTGGCTGGGCGTCAGGTAGACCACGTCGATGCCGTCGAGATCGCGCGGCGGGACGAGCCCGCTGTCGTCGACGTCGATCGGCGCGAACGCGGCGCCGGCGCGTACGAAGATGTGCCACGCGTCGAGGTAGCCGGGATTCTCGACGCCGACAGTACGATCGGGTCCGAGCAATGAATGTGCGAGCAGGTCGAGTCCTTGTTGCGATCCGAGCGTGATCAGCACATTCTCGGGACCGACCTCGATCCCTCGCGACGGCAGAACGTGCTTGCACAACGACTCGACCAGCATCGGGTCGTCTTCGTCGACGCCGTCGCGCAGGCTGAAGTGCAGATGCGGCTTGTCGAGCGCGTCCCGTAACGCCCGAGACCACGCCAGCCGAGGAAAGGAGTCGGGAGCGACCTGGCCGGCGATGAACGGATACGGATATCGGTACCAGTCACGAACCTTGGCGATCTGCGGCATCGCGGTGTCGGCTCTGCGCACAATGTGCTCGGACCAGTCGACGGGGGCCTCCCGCAGCCGGTCGCCGGGCGGGTCCAACGGCACCGTGATCTCGGCGTTGACGAAGAACCCCCGGCGCGGCCGCGCCTCGATGAAGCCCGCGGCAAGCAACTCCTGGTACGCGGTGTTGACCGTGTTGCGAGACACGCCGAGCTCACGGGCGAGCTCACGCGACGACGGCAGCGGCAACCGCGGATCGATCGCCCCGTTGGCGATCTGATGCTCGATCGCATCGCGCAGCTGCTCGTACAGCGGCTGATCAGCGTCGCGCCTGATCGAGATCGGGGTTCGCGTCATGATCCATTCTGACCCAGTTGGTCGGCCATCGGTTGGGGTGCGTACTCGGCCTTTCCGCTTCTACCGTGCGACTGCCCGACTGCCCGTTTCGGCCCCGCTGTCGGCTTTCCCTGCCGCTCAGTTGGGCAAAAGACGCGGCAACGCGGGGATCCGCAGCTACGGGCTGGGCTGCTTGCCGGCTTTCGCCTTCCGGTTGGTTTCTGCAGGGTCGGTGGGTGGTGGTTTACCAAGTAAACATGGTGAAACTCCACTCTGCACGGCAGATACACCGTGCAAAGTGATAGGTTGCCATGCCCGCTGGTACGCCAGCGACAACTGGTACGGATGTGACATCGAAACCGAACGTTACCCTGACCCCATATTAAGGTGACGGGACAGCCGCCAAGCGACCGAACCGAAGTGGCGGCTGCGCGCGTCGCCGGGTCTTTTGCCCAGCCGAAGTATCGGGAAGGCCGGCAGCGAGCAGGAACCACTTGGCCACGGAGCCCGCCAGTGAGCCAAGGCCGCACCACCCAGCGCTCACGTCCCGAGACCGGCGCGCGGACTGTCGTCGAGGGCGATCTCCCCGACGGGCTCCGGGTCGATCTGCTCTCCGTCCGCGCTCACGGTCGGCATGATCTCCTTGCGGTACGTCTCCGGCATGTGCGAAACGACCGCCAGGCTGAAGACGCCGATCACGACCATGTAGGTAGCGAACAACCACGGTTCGCCGTCCAGCCACCCGATCAGCGAGGCGCCGATCAACGGTGTCAGTCCGCTCGCGTAGATGCCGGAGAACTGGTAGACCGATCCGATGCCGGTGTAGCGAACGCGAGTATCGAACATCTCCGACCACATCGCTGCGAGCGGCGCGTAGATCGCGGCGTAGATGACGCCGAGCCCGAGGGCGATGCTCAGCCAGATCAGCGGCGTAGACCCGGTACGAATCAGCGCGAGAGACGGGAAGGTGTACAAGACGATCGCCACGACGCCCGCACTGTAGACGCGTTTACGCCCGAATCGGTCGGACAGGTGTCCGTAAACCGGCGTGAGCACGCATCCGATCGCCGCGCCGATCGCAATACCGTTCAGCACAACGGACTTCGATACCCCGACATCGGAGGTCGCGTAACTCACTGCGAGCACTGCGTACGCATTGAAGACGAGGCCCTCGATCCACCGCGTGCCCATGCCCTGGAGCAACTGTTTGCGGTGGGTCCGAAGCAGCTCGGCGAACGGGATCTTCGCCTCGTCCTGCGCCGCCTGGACCTTGGCGAACGCGGGCGTCTCCATCACCTTGAGCCGCACGTACAGTCCGACCGCGGCGAGCACGATCGTGCTCAGGAACGCGATCCGCCAAGCCCACGCGTCGAACTGCGCATCGGGAATGAACGAGAGTGCGCTGAACATCAGCGAGGCGAGCAACAGTCCGCCCGGAACACCCACCTGTGGCCAGCTGCCGTAGAAGCCCCGCCGCCCACGCGGCGCGTACTCGACAGCCATCAGCACTGCGCCGCCGTACTCGCCACCGACGCCGATTCCCTGCAGAACCCGCATGACCACGAGGAGGATCGGCGCCAGTACGCCGACCTGGTCGTACGTCGGCAGCAGGCCGATGACGAAGGTCGAAACACCCATGATCGCGAGGGTGAGGATCAACATCTTCTTGCGGCCGACTTTGTCGCCGAGATGTCCGAATATGACGGCGCCGACAGGGCGGGCCAGGAAGCCGACGGCGAACGTGCCGAACGCGACCAGGGTTCCGACGGAGTCCGGGAGGTTCGAGAAGAACAACCGGTTGAACACGAGCGCAGCGGCCGTGCCATAGATGAAGAAGTCGTACCACTCGATGGTCGCGCCGATCGCCGAGGCGAAGGCGACTCTTCGTACCGAGACCTGTTCTCTTGCGGGAGAGGTGCTGCTCATCGGAAGCTCCTAGGGGCCGGGGACGGGTGCACTACAGAGATGCGGTGAAGATCTCCCCCAGGTCTTCACGTGTCACGGGTCGCGGTACGACGGCGAGCTGACGCGTCTGCTTCAACGTGCCCTCGACGAGCTCGTCGATGTCGTCACGGGTGTATCCGAAGCTGCGCAGGCCGACGGGCATTCCGATGTCGCGCATCAGCTCCTGCAGGACCTGCGGAAGCGCGTCCCTTCCGTCGGTCGAGGTGAAGGTTCCACCGGACAGCAGTTCCGCGGCGCGTAGGTGCCTGGCCGGATCGGCCGGATACGTCCAACGGAAGACCTCGGCTGCGGTGGACGAAACCGCTTGCCCGTGCGGAACCATGGGCATCGGCGGATAGTCGCGCGCTTGGTAGTCGCGCACGGCGCCGGCAACGGGATATGCGTTGGCATGTGGAAGGTGCGTTCCCGCGTTCCCGAACCCCGTTCCGGCGTACGTCGACGCGAGCGCCATCTGGTAGCGCGCCTCGATATCGCGGCCGTTCAGAACCGCGCGTCGGAGGAATCGGCCGACGAGCCCGAGCGCCATCTCGCACCAGACATCGCTGATCGGGTTCGACCCGCAGAACGCTGGCCTAGTCATCGGATCGGCGGGCGCCGGTTTGGCATCGAACTGCACGCTGGTGTAGCTCTCCAGTGCATGCGAAAGCACGTCCATGCCGCTCGCTGCAGTCACGGCGGGCGGCATCGTCACGGTCGTGAGCGGATCGATGATCGCGAGGGCAGGGCGCAGACTCGGATGGCTGACACCTGCCTTGAGGTGTAGCCCGAGGAGGTCCACGACACAGATCGTCGTCGACTCCGAGCCGGTGCCGGCCGTGGTGGGCACGGCGATGAGCGGTTTCAGCGGCAACCAAGGCGTCTTGCCCTCACCGATCGGCGGCGTCACGAAGTCCAGCAAGGTGCCCGGGTGAGTCGTGAGCAGGTTGACGGCCTTCGCCGTGTCGATGACCGAACCGCCACCTACGGCGACGAAGCAGTCCCATTCCTGGTCCCGCGCGAACTCGACAGCGGCATCGATGCTCTCGTCGGTCGGCTCGGTCGCAACGCCGTCGTAGACCTCGGCTTTGACGCCGGCGCTGGCGAGAGAGTCCCGCACCCGATCCGCGGTGCCCGTCTGTCGTACGCGGGGATCAGTCAGGACCAGGCATCGAGTCACTCCGCGCGCCGCGGCCTCTGCGCCGATCTCGTCGAGTGCTCCGAGGCCGAACTTGAGCGGCGGCGCCGCCCAGGTGAACACGCTCTCATTGCTCGTATCTGATCCCATCGAACGTCCCTTCACTATGTGGTCGCTGTAGCCACATAGTGAGGCACACTAGAACGAGATCAGCTCGCTGTGAACCCCGTCACCCGGAAATTCTTCATTCGCAGAGCATGCGGGAACGCCTGTACGCCGCCTGTCCCCAGCCGATTTGACCCACGATCGATACGATCGCCGGATAGTCCCTCAGCCCGACATCCTGCGGTCGATGGGCACGAAGCGGGCGACTTCCTTGGCCGCGATCTGCACCCGCTCTCCGAGTTCGAGCACACGCCGCTTGGGCATCCGCACGGTCGGAACCTGCACGGTCACCGCAGCCTGTGCCTCGCCGTACGAGTCGAGCACGGGGGCACCCACACAGCGGACGCCGGCGACGTTCTCCTCATCGTCGATGCTGTAGCCGCGCTCTCGGATCTGCGCCAGCTGTGCGTCGAGTCGTGCGGGAGTACGAAGCGTGTTGTCTGTAAGCGGCTTGAGGCTCTCGGGAAGAGATGCGACGTACGTGTCTGCATCAGAAGACCTCGACAGCATCGCTTTGCCCGATGCAGTCGAGTACAGCGGGAACCGAGCACCGGGGTGCTGCTCGAACCGAAGAGGCAGCGTGGATTGCACACGCATCATGACCACCGATTCGGACCCCTCGCGTACGACGAGGTTCACCGACTCCGACGTCTCGGCATTCAGATCCTCGAGAACGGGAAGCGCCCGGTCGAGCCCGAAACCACGCTGCGCGGCCTGGCCGAGCAGGATGGCGCCGCTCGCGAGGTAGTAGTGACCGGTCTTCGGGTTCTGGGCGATCAGGCTCTCGGCGAGTAGCGCACCGAGGATCCGCTTGGTCGTGCCGGTCGACAACTCGAGGCCGGACGAGATCGCACCCGCCTCCAGCTCATCCGGCGACTCGGCGAGCATCCGCAGCACCGCAAGGGCACGCCCGATCGCCTGTGTTCCGGCCGGTGCCTGCTTCGCGCTCATGCTCGTTCCTCCTCGGGTCAGCGTAGGTCGTCGGCGTCGGACGCGCCGACTGGTACCGCGAATCCTGCAGCGAACTGGATCTTTCGGCCACCCAGGAGGTGCGAGCAGAGTTGTCACGACCGACGGCGAGGTGGTGGACGATGCGGATCGTAGCCACGACCTGGCCAAGGGCATGCGCCGACGGAGCTCTGATCACGTGACCACCCTCGCCGACCAAGAGTTGCTGACTACCAGTTGGCTCGACCGCGTCGGGTCGTCCGAGCGGGTTCGCGTGGTACTACCCGAAGGTGAGGACGACCGTGTCATCAGTGCGGCCAATTCCCTTGCAAGCAAGGGCATCGATGTAGCAGTGGTCGGACCGTCGGCCGTGTCACGCTCGCTCGATGATCGGGTGGAAGTGGCGACGCTCGCCAGCCTCGCCGATGGTGATGCCGGCGAGTACGTACGGTCGCGGTACTCCGACGGGAAGCGTACGCGCGAACAGGTCGAAGCTGCCGCGTCCGCGCCGATCAACCTGGGCGCCGCCCTGGTCGGACTCGGCCGCGCGGATGCCTGTGTCGCGGGCTGCACCTCGCCGACGGCAGACGTACTGCGCGCAGGCCTCAACGTCATCGGGCTTGCCCCCGGGTTCCGCACCCTGTCGAGTAGCTTCGTACTCGTCCTGCCCGATGGCCGACCGCTCGCCTTCGGCGACTGCGCGGTCGTACCGGACCCCGACGCCGAGGGACTCGTCGACATCGCGGTCGCGAGTGCTGCAACCTTCGAATCGCTGACCGGCGAGTCCGCTGCCGTGGCCCTGCTCTCGTTCAGCAGCATGGGCAGTGCCGACCATCCGAGTATCTCCAAGGTGCGCGCCGCTCTCGCGCTGCTCCATGAACGCGCACCCGATCTGCTCGCCGACGGAGAGATGCAGTTCGACACTGCCTTCGTGGAGTCGGTCGCCGCAACGAAGGCCGCCGGTTCGCCAGTCGCTGGTCGCGCAAACGTCTTCATCTTTCCCGACCTCGCGTCGGGCAACATCGGGTACAAGATCGCCCAGCGACTCGGCGGCGCACGCGCGCTCGGCCCCGTCCTGCAAGGACTCGCAGCACCGCTGAACGACCTCTCCCGTGGCGCGACCGCGGACGACATCGTGGACGTTGCGCTACTCAGCGCCGTCCAGGCGATCGCCTGAGCGATTCCCACATCTCAACGAAACAAGGCGTCTCGTAGTCGTCCTGTGCTCGATTGCAGACAGCTTCCCCCGCGATACACACGAAGTGATTGACGTCACGCCGACACGGGTTTAGTGTCATGTGGAATAGATTGCCATATAGCGAAACACCTATCGCCGCACCGAGATCCGACCCCGCTGGCTATCCGGCCTGGTCTCGTACGACTATAGTGCAGTAACTCAGGTGTATAACACTAGTTCTGGAGTCGCAGACATGTCGATCGAGCGATCCATCGCCGCACACAGGCCGGCCGCAACGGTCTCGAACCGAAGCCGCGCACTCGCAATCGGCCTCCGCGCGTCGCTGCCCGAGATCGTCGTACTCGTGACCAGCATCGCGCTTTACGTACAAACACTTGACCTTCGCCAGAGCGACGAAGGACCGGGCCCTGCCCTCTATCCACGAATCCTGATCGCACTGCTCGCCTTCGTCATGCTGTTGCGGACCGCCGGCCAGGTCCGGTCCGCGCTTCGGGCAAACGAAGACGCCAGCACCAGCACGGTCAGGCCGCCGGCGGAGGAGGACGTCGCGGGCCTTCCGCTGCTGCGGATCGCGCAGGTGATCGCGATCTCTGTCGGGTTCGTGATCGCCACCGTGTACCTCGGCTGGCTGCTCGCGACCTTCCTGTTCGTCCCGCTCTTCTGCTGGGCGTGCGGTAAACGCAACCTGTTCATCACGGTGCCGCTCGGAGCCGCGCTTGCGGTCGGATCTGCGTACCTGTTCATCAAGCTGGTCTACATCGCACTGCCCACCGGCATCGGCGTGTTCGACGAGTTCTCGGTCCAGGTGTTCATCGCACTCGGAATCTACTGACCCGCCGACTGCACCGGAGGTCCGATGGAAACCCTACAAGGCGCGATGGACGCGCTCACCAGCTTCGACCTGACCATGTGGGCGATTCTCGCTGTCGGCGTGCTGACCGGTCTGATCGTCGGTGTGCTCCCGGGGCTCACCTTCGTGATGGGCGTGCTGCTCATCCTGCCGTTCACGTACGGCATGGACACCGACGCGAGCATCGTGCTGATGCTCGCGGTCTACGTCGCCGGCACCTACGGCGGCGCGCTCACGTCGATCCTGCTACACATTCCCGGCGAGCCGAACAACGTACCGCTGCTGTGGGACGGCTATCAGATGACCCGCAAGGGCAGAGCCGCCGAGGCGCTCGGGTGGGCAGCGATCTCCGCACTCGCGGGCGGCCTCGTCGCATGGCTGCTACTCACCTTCGCCGCACGCTCGTTCGCACATTTCGCCCTCAAGTTCGGCCAGGCGGAGTACTTCATCATCATTCTGCTCGGGTTGACCAGCGTGCTCGCCCTCGCGGAGCGGTCGGTGCTTCGTTCCATCGCATCAATGCTGATCGGGATGCTGGTCGCCACCGTCGGCGTCGACGACGTGTACGGGACGGTCCGCTTCGACTTCGGCATCGACATCCTTCGCGACGGCATCGACTACCTGCCGATCATGGTCGGCATCTACGCCCTCGGCAGCGTCATCCAGCGTTACGGCGCACGATTCGAGGAAGACGCTGCACAGCAACCGGCACGGATCAGAACGACCATCCCCGGTCTGCGCGCGCTACGCGCTCGCTCGGGTGCACTCGGTCGCGGTGTCGTGACCGGCTCGCTCCTCGGGGCGGTTCCCGGTGCTGGTGCGACCGTCGCGTCGTTCGTCTCATACGGCATGGAGAAGCAGTTCGGCAAGTTCCGGTCGAAGGTTGGCAAGGGCGACCCGAACGGCATCATCGGCCCCCAGTCAGCGTCGACGGCGACCGTCGGTGGCGCGTTCATCCCGCTCCTCGTGCTCGGCATCCCCGGCAGCGCCGCCACAGCCGTCATCCTCGGCGCGCTCATGCTCCATGACGTTCAACCCGGCCCGCGGATCTTCGAGACCCAACCCGAGCTCGTGTACACCATCGTCGCTGCACTCCTGGTCAGCGTCATCCTGATGTTCATCTTCGGTCTGCTCGCCACGAAGCCGATGGTGCGGCTGCTCTCCGTTCCGGAGGTGTACGTCGCCGCCGCCATCGTGCTGTTCGCGTACATCGGCGCCTTCGCGATCCGCAACTCCATGTCGGATGTCTGGGTCATGACGATGTTCGCGGGGCTCGGATTCTTCATGCAGCGCTGGGGTTACCCACTTGCACCGCTGGTACTCGGGGCGATTCTCGGGCCGTTGGCGGAACGCTACTTCGTCACGGCGATGATCTCGTCGGGCAACGACCCGATGGTGTTCATCGATCGACCGATCTCGGCCGTCCTCACGGTGGTCTGGGTACTGCTTCTCACCTTCCTGGTCTATCGCGCAGTACGAAATGCGCGGGCTTCACGCGAAGCACCCGACGCCGAACAGACCGCCTCGTACGCCAACAAGGAGTGAGCACATGTCCAGAAACAGATCGAAGGTTGCGACATCGGCGACGTTGTCGGTCGCCCTCGTCGCCGCCCTCGCAGCCTGCAGTACCAACACCTCGTCGGGCGGTGGCGACTCGTCCACGACATTCCGCCGGCCGGTCGAGATGGTCGCGCCGTTCGGTCCCGGCGGCGGATCCGACCAGGTCGCTCGGGCCGCAGCGGCCGAGATGGAGTCGACGATCGACACCGATGTGCCGGTCGTCAACGTACCCGGCGCCACGGGGAGCACCGGCACCACGAAGATGCTGTCCGGCCGTCCGGGTGAGTCGATGTCGATCCTGATCCAGGACACCCTGACCACGGTTCCCGCCGGGGCTGCGGCCTTCTCGATGGACGAGCTGACCGCAGTCTGTCGGCTCCAGTCGATGCCTTCGGCCCTGATGGTGCGTAAGGACGAGTTCAAGGACTGGAAGGAGCTCGCCGCCGGCGCGAAGTCCAAACCGGGCGAGCTCACCGTCGCGACTGTCGGGTCGAGCAGCGTCGACGACGTCGTACTCGCCGCCCTCGACGAAGCACAGCAGACTGAGTTCCGCGCGGTGCCGTTCTCCGAACCGAGCGAACGGTACGCAGCGCTGCTCGGCGGCGAGGTCGACGCGATGTACGAGCAGCTCGGCGACGTCCGGGAGTACCTCGACTCCGGAGAGTTCGTACCCGTGATCCTGTTCTCGTCGGTCCCGGTCGAGGGGTACGAAGATGTACCCACTGCCGCAGACATCGGACTACCCGAGGAGGTCGTGCTGCCGCAGTTCCGCGGAATCGTCGTCAACGCCGATACCGATTCCGGCGTGGTCGATGCCTTGTCCGACGCGTGCAAGGACGCCGTGGAGTCGCCCGATATGGAGAAGTTCCAAGAGCAGGTCTACGCGGACGACGACAGCTACCAGAACGCCGATGACTTCCAGGCGTTCCTCGATGAGCAGGACGAGCTGATCGGCGACCAGCTGGAGAAGTACGGCATGACGGACTGAGTTGGGGCCGCCCGGTTTCGCGCATCTGTCCGTCGGCGATCGGATGTGCGAAACCGAGTGTCGTCTACGCTGCTGATAGCATTCAGCCGCGTCAGCAGAAGCAAGCGGGGTCGACATGAGTGAGGCGGATTCGCCGTCCAACGAAGGGCGCGTCGCCGGCGCTCAGACGATCGCAAGAGCGCTCGAGGTCCTCGACGTTCTTCGTACCTCGAATCGCGACGTCGGGCTCACCGAGATCGCCCGAACGCTGTCGCTGCACACCAGCACCGCTCATCGCGTTCTACGAGCGCTCGCAAGTGCCGGATACGTTGCACAGCGCCCCGATAGCGGTCGCTACCGACTCGGTCGGTCATCGTTCCTGCTCGGTCGCGCGGCCGAGCGCGACCTCGGGTTCGATGCCGTCGCCCCCGTACTCGAGCAGCTTCGCGACGACACCGGCGAGTCGGTGAACCTCGTCGTGCGCGACGGCGACATGGGGCTCGTCGTACTGCGATACGAGTCATCACAGCCGCTTCGCTTCGCTCAACCGACAGGTACCCGGATCCCCTTGCATTGCACGAGCACGGGCAAGGTACTCCTTGCGTTCTCGGCGGATCCCTCGTCGGATCTCAAGGCGTTGGGCAAGCTCGAGGAGCTCACCTCGTCCACGATCACCTCGAAGGCCGCACTCACCCGCGAGCTGGAGCAGGTTCGCAACACCGGCTACGGCACGAATCTCGGCGAGCGCATGCCCGGCGTATGCGGCATCGCCGCCCCCGTCCTCGCCGCGGACGGCTCGCTGCTCGCGGCGCTCGCCGTACAGGGCCCACAGGTCCGGATGCCACAGAACAGGCTCGATGAGCTGAGCACCGTCGTCGTCGAGGCGGCGGCCCGGGTTGCCGAGATGCTGCCGTCCGGCTTCCAGATCTGAGCGATCCGCTTCAGGAGTTCGGTGCAGATTGCACCACTGCCTGACCGACTCGTCGTGCAATTCGCACCGAACTTCGCCATTCGTACACGGCGGCTGTTGCGCGGTCACTGCGTTCGCTTTAGTCTCTATATGGAAGTCTTTCCCATATAATGACAGCGGAGGTTGGCGCGGTGAGCATCGCTACCAGGGCACCCGAGTTCGACTCCCAGGTCGCCGACCAGATCGCCACGCTCGTCGATCGGGCACGAGCGGCTCAGCGTGAGTACGAGACGTACGACCAGCGTCGCGTCGACGACGTCGTCGACGCCGTGGCCTGGGCCATCGTCGAGCCCGGCCGCGCGAAAGCGCTCGCCGAGCTCGCGGTCGCGGACACCGGCCTCGGCAACGTCGCGGACAAGTACACGAAGAATCGCCGCAAGACGATGGGCACTCTGCGCGATCTGCAGGGCGCACCGTCCGTCGGCGCGATCGCCGAGCTACCCGACCTCGGACTCACCGAGTACGCGAAACCGATGGGTGTCGTCGCGGCGGTCTGCCCGTCGACCAACCCCGCGGCAACACCGGCGAACAAGACGCTGATGGCGCTCAAGGCCGGAAACGCGGTGATCCTGTCGCCGTCGCCCAAGGGCGCATCCACCTGCCGATTACTACTGCGCTACATCCACGAGCAGCTCGCGGCGGTCGGCGCACCTGCCGATCTGGTGCAGGCGATAGACCAACCGAGCAAGGACCTCACGTACGAGTTGATGCGGCAGGCGGACTTCGTGGTTGTCACCGGCTCGCAGAAGAACGTACGCGCGGCGTACAGCTCGGGCACACCTGCGATCGGCGTCGGCGTCGGTAACGCACCGGTGCTGATCGATGCCGATGCCGATCTGGCCGATGCTGCCGCGAAGATCGCGCTCAGCAAGACCTTCGACTACGCAACGAGCTGCTCGTCCGAGAACTCCGTCCACATCCACGACACCGTCTACGACGACGCGCTCGCAGCCCTCCAGTCGGTTGGCGGTTACTTGCTCGACGCGCGCCAGCGCGCTCAGCTCGAGCAGGCGATGTGGCCGGACGGGCGGCTCAGCCAACGGGTGACCGCCCAGTCGCCGGCGACGATCGCTGAGTACGCCGGACTCGAGGTTCCCGAAGGCACGGAGTTCTTCTTGGTGGAGGAGGACGCGTACGGCCCGAACCACCCGTTCAGTGGAGAGAAGCTCTCGGTAGTGCTGACCGTCTACCGCTGGTCCGACCTCGACGAAGCGCTCGACCGAGTCCAGGGGATCCTCGACTTCCAAGGCGCCGGACACTCCTGCGGAATCCACACCCGCAGCGACGAGCGTGCCCGCCATGTCGCCGAGCGACTTCGGGTCGCGCGCGTACTCGTCAACCAAGCGCACGCGATGGGTAACGGGGGCAGCTTCGACAACGGCCTCGGCTTCACGCTCACGATGGGCGCGGGTACATGGGCGGGCAACAGCATCAGCGAGAACCTTTCGTACCGCCACTTCTTGAACACCACACGTATCGCGCGGGTGATCGAACCCCGAGAGCCGAGCGAGGACGACCTGTTCGGCCACTACCGCAGCACCTACGGGATGTGACCTACGTGAATCTGCTCGAACACCAAGGCAAGCAACTGCTCGGCGATGCCGGACTGACGGTCCCCCGTGGCGACGTCGTCGACAATGCCGGAGCAGCGCGACAGGTCGCCGAACGGCTCGGCGGGCGCGTCGTGTGCAAGGCGCAGATCACCAGCGGCAAGCGAGGCAAGGCGGGCGGCGTACGCGTGGTCGGATCGCCCGCTGAGGCAGAGGCGGCGGCCAGCGAGATCCTCGGCAGCGACGTACACGGCCACCGTGTACGCGCGGTGTTGATCGAGGAGGCAGTCGACATCGAGCGCGAGCTGTACGCGGCCGTACTCGACGACCCGGCCAGCAAGGGTCCGGCGCTGCTCTTCTCCACTGCCGGCGGCATGGACATCGAGGAGGTCAACGCGACCGATCCCGAACGAGTCCACCGCCTCCCACTCGACGTACGCGAACCCGACGCCCACGCCGAGATCAAGGACGTGCTCCAGCGGAGCGATCTCGACTCGCAGCACGTCGAGGCTGTGACGGATGCGCTCGTCGAGCTGTACCGCCTGTACCTCGACGTCGACGCAAGTCTCGTCGAGGTCAACCCACTGGTGCTGACGAAGGACAGCACCGTGCAGGCAGTCGACGCGAAGGTCACGATCGACGCGAGCTCGGTCGGCCGTCAGGAGGAACGGATCGCCGACCTGCCCGGTGGTCTCCCATCGGATGACGGCACCGACCTCGAGCGACAAGGCAAGGCCGCCGGCCTCACCTACATCGAGCTGGACGGCGATGTCGGCGTCCTCGCCAACGGCGCCGGTCTGACCATGACGACACTCGACGCGATCAACCACTTCGGGGGCCGGCCGGCGAACTTCCTCGAGATCGGTGGGGACGCGTACACTAAAGCCGTCCCGGCATTGCAACTTGTGCTCGCAAATCCCAACGTACGCAGCCTGTTGGTCAACTTCTGCGGCGCGTTCGCGCGTACCGACGTGATGACCGAGGGAGTCATCAAGGCCATCGAGGAACTGAAACCGGACCTACCTATCTCGTTCACCATCCACGGCACGGGCGAGGAGGAGGCGGTGGCGTTGGTACGCGAGCGTCTCGGCGTGGAGCCATACGACCTGATGGACGATGCCGTCCGCACGTCGATCGCCGATGCACAGCGCAACCGGGAGGTCTCGGCATGATCATCACCTCGGAGCACACAGTCCTGGTGCAGGGCATCACGGGTAGGCAGGGCCAATACTGGACGCAGCGCATGCTGGAGTGCGGCACCCGTGTCGTGGCGGGCGCGAGCCCGGGTAGGGCAGGTCGCGAGGTACACGGCGTACCGGTCTACGACAGCGCGGCCGACGCGGCGCGAGCCCACGAGCTCGACGCCACTGTGTTGTTCGTACCGCCCGCACGAGCGAAGGATGCCGTCATCGACGCCGCCGAGGCGGGCATTCGTACGATCGTGTGCCTTGCCGAACACATCCCCTCCCACGACGTGATGGAGATGCTGGCCGTTGCCCGTGAGCGTGGCTCGATCGTGCTCGGTCCCAATACCGCTGGTCTCGTCGTACCCGGCCATTCGAGTGTCGGGATCATGCCCGGCTTCGCCGACAACATCTTCCGTCCAGGCAACATCGGCGTTGTCTCCCGAAGCGGCAGCCTCGGCACGCTCGTCTCCATGAACCTCGTCACCGCCGGATACGGCCAGTCGGCGTTCATCGGAGTCGGCGGCGATCCGATCCTCGGGACGACGACGGCCGATGCAGTCCGTGCCCTCGCCGACCACCCGCACACGGAAGGGATCGTGATCGTCGGTGAGATCGGCGGATCGATGGAGGAGGACGCCGCCGAGGTGATAGCCGAGTTGGGAGTGCCGGCCGTCGCCTTCATCGCCGGACGAAGCGCTCCCCCCGATCGACGGATGGGTCATGCCGGAGCGATCGTGACGGGCGATCGAGGCAGTGCAGAGTCCAAGCTCACCGCACTTCGCGGTGCCGGAGTGACCGTCGTCGACATCCCCAGCCAGATCGGAACTGCACTCGCAGACCTCGGCGTACGCCCGCATGCGACGGTCGGCGCTGGCTGAGTAGGTCTGTTGCCGTCTCGTTTCGATTCGGCCACTCGCCGCTTCGACTTGGCTTCGCTGTCGACTTTCCGGCTCGTTCGGTCGGGCAAGGACGCGGCGACGCGGGGAGCCGCCACTCGGTCCGGTAGCTTGCCGGCTTTCCCGTCACTTTGATATTGGATCGGGGCAAGGTTCAGCTTTGGCGTCACATTCGTACCGGTGGCCACTGTCGTACCAGTAGGCATGGCAACCTGTCACTTTGCACGGCGTACCTGCCATGCGAAGTGGAGTTTCACCATGTTTACTTGGTAAACCACCACCGAGCGACCCCGCAGAAGCCCACCGAAACGGGAAAGTCGGCAAGGAACCCGAGGTCGTACGACTCAGACCGCGGAGCCCCGGTAGATCGTCAGCGCTATCTCCTCGCGCAGCTCTGCGAACGCGCTGGAGGCGCGGATCTCATGCGGCTCGGCATCATGGAGCTCTGGCACCCGGACGTCGCGGTCGAGTACGACGCGACCGGGTCGAGGACTCATCACCAGCACCCGCGTGCCCAGGTAGACGGCCTCCTCGACGCTGTGAGTGATGAAGAAGACGGTCTTGTGGGTTTGGCGCCAGATGCCCAGGAGCTCCTCCTGCAGCCTCTCGCGAGTCAAGGCGTCGAGCGCGCCGAAGGGTTCATCCATCAGCAGCACATCGGGCTCGTTGACGAGCGCCCGAGCGATGGCGGCCCGCTGCTGCATACCTCCGGACAACTCGTACGGGGGGCGGTTCGCGAAGTCCTCGAGGCCGACGAGCTCGAGGAGAGCATCCACCCTGGGTCCGTACGCTGACTTCGACTCTTTACGCATCCTCGGGCCGAAGCTCACGTTGTCGCGTACGTCGAGCCACGGGTAGAGGTTCGGCTGCTGGAACACGACACCGCGGGCAGGGTTCGGTTCGGTTATCCGTGCGTCTCCCAGCGTGATCTCGCCTTGCGTCGGCTGGAGGAACCCGGCGAGCATCTGCAGCAGCGTCGTCTTACCGCAACCGGATGCGCCGACGATGCAGACGAACTCGCCGGCGTCGACCTGCAGATCGATCCCGTCGAGCGCATGGACGTTCTCGGACGCGGTCTCGTACCAGTGCGAGACATCGGCGATCCGTACCCGGTCTTGGCTCTCGACCGGGTCGGCGACTGGCGCTTCGGTATTCGTACTCATCGGTCACCCTCCGACCGCGTCTTGGAGGTACGTCGGATCGACAACGTCGTCGAACGCCTGCTTGTCCGGCACGTCGTCGACGAGGTCGTTGTCGGCGAGGAACTGAGCCGTCTTCTGCAGTGTGTCGCTGAGCGCACCAGGCGAGCCGTCGGTGCCGAGGTAGTCCGGCGCCAGTTGTTCGTCACCGTTCAAGATGATGAGGTCCTTCATCTGCGCGGCCGCCTGCTCCGGTTTGATACTGAACTCATCGGCCACGATCTCCGCCGCCTTCTTCGGGTCGTCCTGGATCAGTTGGGCACCGCGGTTCTCCGCCTCGAGCCAGCTGGCCACGACGTCGGGATTCTCATCGGCGAAGTCCGACGAGACGATGCCGAGATCCGCCGTGACGACGCCCTCGTCGGCGAGATCGCCGCTGCTGACAAGCACCTTGCCGCCGTCGTCGATCATCTCCTGCAACGTTGGATGCCATACGTACGCCGCGTCGATGCTGCCGTCCTTCCAGCCCGCGAGTGCGTCCGGCGGTTGCATGTCGAGGATCGAGACATCCGCGGGGTCAACGCCCGCCTGTTGCAGTGCCGCCACCAAGCTGTACTGCGTCGTCGACCCCAGCGGGGTGGCGACCTTCTTGCCCTCGAGGTCCTCGATCGAGGAGATGCCCTCTTTCGCGACGAGCGCCTCGTTGTCGCCGATCACGTCGTACACGAACGGCACCTTGTAGTCGAGGCCCGTCGCGATGCCGTTCGCGACAAGAGTGCTGCCGACCAGCCCGACGTCGACCGAACCCGAGGCGACCGCCTCGTTGACGTCAGCACCGGCGTCGAACTGGCGCCACTCGACGTCCATGTCGAGCTCGTCCTCCAACCAGCCTTCGTGCTTGACGATCGGTGCGCTGTTCGGGATGACTTGGTACGCGATCCGTAGTTTGTCGCCGCCACCGGTGCTGCTGGAAATGCCCTCGCCGCCACAGGCTGCGAGCAGTAGCGCTGCCGCGGCGACGCCGCAGGCGACGGCCGGCCCGAAGCGACGAGAACGCGTCGAGGTTCGATTGGTCATCGGGGTTCCTTCGTCAGAGGGACGTTGCGTGGCCGCGCTCGAGTCATGGAGATCAGACCTTCCCCTGCCAGGGCACGATCCGCCGTTGCGCGTACTTGGCGATGCCGTCCAGGACGACGCCCGTGATGCCCATGATGATGATGCCGAGGTAGACCACGTCGGTCTGCAGATAACGCTTCGCGTCGAAGACCATCCAGCCGATGCCCATCTGGGCCGCGATCATCTCGGCGGCTACGAGCGTGGTGTAGGTGATGCCGAGGCTGACGCGCATTCCGACGAACAGCTCGGGCAGGATCGACGGCAGGATCACGTACCGCATCACCTGTCGACGGTTCGCACCAAGGGACCTCGCCGCGTCGATTCGGCCCTTCGCCACTGACCGCACGCCCTGCACGACGGCGAGGAAGACCGGCGGGAAGGCGGCGAGCAGCAGCAACGTGACCTTGGAGGCTTCACCGATGCCGAGCACGATCAGCAGTAGTGAGAAGTACGCGAGCGGCGGCAGCACTCGGTAGAACGTGATCAGCGGATCGAGCACTGCGTCCAGCCGCCGGCTGACTCCGGCGAGCACGCCGAGCGGCACCGCGATGACGACCGCGATCGCGAATCCGATCAGTACGCGCTGCAGGCTGATCGACAGGTGCTGAAGCAGGCTGTGGCCGCGATAGCCGTCGGTGAGGGTCCTGATGAATGCGTCCCAGACCGCACCCGGCTCCGGCATGAACAACGGTTTGACCAGGTCAAGCGCTGTCACGGCCCACCACAGCAGCAGGACGGCAAGCACTGCCCCGACGCTGATCAACGGGCGCTCGATGCGAGCGAACGTGCCCTTGGTCGCCTGTCGCCTGACCGGGCGCGACCCCGACGACGATGTCTCGCTCCGCTCGATTGTCGCCATGGCTCCGGCTCCCGTCAGGTTGGAACGACTCGCTGTGGTTCCCCGTGACTGTGCGGCTGGCACCTCACGCTAACGGCGGCATAGGGGTGCCGAAAGTGCCAGTGCGCAGCCAAATCGATGGAACCAGAGTGGATAGTAGACTATGTTACGCGACTAACGTCAATAAACTGCGCTGCGTCAAGTCCCGTGGTCACAACACGTGTTGTGGCCACGAACACGTACAGGTAATGGCGAGTAGCCCTTAGGCTGCCGCCATGCCCCAAGACGCTCCGACCCGGCCGAGCCCATCCACGCGGCGTACGTCGCCAACGGCCGACCTTTCACTGATCGCGTTCTTTGCCGCATTGATCGCGGTCTGCGCGATCATGCCGGGCATCCACGTCGGCGGTCTTGCCGTCCCGATCACCCTGCAGACATTCGGCGTGATGCTCGCCGGCGCGTGTCTCGGCGCCCGCCGCGGGGCACTCGCCACGCTGCTTTACCTCGCCGTCGGCTTCGCCGGCCTTCCCGTTTTCGCCGATGCGACCGGCGGCCTCGCCACCTTCGCCAAGCCGTCCATCGGCTACCTGCTCGCGTTCCCGATCGCGGCCTTCGTCTGCGGTCTACTGGTCGAGCGCCTCCCACACCACAGGCTTTCGTACGGGGCGCCGCTGATCTTCCTCTGCGCAATGGTCGGCAGCATCCTGGTCACCCATCCGATGGGCATTGCCGGTATGCACTGGCGGATCGACGACTTCTCCTGGCGTGAGGCCTTCACCACGGATATGACGTTCTGGCCCGGTGACCTGATCAAGAATGCCTGCGTCGGCATCGTTGCGGCCGCGGCACATCGCGCGTTCCCTGACCTGCTGCCGCGCCGATAACGACACGTGGCCGATATCGCGCTGAGCTCCGCCGCCGTCACGGTCGACGGTCCGAACGGCTCGGTCACCATCCTCGAACCGACGACCTGCACACTCGCTGAACAACGCATCGCCGTGATCGGCGCCAACGGGTCGGGGAAGTCGACGTTCGCCCGACTCCTCAACGGTCTCGTGCGGCCGACCTCCGGAAGCGTCAGCGTCGACGGCCTCGACACCGTGTCAGACGGTGCAGCGGTACGCCGCCGAGTCGGGTTCATGTTCACCGACCCCGATGCCCAGCTGGTGATGCCGACGGTTGCCGAGGACGTCGCGCTGTCCTTGCGCCGCTCGAAGCCTGCAAGCAAGGGGCGCGGGCAAGCAAAGGAGCGGCGACGCACAGCCGTGCTCGAGATACTCGACCGGTACGGATTGCGCCATCTCGCCGATGTCAGCGTCCATTCGTTGTCGGGAGGGCAGAAGCAGCTGCTCGCGCTCGCCGGCGTGCTCGCGACCGATCCCGCAGTGCTCGTCGCCGACGAGCCGACGACCCTGCTCGACCTGCGTAACACGCGCCGTATCGCCGATCTACTGTTCGCGCTCGCCCAACAGCTGATCTTGGTGACACACGATCTTGCATTGGCCGAGCGCTGCGAGCGCGGGATCGTGGTCGATGACGCACGGGTTGTCTTCGACGGGTCCGCTGCCGAAGCCGTGGAGCACTACCGACGGCTGGCGACCAAGCCATGAGCCTGCTCGGCCTCTACCGCCCCGGCGACACCGTCCTGCACCGGATGCCGGTCGGCGTCAAGCTCGCCGGCCTTGCCGTGTTCGGGCTCGCCGTCGCGACCGTACGCGGGCCGGCGTCAACGCTGGTGTTCCTGGCCGTCGCCGTGACGCTCGCGCTCGCCGGCCGCATCGGCGTTCGCCCGACACTGCGCGCCTTACGCCCCTTGCTGATCGTGTTCGTACTACTCGGCGGCTACCAGTGGTGGCAGCGCGGCTGGCCGGTCGCAGCCGAGGTGGTCGGAGATCTGGTCAGCCTGGTGGTTGCCGCGACCATCGTCACGGCCACGACACCGATGGATGCCTTGCTGGACACGTTCGTAAGCTGCGCCCGCCCGCTGGAACGATCCGGGGCGAACCCCGACCGGATCGGGTTGGCGATGGCACTCATGGTGCGGGCGGTGCCGGGGCTGTATGACCTGGCGCGGGAGACGCGCGAGGCGGCGAAGGCTCGCGGCCTCGAGCGCAACCCCCGCGCCGTGCTCATTCCCCTGACCCTTCGCACCATCGCCCGTGCGCGTACGACGGGCGACGCGCTCGCCGCCCGCGGGATCGGCGACTAGGGTTTGGAGACACGCCCGAGTAGCCGTCATGAGTCATCGGGGTCGTCGCGTGGGGCGACGATGACCTCTGCCCAGTAGAACTTGAATCCCTCGATCCCGATAAGGACAGTGATCAGCGCGAGCACCACGGGGACCACGTACAGCGCAAGGGCGAACAACGTCATGCTGCGACCTCCAGGTCTGCGGTGCCGTGGTTACGGTCGAGGCTCAGATAGACGAGAGCGAATACGATGATGTTCGCGGCGAGCCCGACCATGAGCCCGGTGATGCCGTGGGGTTCGTCGAGACCCCATGTCCAGTACGCGGTCGCGACGCCGCCGACGACCATCGCCGACGTGGCCGCCCGCGGTGCCGACCGACGGGTGAGAACGGCGAACAGGAACGGAACGATGATCGTCGGCGCCCACAGCGCGTACGAGTAGAGCAATGCGTCGACGATGCTCTCGGCGGACAGTGCGAAGAACAGCGCACCGAGACCGATGACGGCGTTGACACAGCGTTCTAGCCACAGCATCCGGCGTCGGTCGATGTCGGGCCAGAGGAACGCCTTCACGATGTCGTTGGCGAACACGACGGTGGCCGAGTTCAACAGCGAGTCCGCCGTCGACATGACCACCGCGAGCAGCGCCGCGGCGACCAGACCGGCGATACCGATCGGGAGCACCTCGCTGACGATCGTCGGGAGCGCCTGGTCGGAGGCGATGTCCGGGAACAACACGAGCGCTACCAGACCGAGCGACGCGCTCACGAAGTAGAAGAAGAAGCCGAAGACGCCGGCCAGCGCGTACCCCTTTCGGGCATGGCTTGCATCCGGTGCCGAGAACGCACGCTGGGTGTAAGGCGGAATCAGGCACTCTCCGAGCAGGAACCCGAGGAAGATCCCCAGGAACGCCATCACGTCATACGCGCCGAACAGCTCGAGGTGACCGTCCGGCAGGCTCGCAACCAACTCGTCGACGCCGCCGGCCTCGCGTATACCGAGGATCAACGCGACCGGGAGGAAGACTCCCAGCATGACGAACTGGAGTACGTCGGTCTGTACGTCGGCCCACATACCGCCCGCAGTCGAGTAGACCAGGATGAAGATCATGCCGATCACGATGCCCAACGTGACGCTGGTGCCGATGATGGTGTGGAAGATCGTTCCGAGTGCGAGGGCCTGAGCCCCCAGAACACCCGTGCAGTAGACGATCGAGATGACACCGGTGAGCAGCCGGGCAGGTCTGCCGTAGTGGATCTCCATCACGTCGCCGACGGTCTCCGCACCCTTGTACCGCTTCAACCGGGGAGCGATGAACACGCCGACCAAGATCGTCTGCAACGGAAACGCGCAGGCCGCAACGGCGAAGGCGTACCCCACGTTGTACGACTCGCCCGCGCGACCGATCGTCGCGCCGCCCCCGAGAAACGTCGCGGCGAGCGTCGCGAACAACACCGGCCAGACGATCCGGTTGCCGGCGACCGCGAAGTCGCCGGGTGTCTTGATTCTCCGCATCGTCTGGATGCCGATCGCAAGGACGAGGATGAAGTAGACGACAACGCCGATCGTGTCGATTGTGCCCATGTGCCTGCCTTTACCTGGAACCTGTCATTATCAGCGGGTGCCGACGCGAATCCCGAGGAGCCGCGGCAGTGCCGCGACGGCTCTCGTCGGTGCCGATGGTGTGCGCTCTTCGTCGAGCGCGTCTTCGAGTGCGATGGTGTGTCGGCGTACGGCCGCACCGCCGAGGTAACGGGCCGGCTCCGGCGGCAGCCGAGGGCGATCCCGTACGCAGAACGCAGACTTCGTCCAACGGTCCGACGTACCGAGCGCGAGCGATGCGAGCGACTGCCCACCGATCCACGCCGCGTTGACACCGTGCCCGGAATAGCCAGTCCCGTAATGGATCCGAGTACCAGACAGAGTCGCGAAGTACGGGCAGTTGTCGGACGAAAGGTCGATTGCTCCGCCCCACGATGCTTCGAACCGTGCCTGCGCGGCCTCGGGTATGAAGGTCGACAACGCGTTGATCACCCGGTTGGTGCTTCGGCGGTCGCGGAACTGCGGACCGGTCACCCGCCCGCCGTAGCTGAGCGGACCCGCACCGGTGCCGACGACGAACCGGTCGTCGCGCGTGCGACGAACCCAGTGCAGGAACATCCGACTGTCTCGGATCATCAGCCCATGCGGGAGATCCAGCTTCGCCGCGATTTCGGGCATTGGCTCGGTGACGACGACATGGCTGCTCAGGTTCGTTGTGTGCTTGGCGATGGGAGCGAGCGATGACATCCAGGCATTCGTTGCGAGCACGATGTCGCGCGCCCGCAATCGGCCACCGGAGGTGTACAGGGTCGTTGCCTCGGGGTCGATCGAGTCGACTGCGGTCGTCTCGTGGATGCGTACGCCCGCTTCCAGACAAGCATGCTTGAGTGCCCGGACGAGTCGCGCCGGCTGCACCGTACCGCCTTCGGGAAACAGGATGCCACGCGCAGTCGTCGGATTCCTGGTCATCCTCCAGAGCTCATCGGCTTCGAGTACGCGGGGGCGTTGGCTTTCCGGCATCGTCGGCGCGGCATCCAGTACACCGTCGAGCGCCGCTTCCTGAGCAGTGGAGGTCGCGACCATCGCAAACCCCTCCTCCGCAAACTCCGTCTCGACCGGGCTTGCGACGCAGAACTCGCGAATCGCATCCTGCGCGACCGTTCCGAGTGATGCGATCTCGACGGCGCGCCGCTCACCGACCAGTAGCGGCAGCTTCGGCCACGCCGACCAGTAACCATGTACGGCCCCTCCGTTGCGGCCGCTCGCCGCCCAGCCGCACGTCGCGGCCTCGAGCAGCACGACATCGGTCTTCGGCGCTCGCTCCTTCAGGGCGAGCGCCGTCCACAGGCCGGTGAAACCGCCGCCGACGATCGCGACATCGGCGCGTTGGTCACCGACGTAGGGTGAGCAGGACGCCTCGGGCTCGACGTCGGCGAGCCACCAAGGGTGGTGGGGCGCTCCGGATTCGTCCGGGGCTGTCGCCGTCGTGATCCCCGCTAGCCGCATCTGCTGTTTCCTCTCCGCCTGGCCGTGTGTTGTGGACCACCTTGGGGTGCGCGAAGATATATGTCGAATACGACTTTTGTGTCGCTGATAGAGGATCCTCATATGTCTCAGCTCAACCTTCGCCGCCTCGAGTACTTCCTGGTCGTCGCCGAGGAGCTGTCCGTCACCCGCGCCGCACGGAGGCTGCACATGGCGCAACCGCCGTTGAGCCAGCAGATCCGTAAGCTCGAGCATGAACTCGATTGCACGCTGTTCGAGCGCACCTCCCGCGGTCTCCGGCTGTCGTCTGCCGGCGTCGCGCTCGTCCAGGGCGCTTCGTCGCTGTTGGGCGAGGCCGACCGGGTCGGCTCACGAGTACGGGCAGTGGGAGTCGGTGACAGCGGCTTTCTCGACATCGGCTGCGTACCCGTCGCGTGCGCCTCGATCGCTCCCGCGATCGTTCGCCGGTTCCACCGCGTGTACCCACAGGTGCAGGTGCACATCCGCGAGCTCGACACCGTGTCGGTCTACAGCGCCCTGAGTACCCGCGTCGTCGACGTCGGCATCGTACGCACCGGCGTCGACGCTCCCGGGGTGGAGACGGCCGACCTGGTCGACGAGCGGGCGCTGATCGCCTTGCCCGACGATCACCCGCTCACGGCGAAGGACGAGCTTTCGTTGACCGACCTCACCAACGAGGAGTTCGTGCTGTTCAGCAGAAAGCTCGGAACCCGCCACTTCGACGAGTTCGTCGCTGCGTGCCGCGCTGTGGGTGGGTTCGGCCCGCACGTCGTCAGCGAATGCGACAGCGTCAGCGCCCAGCTCGCGATGATCGGGGCCGGGCTCGGCGTCGGCTTCGTCACGGAGCTATCCCGTGAGATAGCCGCACCCGGGGTCACCTATCGCGACGTCACCGACCTCGACATGCTGATGCCGCTCGTTGTGGCGTGGCGGAGCCAGTACGACGACCCGGTCAAGTCCCGGTTCGTCGAGGTCGCCGCACAGTGGCGCGCAGACCGGATGCGCTGACGACTCGACACTCAACAGCGAGCAGGGCACACGTACCGCTGCGACAACGCAATGGACCCTTGCCGTGCACAGCACGGCAAGGGTCCACTTGTCTCGTACGTACTAGCCCTTCTTCTTGACCCGCACGGGGATGCGTACGACCGTGCCGCTCGGCTTGACCTGTACGCGGATCTGAGCGCTGCCGAGCTTCGCCTTCTTCGGCACGCGGAACGTCACCTTCGCGACGCCCTTTGCCGTGACCTTCGCTGTGCCGACCTTCTTGCTGCCGAGCCGCACGACCGCCTGCTTGTTCGACGGGCTGCCCTTCGACGTCAGGTTCAGCTCGCGGAGGGTGAACGTCACCTTCTTGGTCCGACGTACGGTCTTCGGCAGCCCCTGCGCCTGGACGGAACGGCGCGCGAAGCTCGGGCTGAGCGGCGAGTTCGACTTGATGTACTCGATCCAGCCGTCGCGGTCGACGAGGCCGGAGTCCGCGAGGTTCTTGCCCTTGGTGAAGATCCGGAAGTTGTCACCGCCTGCGGTGAGGAACGAGAACGTACCGATCCGGTAAGCCTTCTTCGGCTTGATCGGTTTGCCGTCGACCGTCACTGACGTGATGTGCTGACCCTGTTTCGCCTTCTTCTTATAGGTGTACGAAACGTTGTCGGACAGCCCGAGCTGCAGGTACGGGCGCTCCGGTGCGTCGCCTCCGGGGTTGGTCTGCCACTGCTGCTCGAGCAGCGTCGTGAACTGCTTGCCGGTCAACGTGATGGTGTTCAGGTTGTTGGTGAACGGGAGTACCGAGTTCGCCTCGGCATACCGGATGATTCCGTCCTTGCCCTCCGGCCCGGACTTCGCGTACAGCAACTCGTCGCGAAGACCACCGGGGTTGGTGACACCGATCTCCGCACCGCCACGATCCTTGTCGGCGAGGGTGTCGCGCAGCATGTTGGCAACCGTGTCGCCGAGCGTCGACTCGGACGCGCGGTCATCTCGATCGCCGCCTTTGAACGCCGTGGTGATGTCGGCCGTGATCGAGCCGATCTCCTGGTCGCCGACCTCGGCAGCCTTCTCGAGGGCATCCGCGACGATCTTGTCGACCTCTGCAACCCGGTCGTACTTGTCGATCAGCGCGCCGGGATCCTCGGTCGTGCGTGCCACGTTTCCGGCGTCGTACGCATCGATGTCGCCGTTGTACGCGTTGACGGTCAGCTCGATCTGGCCGATGTTCTCGCCGTACGAACCGGTCTGCACGATCGGCCGGGTCTTGCCTTCCTCACCAGGCACCGGGGCATCCCAGGCGTACTGCTTGTGCGTGTGGCCGGTGAAGATCGCGTCGACCGCCGGAGACGTCTTGTTCACGATCTTGGCGAAGGCGCCGCCCTTGGCGAGCTCCTCATCGAGCGTCGCACCATCGGGTGTGCCCTCGCTGGCGCCCTCGTGATACTCGGCGACGATGACGTCGGCGGCATCGTCGGCCTCGATCTCCTTCGCTACGCGGTTGACCGCCTGGACCGGATCTCCGAAGGTGAGGTCCTTGATGCCGTCCGGCGTCACGAGCGAAGGCGTCTCCTGGGTGACCGTGCCGACGACTGCCACCCGGAGTCCGTTGACGTTGATGACGTCGTACTCGTCGAGTGCAGGCGTCGTCGTGCCCTTCTCGTACACGTTGGCGCCGAGGTACGACCAGTCGGCATTGGGATCGTCATCGGGACCGATCACGCGGTCGGTGAGATCGGCAAAGCCCTTGTCGAACTCGTGGTTACCGACTGCCGAAGACTTCAGCCCGAGCGCATTGAGCACGTCGATCGTCGGCTGGTCCTTGGCGACCGACGACGCGAACAGCGACGCGCCGATGTTGTCACCCGCGGACAGGAACACGGTGCTGTCCTCGCCGGCCTGCTCGCGCAACTGCTCGATGGTGCCGGCGAACTGCACGGTCGAGTCCTCCTCGATCCGACCGTGGAAGTCGTTGATGTTCAGTAGGTTGAGATCGACGAACTTCGCATCCGGGTCGATGCCGACGACGATCGGGTCGTGGTCGCTGGAGCGGAACGGGCTCTCGTCGTACAGCTTTGTCGCGTTGTAGTTGTAGCGGCTGTACTCGTACGCGACCGGCTCGACCGAGTTGGCGTTCCAGACATCGACACCGGCCACGCCCTCGGCCGCGGTCTCCGAAGCGAGCACGTGGTCGAGGGAGCCGACGAGCCCGTCGTAGACGTACGTCGACTTGCCCGTACGCGAGGCGAGATCGATGTAGCCGGCGTCGTAGAAGACCTGCATCGGGTCTTCCTGGGTGTAGGCGTTGAAGTCGCCGGTCAACAGCACCGATGACGTACGCGCGGCTTCGGACCGCTCATCGGCGAAGGCTACGAGCGCCTCGGCCTGGCGGACACGGTCGCCGTTGAACGCGCCCTGCCCGTCTCCGGTGTCCTCGTTGTCGCCGGTGCCGTCGCCGCCCTTGGACTTGAAGTGGTTGGCGATGACCACGAACGTGTCGTCGCGAGCACCACCGCGCTCGCGGAACGTCTGTGCGAGGGGCGGCCGGGCATTCGCGAACGCCGGGTCGTCGAGGATGGCCGATTCGCCGATCGCCCGGACGACGGACTTGCGGTAGATCATCGCGGTCCGGATGACATCCTCGTCGGCGGGGATGGTCTCGGGCGAGGGTACGAAGGTCCAGCGCTTCTCGCCGGCGGCCTCGTTGAGCGCATCGGTCAGCCGCGCGAGCGCGGCGTCACGGTCCTTGCCGAACGCCGCGGAGTTCTCGATCTCCTCGAGCGTGACGATATCGGCGTCGAGACGGTCGATGGCCTTGACGATCTTGACCTGCTGGCGGTCGAGGTTCTCCTTGTTCGCTGCGCCGCGTGCGTCGCAGCCGCCACTCACGCTGATCGGGTTGCCCTCGCGGTCGCGGTAGTAGGTGCAGCCGTCGAGCCGGTCGCCGGTGGTCGTGAAGTAGTTGAGTACGTTGAACGTCGCGAGCCGCACCGACCCGCCGACGTCGGCCGGTCGTGGCTCACGTGTCTTGCCGAACGTCACCGGGTTGACTGCATCGTCGTTTGTCGCGGTCAACTGCGTGGTCGGCTGGAAACGCCACGTGTCGTAGCGCCAGTCGAGTACGACGGGCGCGTCGAAGGTCACGGGAGCGCCGGTGCGTACCTGGGTCTTGGACGACTTCAGGTACGGCAACGGGGTGTTCTTGTTGTCGCCGTTGTTGAAGTTGATCGACGAGCCGTCGTCGAGCCCGACCGACCGGGCGGCGTTGTCGGCCTCGATCGCCGCGGCCTCGTCGCTGCTCGGCTTCGCGCCGTCGGTCGGCTGCTGCAGCGGGGTCGTGCCCGCTGCGAGCGTGAACTCGCCGAAGAAGTTGGTGTCGTAGTTGTCGCTGACGGTGAAGTCGCCTTGGGGGGCGAGCAGCATCCCTTCGTACGCCTCGCGCGCCTCTTCCGTCGTGGGGTACGCGATCTCGGCCGGTTTGACGGCCTCTGCGGGCTCGTCGAGGACGGTCACACCGTCTGCAGCCTGGTTGATCTCGGTCAGGCCCTTGTACTCGGTCGCCTCGCCGGTGACCTCGACATGGTCGCCGACCTCGACGTTGACCGGATTATCGGCCGCGTACACGAAGATGGCGTCAGATGCCGTCTGATCGGCCGGGTCACCGCCGCCGGTGCCCGCTGTCTGCAGGTAGAAGCCGTCGAAGCCGCCCTTCGGGTACGCCGCAGTGACGACGCCCTTTGTGGTGACGGATTGACCGGCGTACGGCGTGGTATCGCCAGTGCCCTGAATCTCGGCGATGGACAGCGATTCGGCTGCCTGCGCCGGCGAGCTGACGATGGCGAACGTACCGGCGACCAGCGCCGCGGCTGCCGTGACCACGGCCCCGCGTCGGGCCGGGCGGACGCGCCGGCTGAACGGTGAACTCACGGGTGTCTCCCTCGATCGAACCGCGACAGATGACAGCGTGTGTGCTGCGTCGCATATGGTCCGCTTTCCCCGGACCGAGCGCAATCCAAACGCCAGAGCGTTAACAGGTCGTGATGTGCCGGCGTCGCAGAGCAGAAATCGGCGGTGCGGAATACCACGGGCCCATAGCAAACCCCGCCGCTACGTACCAAATTTGCTGGGTAGCGGCGACAAACTGCTATAGGCCCGTGGTATTCCGCGGGGTAAGGTACGTCGCCGCCGGCGCCGTTAGAGTGTGCGCCCATGAAGTCATCGCTGCGGGTGCTCGTGGTCGACGACGAGCAGCCGATTCTCGATGAGCTCGCGTACCTGCTGTCGGGCAGCGAACGGATCGGCGAGATCCACCTGGCCACCACTGGACAGGATGCGCTGGCCGTACTCCACGATCACCCGATCGACGCGTTGTTCCTCGACATCGCGATGCCCGGACTGTCCGGCCTCGAGCTGGCACAGGAGATCGGCGGCGGGCCACAGGCTCCCCGCATCGTGTTCGTGACCGCACACGACGACCATGCGGTCGACGCATTCGAGCTCGACGCCGACGACTACCTGCTCAAGCCGGTACGACGCACCCGTCTCGACGAGGCGGTACGCCGGGTGGCCGACGCCCTCGAGTCCACAACGCACGCCGACGAGCAGATCGCAGTCGAGCTCGGCGGCGTCACGCGCTTCGTCATGCGTTCCGACGTCGTGTACGTCGAGGCACACGGTGACTACGCCCGGCTGCACACCGACCACGGCAGTCACCTCATCCGTACCCCGCTCAGCACGCTCGCCGAACGCTGGTCCGACGCAGGCTTCCTGCGAATCCACCGCAGCGTGCTGGTATCCGTTCCCCGAATCCGAGCCCTGCGTACGGTCAACGGTGCGTGCATCGTCGTCGTCGACCTCGGCCCCGAGGAAGTCGAGCTCCAGGTTGCGCGGCGAGCCGTACGCGAGCTTCGCCAACACCTCCAGGGCGACTCGTCATGACCGAACGCGTGCGGATCACCAGCCCTCGTACGACCGGTGGGCGACCACGCAACGTCTCGGGCACCGAGGAGATCGACGCGCAGTCGGCCGTCGGTGAGGTCTACATGCGCTCGCTCATCCGCTCCCAACTGCGCGTCGCCATCGCGGTGTTGCTCGCCATCGCCATCGCCATCGGCGGTATCCCCCTGCTGCACTGGCTCGCACCGTCGACCGCCGAGATCGAGCTGTTCGGCATCCCCGTCGTCTGGGGTTTCCTTGGATTCGCCGTGTATCCGTGCCTGGTCGGCGCCGGCTGGTTGTACGTACGCCAGGCCGAACGCAACGAGCGGGCGTTCTCCGACCTGATCGAACGGCGATGAACTCGACGTACAGCATCGTCGCGGTGACCACCGTCGCCCTCGTGACGGTGGTGATCGGCGCGTTCGGCCTGCGGATCAGTCGTACGACGAGCGACTTCTACGTCGCCTCCCGGTCGGTCGGGCCGTTCTGGAACGCATCGGCCATCGGCGGCGAGTACCTCTCGGCTGCGTCGTTCCTCGGGTTCGCCGGGCTGATCCTGGCGTACGGCGCGGACATGCTGTGGTACGGCGTCGGCTGGACGGCCGGCTACCTCATCCTGCTGGTCCTGGTCGCCGCACCGCTTCGCCGATCTGGTGCGTACACGATCCCCGACTTCGCAGAGGCACGGCTGGAATCTCTACCGACGCGCTACCTCTCGACGCTGTTGATCGTCGTGATCGGCTGGCTCTACCTGATGCCGCAGTTCCAAGGCGCCGGACTCACCTTGCGCACGGTGACGGGTGCCCCGGCGTGGGCGGGCGGCGTGCTCGTCGCCGGCGTCGTCCTCATCAGTGTGGTCGCCGGCGGGATGCGCAGCATCACGTTCGTACAGGCCTTCCAGTATTGGCTCAAGCTCACTGCGCTGTTGTTGCCCCTCGTACTTCTCGTCCGGTTCTGGATCGGTGACGGATCTCCGACACCCGCCGACGTCGGACACGCCGACTGGTCCGAATGGCTCACTCCGTTGTCCGGCCGCGATCACAGCCTCTACCGCACGTACTCTCTGATGGCCGCGACGTTCCTCGGCACGATGGGCCTTCCGCATGTACTGGTGCGCTTCTACACCAACCCCGACGGCCGCGCCGCTCGCCGTACGACCCTGCTGGTTCTCGGCCTGCTCGGGTTGTTCTACATCCTGCCAACCGCGTACGGAGTGCTCGGGCGGATCTACGCGAGCGATCTCGCCGATTCGGGCCGCACCGACGCGGTCGTGCTCGAACTCCCTGCTCGCGTCATCGGCGGTACGACCGGCGAACTGCTCGGGGCTCTGCTGACCGCCGGCGCCTTCGCGGCGTTCCTGTCGACCTCGTCGGGCCTGGCCGTCTCGGTCGCGGGCGCCCTGAGCCAGGATCTCCTCAGCCGACGGTTCTCGGCCGTCGCAGCGTTCAGACTCGCCACCGCGGTGGCCGTGCTGGTCCCCATCCTGCTCGCCCTGTCGGTTCAGGACATCAACGTCGCAACCTCGGTCGGCCTCGCATTCGCTGTTGCCGCGTCGACGTTCTGCCCGCTGCTCGTACTCGGCATCTGGTGGCGCGGACTCACCGCGTACGGTGCGGTCGCCGGGCTGCTCGGCGGCGGCCTGGCGTCCGGCGGATCGGTCATCGCCACCCTGGCCGATATCGCACCGCACGGATTGCTCGGCGCGATGTTCAATCAGCCCGCGTTGTGGTCGGTGCCGCTCGGGTTCGCGCTGATGATCTTCGTATCCCTTGCGACACGGCGCTCTGTGCCGCCGAACGTCAACCGCACGATGGTGCGGTTGCACACGCCGGAGCACCTCGACGTCGACCGCGGCGGCTGGGCGCCCGAGCACAGCTGACGCTCTCCGGGCGACCGCTCGCCGCGCCATACGTACCGTTCGCCGCTCGATGCGGCGCAACCCCTCCCCAGGGGCGTACGCCCCTCCCTAACCTCAGTGCCGAACGTGACGCGAGTCACGCCTGCCCGAAGGCAGCCGATCCACCGAGGTGAGTTCCCCGTGACCGACGAAACATCCACCAACAGACACGAGGCGTACGCCCGTATCTATGAGAACCCGGAGTTCAAAGAGCTCCGAAAGCGCTACAGCTCCTTCGTCGTACCGATGATGATCGCGTTCCTCGTCTGGTACTTCCTGTATGTCGTCTGCTCGAACTGGGCGACCGACTTCATGAGCACCAAGGTCGCCGGAAACATCAACATCGCTTTGGTCTTCGGCATCTTGCAGTTCGTCACGACGTTCCTGATCGCCTACCTGTACGCCCGCCACGCGCGTACGAAACTCGACCCGATCGCCAACAAGCTGCGCGCGCAATTCGATGAGGAGGTCAGCCAGTGAACGGGGAGCTGATTCTCGCCGCCGAAGAGGGCGGCCACCAGGGCCTCACGACGACGCTGTTTCTCGCCGTCGTCGCATTGACCGTCGGCATCACCTTCTGGGCCAGCCGGCAGACCAAGACCACAACCGACTACTACGCGGGTGGGCGCTCCTTCAGCGGCGTACAGAACGGCTTCGCAGTCGCCGGCGACTACATGTCCGCGGCCTCGTTCCTCGGCATCTCGGGCGCGATCGCGCTGAGCGGGTACGACGGATTCCTCTACTCGATCGGATTCCTCGTCGCCTGGCTCGTCGCACTGCTCCTGGTCGCCGAGCTGTTGCGAAACTCCGGTCGCTACACGATGGCCGACCAGCTCGCGTACCGGATGCGGCAACGCCCCGTACGTACAGCCGCATCGGTGTCGACCGTGGTCGTCTCGATCTTCTACCTGCTCGCGCAGATGGTCGGCGCGGGAGCGCTGGTCGCGCTGCTGCTCGGCGTCGACGGTGACGCGCTGAAGAACCTGACGATCGTCGGTGTCGGCATCCTGATGATCTTCTACGTCGTCGTCGGCGGCATGAAGGGCACGACCTGGGTGCAGATCGTGAAGGCCGTACTGCTGATGGCCGGCACGATCGTGATCACGGTGCTCGTCCTCGCGCACTTCAACTTCAACCTCTCCGATCTGCTCGGCGAGGCCGCCTCCAACAGCGGGCACGGCTCGGCGTTCCTCGAGCCCGGGCTGAAGTACGGCGCCGACATGACCAGCAAGCTCGACTTCGTCTCGCTGAGCCTCGCGCTGGTGCTCGGCACGGCCGGACTCCCGCATATCCTGATCCGCTTCTACACGGTGCCGACCGCGGCGCAAGCCCGCAAGTCGGTGTTGTGGGCGATCGGCCTGATCGGCGCGTTCTACCTGATGACGCTGGTGCTGGGCTTCGGTGCAGCCGCGATGCTGAGCGATGACGCGTACACCCAAGTAGCAGAATCCGGCGGCAACCTGGCATCACCGCTGCTGGCAGAGGAAGCCGGTGGCGGAGCGGGCAGTCTCGGTGGTGCCGTCTTGTTGGCCGTGATCGCCGCCGTGGCGTTCGCGACGATCTTGGCCGTCGTCGCCGGCCTCACGCTGACATCTGCGTCGTCCGTGGCACACGACCTGTACGCCAACGTTTGGCGCAAGGGCAAGGTGACCGGCAAGGACGAGATCAAGGTCGCGCGGATCGCGGCGTTCATCATCGGCGGTGTGGCGATCGCCCTCGCGATACCGGGGCAGTCGCTCAACGTCGCGTTCCTGGTGGCGCTCGCGTTTGCGATCGCAGCGTCGGCGAACCTGCCGGCCGTGCTCTACAACCTGTTCTGGAAGAGGTTCAACACCCGCGGTGCGGTGTGGAGCATCTACGGCGGTCTGATCGCCGCCGTCGGACTGGTGATCTTCTCGCCGGTCGTATCCGGCAAGGTCGACCCGGAAACCGGGGAGAACCTCGCGCTGTTGCCGAAGAGCATCGACATCAGCTGGTTCCCGCTGGAGAACCCGGGTCTGATCTCGATCCCGATCGGCTTCCTGTGCGGCTTCATCGGCGCGATGACCGCACGCGAATCCGATGCGGAGGACAAGTTCGCCGAGCTGGAAGCGCGAGCGTTCACAGGAGCCGGCGCCGAGTAGTCGAACGCCCGCCCTGGGCCGGACGTTCGAGCGTCGACACGCCGCGTGTCACCGCTCGAACGTCCGGCTCACCGCGCGGTCGGCCCAGGGCGTACGTTGTGTCGTGAGGCAGCACACAGAGCATGAGGAGAGAGCAGTGAGCGAGCAGGGCCTGTCCAACTTGATGAGCGAAGAGCGCCATTTCGATCCGCCGGCTGACCTGGCCCGTGATGCGAACGCCACCGCCGCGACGTACGAAGAGGCGTCCGCCGACCGGCTCGCGTTCTGGTCGAAGCAGGCCGAGCGGATCACCTGGGCCAAGCAGCCCGAAGAAGTGCTCGACTGGTCGAACCCTCCGTTCGCGAAATGGTTCGTCGGCGGCGAGCTCAACGTCGCGTACAACTGCGTCGACCGGCACGTCGAGGCCGGCAACGGCGACAAGGTGGCGTTCCACTGGGTCGGCGAGCCCGCCGACGACACCCGTACGATCACGTACTCCGATCTGCAGGACTCCGTCTCACGCGCGGCCAATGCGCTCATCGAGCTCGGCGTCGAGACGGGTGACCGGGTGGCCATCTACATGCCGATGATCCCCGAGACCGTGATCGCGATGCTCGCCTGCGCCCGGATCGGCGCCCCGCACACGGTCGTGTTCGGTGGGTTCTCCGCCGACGCACTCGCGAGCCGTATCGACGACTGCGACGCCCGCATCGTCATCACCTCCGACGGCGGCTACCGTCGCGGCGCGCCGAGCGCCCTCAAGCCGGCCGTCGACGAGGCGGTCGCCCGCTCGCCGCGCGTACGCAATGTGGTCGTCGTGCGCCGCACCGGTCAAGACGTCGCCTGGACCGATAAGGACGTCTGGTGGCACGAGGTCGTCGACCGCCAGTCGCCCGAGCACACACCGCAGGCGTTCGACGCCGAGCACCCGCTCTACGTGATGTACACCTCGGGTACGACCGGTAAGCCCAAGGGCATCCTGCACACCTCTGGCGGATACCTCGTCCAGTCGGCCTGGACCCACTGGTCCGTCTTCGACCTCAAGGCCGACTCCGACGTCTACTGGTGCTCCGCCGACATCGGCTGGGTCACCGGCCATTCGTACATCGTCTACGGCCCGCTCGCCAACGGCGCCACCTCGGTCATGTACGAAGGCACGCCCGACACCCCGCACAAGGGGCGCTGGTGGGAAATCATCCAGGACTACAAGGTGTCCATCTTCTACACGGCACCGACCGCGATTCGTACCTTCATGAAGTGGGGCGACGAGATCCCGGCCGAGTTCGACCTGTCGAGCGTACGAGTGCTGGGATCGGTCGGCGAGCCGATCAACCCGGAGGCGTACGTCTGGTACCGCAAGCACATCGGCAGCGACGCCAGCCCGGTCGTCGACACCTGGTGGCAGACCGAGACCGGAGCGATCATGATCAGCCCGCTCCCCGGTGTCACTTCGGCCAAACCGGGTTCGGCAATGACGCCCCTCCCAGGCATCAACGCCGATGTCGTCGACGACGCCGGCAACTCCGTACCCAACGGCTCCGGCGGCTACCTCGTACTCACGGAGCCGTGGCCGGCGATGCTGCGCACCCTGTGGGGCGACGACCAGCGGTTCATCGACACGTACTGGTCGCGCTTCGAGGGCACCTACTTCGCCGGCGACGGAGCCAAGCGGGACGACGACGGCGACATCTGGTTGCTCGGGCGCGTCGACGATGTCATGAACGTCTCCGGCCACCGCCTGTCGACGACCGAGATCGAGTCGGCCCTGGTGTCGCACTCGAAGGTCGCCGAGGCGGCTGTCGTCGGTGCTACCGACGCGACCACGGGCCAGGCGGTTGTCGCGTTCGTGATCCTCACCGAGGCCGCCGGCGACGGCGGACCCGACGTGGTCGCCGAGCTGCGCGCACATGTCGCCAAGGAGATCGGGGCGATCGCGAAGCCGCGCTCGATCATGGTCGTCTCCGAGCTGCCGAAGACGCGTTCGGGCAAGATCATGCGTCGGCTGCTGCGCGACGTCGCGGAGAACCGCCAGGTCGGCGACGTCACCACGCTCGCCGACAGCAGCGTGATGGACGCGATCAAGACCGGGATCGGGTCCGCAAGCGACGACTGACGCGGTCGTCGAGCTCAGCGCGTAGAGGTCCGCTGTACCGGTGAAATACCGGTACAGCGGACCTTTGTCGTGCAGCGTGCCACGATCGAGAGTATTTGCTATCGTAAATCTCCACCCGGGCTACGCAGAGTGACCCTGGGAGAATGTAGATTGTCAACAATCGGCGCATAGGGTACTCGGACTCACCGTCGAGCAAGGCTCAGAGCACGAGACCCTGGAGTACGCCCGTGACCCAGTTGCAACCATTCGACAAGCACCAGGCGGATACCGCCGACCTCGAGGCATGCGGCGCCAACCTGATCACCCAGGCCGCCGACGGAATCACCACCGGCAAGCTCACCAAGAAGGCATACAGCCCCGCGATCCCCGCCATGCGAGGTGACTGCGCACCGCTCGTCCAGAGCGCGGACAACGCGGTCCAGCAGGGTTCGCAAACCGTCACGGGTGAGCTCGCTTGGGCCGCGGTCGTCACGAAGTACTGGTCCACTCAGGTGATCGACTTCAACTCCCGTGTCGACACCATCACCTCGACGCTCGCCGAGGCGGAGAAGAACAGCGATGGCGAGGGCGACGACGACCCGGACAGCGACAGCCCGCGGGTCAAAGCCAAACGCGACTGGTGGACGGCCTACTACAACTACATCGAGACCGGTCAGAGCGAAGTGTCCGCGATGCTGCGCGACGGTCCGACCAAGGCGCATATGCAGACTGTCATCGACGCGGGCGCCATGCCCGGGATGACCTGGGACTACGCCACCTCCTGGGACGACTTCAAAGGCGACTTCGCTGCCGGCTTCATGGGCATCTGGACGCCACCGGCGGACCCCGGTGACTACGCGGTCTGGTACGGCAAGCTCGTCGGCCTGATCGGCTCATGGACCGGCCACGGCGTCAACAAGTTCGCGACCCAGCGATACATGCCGCTGCCGGGGCTCGGCGGCAACTGGTACAGCCGGTTCAACCCGAACAACTGGCAGCAGCGCTACAACATGTCGCGCTACGGCTGGTCGCGCACACTCTGGCCGTGGACCAGTCGGTCGCCGTTGCCGTACAACCTCCGGGGCGGCCGATTCGACAAGTGGAAGTTGCCGTTCCGCCGCGAGATGGCGCCGGTGACCAAGTGGAGCAAGCTCGCCGGGGTCGCAGACAAGGGCTTCTACGCCCTGTCGTTCGCCGGCGGCGCGTACGACCAGTGGGGCCGCGACTCGCAGCGTACCGATCTCTCCACCGGCGCGAAGGTGACCCGCTCGGCCACGCGCGGAACGGTCAAGCTGGCCGGAACGTACGCGGGCATCGAGACCGGCGCGTACGTCGGCGCGTACCTCGGGAGTTTTGGCGGCCCAATCGGAACCGTCGCCGGGAGCATGGTCGGCGGAATCGTCGGCGGAGTGATCGGATCCGGCGTCGCCGACGAGGCCGCTGACTACGTGGTCGAAGGCGTCACGGATGCGTACGACGCCACCGCCGACGCCGTAGACACGGCCAAAGACTGGACCGGCGATCGTCTCGATGATGCAGGCGACGTCGTGAAGAAGCTCAAGTTCTGGTGATGCGACGTCGTCCGCACACCTGTCGAAACCTGTCACAGCTCGAGGAGGACTCATGAACTACGTCGACATCACCCCGGATCCGGCATCATCGGCCGCACGCAACACGGCGAACACCGCACCGACCTGGGCCACCTGGGCGTCAGGCGCCACCAACACACTCGACAACGCGGCGATCTCGTCGAAGGACTCCGTCGTCACGCGCGCCTTCAAGACGTACTACGAGGAGGTCAAGCCCCGCGTCGAGAAACTTTCGCAGCTCGCCGAGAAGCAGGGGGTCGATCTCGGCTCTGCGGTCCAGGCAGCGATCGGCGGTGACGAGCAGTCGCGGCTCGACCTGCAGCCCGCGTTGAATCTCACGACCCAACAGCAGGGTCCCGCTCTGACGCGGCCGCTGAACGCCGGCTGACGCCGACTACAACCTCGCGTACCACCGACCGAAGGACCCCGCATGAGCGACGACCCGTTCGTCACCTACCACCACGCGACCGCCAGGTTCACGATGCCCGTTCCCAGCGATTGGGCGATCCATGAAGACCCGCACGAACAGGTGGCCGTCGCGGCCATCGCACCCGGCCACGAAGCCGACTTCCATTCGAACGTCGTCGTCACGGTCGACGAGCTGGAGCCCGACCGCACAATCGAGTCGTGGCAGGAGTTCACCGAGACCACGAGCGCGCAGGTACTCGACCAGTACCTCCTGATCGACAACGAGACGCTCGAGGTCGACGGCCACACCGTTTTCCGCCGGCTTGCCCACCACGCCAACTCCGGCGGCGAGGCCCTGACCATGGAGCAGTGGTCGACAGTACGCGGGCGTCGCGGCTACACCGTGACCGCAACGACGCCGACCCTCGGTGCGTACAACTTCACCGGCGTCTTCGCCACCATCGCTAATGGCTTCCGGCCCGACCTCACGGAGGCGCCCAAATGACTGTTTCGTTCGAACCCGAGTCCGGCCAGCTCACCCTCGATCGGGTCAGCTTCGATGCGTTGCTGGCCCTCGCCGTGGGCACGGGCCCGACACAGCGTGGGCTCGAGAAGACTCGCGAGGCGGGTCTCGTGGACGGCTCATCGATCCACCCCGCCCTACGTACGCCCCTCGCGGCCGCGGCCGATCCGATCGCGGTCGGCAGGCTGGAGATGCGCAACGAGAACAACTCCCAGGTCGTCGTCGAGTTCTGGGTATCGACGGATGCGGCGACGTACCTGATCGGTCAACCCGACGGCGAACTGCGACTCGTCTCCACCCCACCAGACTTCTTCCCGATATCGGTCGCGCGACTGGTCGGCCTCTCACCGCGGCCCACAACGTCCTTCCAACCATGGCGGATGCCGCCGCACCTGGTGCATGACCTCTTCGGCGCCGACGCCGAACGTCGAGCCACGGCAGCCGGAACGATCACGGCAACGATCGACGACGCGCCCACGACCTCGTACGCGGACGGTCTCGCGCGCGGGCCGTGGTGGTACTGGACCCTCAGCGTGCGCTGGCCGAACACGCCCGGCAACGAGGGCGAGCGTTCGCTGCACATCGTCGATTCGCAACAAGGCATGGCGATCATGTCGCTGTCCGATGATCTGATCGCCGTCGACCCGACCGACCCCAGCGAGGTGTTCCGGCTTCTCACCGTGATCCTCCCCGGCGACGAGGAGGTGGCGTTCACGCCCGCGCCGACGGCGTGAACGAAGCGACACGGGCCCACCCCCGCTGCGTCGTACCGACGAGTCATCTAGGCTCAAGGCGCGCAGCAACGTCCGATTTCGGTCCCATCGACCCAGGAGAGTCCATGAGCAGCCAGGGACAGCACCGGCTCGAGGCCCAGGAGCAGGCCGACCCGACGATCGGCCGCCTGGTCGCCGATGCGAGCCGCGATGTTTCCGCGCTGGTCCAGTACGAGATCCAGCTCGCGAAGTCCGAGTTGCGAGTGAGCGTCAAGAACCTCGGCCTCGGGGCCGGGCTGCTCGCCGTCGCCGCGTTCTTCGGTGTCTTGATCATCATCTTCGCGTCGATCACCGCTGCGTACTTCATCGCAAAGATCCCCGGACTCGATCTCGCCTGGGCGTTCCTGATCGTCACCGGCATCTACATCCTGCTGGCCGTCATCGTCGTACTGATCGGCATCCGCAAGTTGAAGTCGGTCAAGGCGCCGGAGAAGACGATCGACACCGCCAAGGAGATCCCGAACGCGCTCAAGGGGCAGACCGGCAAGCCGAAGGCGCCTGCAGAGCCCGCTACGCCGACGGGCGCACGCTCCGAGTCCTGACCGGGTCACCGACGCTCAGGTACATCCGCCGGTCGAAACCTCCTCGTCGCCTGTGATGCCGCGCTCGGCGTCGGCCTGCACCTGCTCGGCGGTCAATACGTAGCCGGTGTTGTCGTCGCTCACCGACGCCGCGAACACAACGCCGTACACCTGGCCGCCGCTGCTCACCAGTGGCCCGCCCGAGTTGCCCGAACGAACCAGCCCTCGGATCGAGAACACCTGCCTGCGCACTACCCCGTCGTCGTAGATGTTGGGGCTACGCAACTCCTGCCGGGCGCGGATCCTGGCCGCTACAGCGTCAAAGGGACCGTTGTCGGGGTAACCCATCACGACGGCGTTCGAACCAGCGCCGCCGCCCGTGTCGAACCCCAACGGGCGTACGTCCAACCCGTCGACCGCCAGCACCGCGACATCGAGATTCTCGTTGTAGACAACGGTTCTGGCGTCGTACGACTCATCGCCGACGACGACTGTCGGATCATCGACACCGGCGACCACGTGTGCATTCGTCATCACCCGATCGGGCGCGTAGACGAAGCCGCTGCCCTCGACACCGCGATCGCACTCCTCGGCCTGCCCGAGCACCTTGACGACACTCGGCGCAGCGCGGCGCACGACCGGCCGATCGAGGATCTTGTCGTTCGGCGTTCGTACGTGGCTGATCTCCTCGGGTACGAACGGCTCGAGGTAGCGCGGGAAGAGGTTCGAGTCGATCAGCGAGTTGAACGACTGCAGCCCGCTCCGGGCAGAGTCGGGCATGACTCCGTCGACGCGGCTCAGAACGGCCGAGGAGCGCACGGAGTTGGACAAGGCCGGGATCTGCGTGCCGGAGACCGCGTAGCCGAGGCACCAGGCGATCACGAGCACCGCCACGACCGAGAGCACCGCACCGCCGACCGCGTCGATCGAGCGCGCCGGGTGCCAGGTGATCTTGTCGCGCAGATGCGTGCCGACGAACGTGCCGCATGCCTGGCCGACCGTCGCACAGATCAGCACCAGGATGAGCGCGAGCAAGGCGGTGCCGACGCCGTCACCCAGCCCACCGAGGACGAGCGGCACCACGACGATGCCGAACACGCCGCCGATCAGCAGCCCGATCGTCGCCGCCGCACCGGTCACGAAGCCTTGCCAGTAGCCCGCCATGCCGTAGACCACGATGACGAGCAGCAGAATGAGATCGAGCACGTTCATGAACCGTCCGGCGCGGGAGGGTTCGGCCGCGGGCGTACGCGCGAATGATCCCACGGCCGCTCCCAGCCCACGTGCTCGAACAGTCTGCTCACGATGCCGGCCGTGAACCCCCAGAGCACGAGCCCGTCACCGACCTCGAAGGCGGGCCCCTTCCAGCCGCCGGTCACCTCGACGGTGAACCGGTTGACCGGGTCGAGCAGATGCGAGACGGGTACGCGAAGCACGCTCGCGACCTCCCCCTCGTCGACGACCCCAACCGGCGCCGGAGTGTGCCACCAGCCCACAATCGTCGTCACCGCGGAGTTGCTCGGCGGCACCCAGAGGTCGGGGAGAGTACCGACGACTGCCACGCAGGACGGATCGAGACCGACCTCCTCGCGCGCCTCGCGCATCGCTGTGTCGACCGCATCGCGGTCACCGGGATCGGCTTTACCACCGGGAAACGCAAGCTGACCAGGGTGGGAGCGCAGCGTGTGTGCGCGCTCGGTGATCAACAGGTCCGGCCCGCCGTCGCCCTCGCCGAACAGCATGAGCACTGCCGCCCGACGCGCTGAGCTCGGCGGCGAGGGGAAGCGCGGCGACAGCTTCGCGGACGTCACGCCGTTGATGCCGGTAGCTACCGGACGCAACCACGCCGGCACGTCGGCGGCCGGTTGCTCCGCGGCCGGTGACTGCTCCGCGTTCGCCGCTTCCTCAGATCTCACAGCTGCACTCCGAGATGCTCGCGTACGTCGTCGGCGAGCTTGTCGTACGAGGTGATGACGCCGCGCTCAGTGCCGGCGATCGAGCCGTCGGGGCGTACGAACATCGTCTGCGGCGTACCCACAAGCTCTAGTGGGACCTCGGACTCACCGCCCGGGTCGGCGACCGAGGGATAGGTGACTCCGCTGTCGGCCGCCAATTCGAGCGCCGTGCCGGGCTGGGGATCTTCGATGTCGATGCCGATCACCCGCACCTTGCCCGACTCGTGTAGTCGCTGGATCACCGGAAGCTCCTTGCGGCAGGGCTCGCACCAGCTCGCCCACACGTTGACCACCGTCGGCTCACCGCGGAGTGCGGACAGGTTGACGTCCGGCCCGCCGCCGAGACAGGGAAGCGTGAGGTCGGGTAGACCGTTGTCGACCGGCTCGTCGACCGAGTCGACGCGTGGGCAGTCGTCCATGCCTGCCGCTCGCTTGAGCTTGGCGAGCTCGGGAGTGTCGACGTCGACCTCAGAGAGGTTCGATGCGGGCAGCGACCCGCCGCCCCCGTCGTCGCTCGACGGTGGAGTGCATGCGGCCAAGGCCGCACCGAGGAACAGCGCGGCCGACGTACGGGCCCATCTCATGCCCGCCCCTCGGTACGAAGCAGCTTCGCCGCCTCGTCGTGCCCGGTCGGCCCCTCACCGAACGACGGACACCAGTGCGCGACCGGGCAGGCACCGCAAGCCGGCTTGCGCGCATGGCAGCAGCGACGACCGTGCCAGATCAGATGGTGGCTCAGCATCGTCCAGTCTCGCTTGGGGAACAACGCGCCGACGGCGTGCTCGACCTTCACGGGGTCGGTCTCGTCGGTCCATTTGAACCTTCGTGCGAGCCGACCGAAATGGGTATCGACGGTGATACCGGGCACATCGAATGCGTTGCCGAGCACGACGTTGGCCGTCTTGCGGCCGACCCCGGGCAGCGTGACGAGATCCTCGAGCTTGCCCGGGACCTCACCGCCGAAGTCGTCGCACAGTGCCGCCGACAGCTTCAGCAGGCTCTCGGTCTTGGCTCGGAAGAAGCCGGCCGGCCTGAGCAGCTCCTCCATCGTCTCCCGGTCGGCCGCAGCCATCGCCTTGGCGTCGGGGTACGTGGCGAACAGCGTCGGGCTGATCGCGTTGACCCGCTTATCGGTCGTCTGCGCCGACAACACCGTGACGACGAGCAGCTCGAACGCGTTGGTGAAGTCGAGCTCCGCCTTGGCATCCGGATAGGTCTCGGCAAGGACGCGGTTGATCTTGCGCGCCCGTCGTACCAGGGATGTCGGCGGCTTCGGAACGTCTGCGGCACTGGCGCGGGTCGGTGTCGGCACGCCACCTAGAGTACGGGCGCGCGGCGACACGCCGAACCAGTGATGGCGCGGGAACGTGTCCTCTTCGCCATTCGTGTGCAGGATAGGACAGAATGTGAAGCGAGGCACACCGATCCGCAGGCGTGCAAGACGGCGAGGAGATCCAGTGGACAACGACGTGCTCCGTCAGGCTTTGCTCTTCTCTGGCCTCGACGACGAGGCGGCGGCCTCGCTCGGGGCGCAGATGACCGACACGCATCTGAGTCGTGGCGAGGTCCTGTTCCACGAGGGAGACTCCGGCGACCGGCTGTACATCGTGACCGACGGCAAGATCAAACTCGGCCGTACATCCGCCGACGGCCGCGAGAACCTCCTCGCCATCCTCGGACCGGGCCAGATGTTCGGCGAGTTGTCACTGTTCGACCCCGGACCCCGCTCGACCACCGCGACCGCCGTCACCGACTGCTCGATGCAGAGCCTCGGTCACGAAGAACTCACCGTCTGGCTCACCGATCACCCGAACGTCGCGCGCGCCCTCCTCCACCAGCTGGCCGCCCGGCTCCGGCGTACGAACGACGTCGTCGCCGACCTGGTCTTCTCCGACGTACCCGGCCGCGTCGCCAAGGCGCTACTCGATCTCTCATCGCGCTTCGGCCGCAAAGCCGACGACGGCATCCACGTACACCACGACCTGACCCAGGAAGAACTCGCACAGTTGGTCGGCGCCTCCCGAGAGACGGTCAACAAGGCACTCGCCGACTTCGCGATGCGCGGCTGGCTGCGGCTCGAGCCGCGGTCGGTGGTGATTCTGGATCTGGAGCGGCTGCAGCGCCGCTCGCGCTAGCTGCGTACCCGTCCCCGTTGCGATCGGTTACGCCCAGATCTCGTCTCGTTGCGATCGGTTACGCGGCTGACGGCGGCTGGCCACGTTTTGTATCTATCACGCATAGCTCCAATAGGTTTGTAGCCCTGCGCGAGGGATACAAAATCAGCGATCGCGTTGGTTGCGCACAACAACGATATTCGGGCGCGGTCGCTGACCATTGCCCCGCCGGAACTCACGGGCACTTGCGACGAAGGCATCGGGATCGCGCGCGACATCTCCAGGCGCCCATGGCAGAAACGGGATCCCCAGCTCGGCCAGAACGCGCTGCGTTGCTTGGGTTCGCTTGTACAGTTCTGGACTGAGGTGCCACTCCATCGAGTCGATCTGAAGCGCAATGGCCAGATCGTCCCACCAGCCGTCGGGGATGCAGAGCAGCACTCCGTCCGGGGTGAACAACGAGACGTTCCACTCCGGCATCGGTACGTCGCTGCCGCGAAAAGCGATTCGAGCGTCCCCTTCTGCAGCAGATCGGATACCGACCTCGATCTCATGCATGACGGCTCGAATGCGTCCGCTGCGTTGAGTCGCGAGGCTCCCGATCGCATCGAGTAGCTCAGCGGGCGTGCAGAACTTTCGCTGCACGGTCTCGGCGACCACGGCACGAACCGAAGAGAGCCGGAGCGTACGGCGACTCCCGTCGACGCAGCATCTCGCTAGTGGCGCAAGCGCGATACCGCGCCGGACGACAGGCTCCGGGAGGTAACTCGTACGCTCCACAATCACGAAGTGGTGCGACGTCCTGTTGGTCGCTCGCGGTACTAGGAGATGGATACGTGGGTCGAGCGGCTCCCGGACACCGTGCTCACGCAGACCACTGGCCCCGGTGACTACCGCGCCGGGCCCGCCGTACTTCAGGGCCGCTAGCAGCTTCTCCCGCCGCGTGGGCGTACCTGTGTGGCAAAGCGTGACGCCGGGCAGGATCCACTGCCATGGCCCGCGGCGCATTCGGGCACATATCGTGCTCCTTGGGACCCGCAGATCCATCAACTGTCGGTGAGTCACAACCCGCTCATTCGCTGCAATCAGGGTCGCGACTGCTTCGCTGTCATAATTTCCTCGTCGTGGCACACCATGCAGCATGCTGCGCCGACTCCGCGCCCGTACGATCTGCGGGTCGTACGGTGGATAACCCTGTGGACTACCGGCCGGCGCGTTTGTATCTATCACGCACAGGTACAAACCTATTGGAGCTATGCGCGATAGATACAAAAAAAGGGGGAGAAACGAGGGCAGCGCACCGCACGGGCACGCGGCCCGCGAACCACCGGATCGGAAGGCGGCTGAGCAATCAGCGCTGGAGGTACGCGAGCTGCGCGGCGACCGACTGCTCTGCGGCGGGCCAGAGTGATTCGTCGACATCGGCGTACACCCGCTCGACCACATCACGGGCGGAGACGGCGCCGGCGGCGACTGCGGCGCGCACCTGCTCCAACCGTTCGGCGCGATGCGCAAGGTAGCCGTCGAGTACGCCGGCGGGGTCGTCGATAACCGGCCCGTGTCCGGGTAGCAGCCGACGTACGCCGCGCTCGTCGACGAGGCGCCGCAGCAGCCGCAGCGAGTCGAGGTACGCGCCGAGGTCGCCGTCGGGCTGGGCCACAACGGTCGTGCCACGGCCGAGCACGGTGTCGCCCGTGAGCAAGGCGCCGTCGGACTCGACCAGCAGGCTCACCGAGTCGCTGGTGTGCCCCGGAGTCGCGACGACTTCGATGACCAGCCCGTCGACCTCGATCCGCTCCCCGTCGTCGAGCCCGGATCCAGCAGTACGCAAGGAAGCGTCGACCGCCCGCACCTCGCACCCCATCCGGGCAGCGAACGCCGCGGCCGCCTCCGAGTGATCGAGGTGCCGGTGCGTCAGTAGCACGACGGCGACCGAACCAGCCGCATCCGCCACGGCGTCGAGATGCGCGGCCTCCGGCGGACCAGGGTCGACCACGACCGACCGCGCGGCACCCGGCTCTCGCAACACCCAGGTGTTCGTACCGTCGAGCGTCATGATCCCCGGGTTGTGCGCTAGTACGCACTCGGCGCGCTCACCGAACCGTCCACCAGACCAGCTCATGGCAGCTCCGTCTCCAGGAAGTACTCCCCGGCGTCCTCGACCAAGCGAGGCACGACGGGAATGATCGGCCGCTCAGGCGCGGCCTTCAGTACCTCGGCGGTCGAGCCGAGCGCCGCCAGGTCGCGGCACGTCACCCAGGTCGGCGGCATCATCGCGATCTCGTCGCGCTCTTCCCTCCGGAGCGCGTCGGACAACGGCAGCCACTCGACTCGGTCCGCCTCGGTGCTCACGTCGCGCGTGCGTTGCCCGTCCGGCAACACGGCAACGAAGAACCGCGTATCGAACCGGCGCGGCTCGAACGCGGGCGTGATCCAATGCGTCCACGCCGCGAGCAGGTCGGCACGTACGGCCAGCCCTCGGCGAGTCAGCATCTCCGCGAGCGAGAGCTCATGCGCGACCAGTGCCGCGCGGTCGGCTTCCCACCCGTCTCCCGTCACGTCGGCGACGACCTGCGACGCATCGCCGGCGAGAAGTACGTCGGACTCCTCGTACGTCTCCCGCACCGCCGCGCACACGAGTGCCCGTGCGGTTGCCTCGTCGCAGCTGAACCGCTCGGCCCACTCCGCCGGCGGCGGTCCGACCCAGTCGACGTCGACGTCCGCATCGCGGGGATCGACCCGACCGCCGGGAAACACGTACATGCCCGCTGCGAACGCCATGCTGCGCTGCCGCCGCAGGAAGTACGCCCCGACGCCGTCCGCGCCATCTCGCAGCAGGACGACCGTCGCCGCGTCGACCGGGTGTACGGGATCGCCCGTACGCCCGGTGACGTGCTCGCGCAGCCTCGGAGGCAGTGGTACGCGCATGACGCGCTTGCTACCGGACCTCGGCGATGAGTTCGACCTCGACGGGTACGTCGAGCGGAAGCGCGGCTACGCCGACGGCGCTACGCGCGTGCACGCCTGCATCACCGAAGACCTTGCCGAAGAACTCGCTCGCGCCGTTCGCGACACCCGGCTGACCGGTGAAGTCGGGTGCGCTCGCCACGAAGGCCACCACCTTGACGATGCGTACGACCTGCGACAGGTTGTCGACCTGTGTCGCCAACGCTGCGATCGCATTGAGCGCGCACTGCTGTGCGCACTCGTACGCAACCTCGGGCGTGACCTCTGCGCCGACCTTCCCGGTCGCGACCGGTTTGCCGTCGCGCAGCGGCACCTGACCCGCCGTGTAGACGTATGAGCCGGTACGAAGAGCCGGGACGTACGCCGCAACCGGCGGCACGACCTCGGGCACAGACAGGCCGAGCTCGGCGAGGCGCTCTTCTGGGGTTGCCATCAGCCCTCCTTGGGACGCTTGAAGTAGGCGACGAGGTTCTCCGGGTTCATGCCCGGCACGATCTGCACGAGCTCCCAACCCTCAGAGCCGAAATTGTCCAGAATCTGCTTCGTCGAGTGCACCAGCACAGGGGCGGTGAGGTATTCCCACTGGGTCATGCGGCGACGATACTTCATCGCCAACTGCGTCATCCTGGACCTATGACGTCACCCGATCCGCGTGCCGTACTCACTCGCCCTGCGCCGGCCCCCGACCTCGTTCTCGCGTACGGCGACGGCGCCGACCACGTCGTCGACATCCACCTACCAGCCGGCGACGAGCCCGAAGAGCTCATCGTGCTCGTGCACGGCGGCTTCTGGCGTGACGCGGTCGATCGCGTACACACCCGCCCGCTCGCCGACGCGCTGCGCCGCGAGGGCTACGTCGTCGCGACACCCGAGTACCGGCGTACGCCCGGTGCCCGTTGGCCCGACATGCGCGCCGACATCGAAGCAGTACGCGACGCGCTGCCGGGTCTCATTGCACAGTCCGTGAACGGACGCGTCGCGGCAAGGCCGTACCGGCTGATCGGCCACTCCGCCGGCGGCCACCTCGCATTGTGGTGGGCACTCACGGCGCCTACCAGTGTCGAGCGGGTTGTTGCGCTCGCTCCGGTAGCCGACCTCACCCGCGCGTACGCCGAAGACCTCGACGAGGGTGCAGTCGAAGCACTGCTCGGCGGAAGTCCCGCGGAGCGACCGGCCGAGTTCGCCGACGCCGACCTCGCCAAGAGACTCGGGGCGCTGCAACCGCCGACGGTCATCTTGCACGGCACGGAAGATCAGCGTGTCCCGATCGAGCACTCGCGGGGCCTCGGCGTCACGACACTGCGCGAGCTTGCGGGGGTCGAGCACTTCGCGCTGATCGATCCTCTGACAACCGTCTGGCCGGTGGTCCGCGACGCAGTGGCGTCGACGGCTAAGGCATAGGCTCGACCCGTGGCACCCCGCAAGCGCTTGCACATCATCACCGGCAAGGGCGGCACCGGCAAGACGACGGTCGCCGCGTCTCTTGCGATGACACTCGCGCGAGAGGGCCGGCATGTGCTGCTGTGTGAGGTCGAGGGGCGCCAGGGCATCGCGCAGCTCTTCGACGTTCCCCCACTGCCGTACGAGGAGCGTCTCGTCGCCTCGAGCCCCGACGGCGGCCAGGTGTACGCGCTGGCGATCGACGCCGAGGCAGCGCTGCTGGAGTACCTCTCGATGTTCTATCGGCTCGGCCGTGCGGGTAAGGCGCTCGACCGCTTCGGAATCATCGACTTCGCCACCACGATCGCTCCCGGCGTACGCGACGTACTGCTCACCGGCAAGGTCTACGAGGCAGTGCGCCGCCGCAAGTCCGACGGCGAATTCGTGTACGACGCCGTCGTGGTCGACGCCCCGCCGACCGGGCGCATCGCGCGCTTCCTCAACGTCAACAGCGAGGTCGCCGGGCTGGCGAAGGTCGGACCGATCCGGCGGCAGGCCGACTCGATCATGTCGCTGTTGCGTGCGAAGCGGACCGCAGTACACATCGTCACGGTGCTCGAAGAGATGCCGGTGCAAGAGACCCTCGACGGCATTGCCGAACTACGCGAGGCAGAGCTTCCGGTCGGCCGGATCTTCGTCAACCAGGTACGCCACTCGCCACTCGACCCGGATCTGCGTACGCGATTCGCCGAGCTCGACAGCGCGGCAGTACGAAAGGCGCTCGCAACCGAGGGGCTACCCGCAGACGGGCCGGTCGCCGACGCCCTGCTCGCCGAGGGTGCCGCCGATGTGGAGCGCCAGGACCTGCAGAACGAACAACGCGCGACCCTCGCCTCCATCGACCGCCCGGTGCATGAACTCCCGCAGCTGCCCGACGACGTGGACCTCGGCGGCATCTACCGGCTCGCGGCCATCCTCGGCGAGGAGGGCATCGGATGAGCCCCCGTTCACGTACGTCGCCTCGCGCGGGCACGCCCCGGGAGCGGCATCGGTACGGCGAGTGGAGCCGTCCGGGCCGTAGCTCTTCGGGCGATGAACTCGACGCAGATGCGCTGATCAGCGACCGTGACACCCGCATCATCGTGTGCTGCGGCTCGGGCGGCGTCGGCAAGACGACCACGTCCGCGGCACTAGCGCTACGCGCCGCGGAGCAGGGCCGCAAGGTATGCGTGCTGACCATCGACCCGGCACGTCGACTCGCACAGTCCATGGGTTTGACCGAGCTCGACAACGTCCCTCGGCCGGTTGCCGGCGCGGGCTCGGACGGCGGTTCGCTCGACGCGATGATGCTCGACATGAAGCGCACGTTCGACGAGGTCGTGGAAGCACACGCATCGGAGGAGAAGGCCCGCCAGATCCTGCAGAACCCGTTCTACGTCGCGTTGTCGAGCTCTTTCGCCGGCACCCAGGAGTACATGGCGATGGAGAAGCTCGGCCAGCTGCACGCCGACGCCGTCGAGGACGGGCGCTGGGATCTCATCGTCGTCGACACGCCCCCGTCGCGGTCGGCGCTCGACTTCCTGGACGCACCCGAACGGCTGTCGTCGCTGCTGGACGGCCGGTTCATCAAACTGCTGCTGACGCCGGCGCGCGGACCGGCGCGGTTCCTGACCGCCGGGTTCGGCATGGTCACAGCCGCCCTGAACAAGGTGCTCGGGGCACAGATCCTGACCGACGTTCAGACCTTCGTCGCGGCCTTCGACACACTCTTCGGCGGGTTTCGCCAGCGAGCGGAGGCAACGTACGCGCTACTTCAGGCGCCCGAGACGGCATTCGTGGTCGTGGCGTCACCGGAGCGCGACGCGCTACGCGAGGCCATGTACTTCGTCGAACGCCTGACAGAGGAGCGGATGCCGCTCGCCGGTCTGGTACTCAACCGCGTCACCACACCGAGCACCGATGCCGTCGACGACGCCGAAGCAGAGTCGGTCGCTCGCCGGCTCGACGACGCCGACACCGCCGACGGGCCGGTGGTCGCGGCCCTGCTGCGCATTCACGCCGACCGGGTACGCGCGCAGGCAAGAGAGCAACGGTTACGGCGCCGGTTTGCGGGCGCCCATCCGGACGTACCCATCGCGCCGGTGCCGGCTTTGGCCGGCGACGTCCACGATCTCGACGGGCTGCGCCGTATCGGCGAACAGCTCGCTTCGTAGCTAGCTGGCGCGTTTGGCGCCGGCCGAAGGGGCCGTGGCGGACTCCTCACGGGCCGCTTCAAGCAGAGTCCGCCACGAGGTGACGTTCGGACGGCGACGGAGCAGCGCCCGGCGCTCCCGCTCGGTCATGCCGCCCCAGACTCCCCATTCGATCTCGTTGTCAAGCGCCTCGGCCAGGCATTCCGCGCGTACCGGACACGCCCGGCACACCTGCTTCGCGCGATTCTGCTCAGCCCCGCGTACGAACAACGCATCCGGGCCCTGAGAACGGCAGGCTGCCGAACGCGCCCAGTCATCGGTCCACGTCATTGTGTTATCGCCCCTCTGAGGCCGGCTCCCATGGCCTCCCGGTGGCGCATCGTCGCGCCGACGATGAACTTACGTGGTCTGCGCCACAGACGGCAGACCGTCGCGGACCATTTCGCATAGTCCGAACGGGCCATTTCCGGCCACGGATCGCGGGATGCGACACGCATCGTGGCGTCGCGTACCCTCGTAGTCATGCCTACGCGTAATGACAACGGCATGGGCGCGCTCCGAACCGTATCGGTGATGGCGCTCGTGAGCGTGTTCTGCGGCGTGCTCGTCGCCGGACTCCTGATCCCGGTCGCGAGCCTGCTCGGCATGGGTACGAACAGCGTCGCCGACGGGTTCAAGAGCCTGCCCTTAGCACTCCGTGAGCAGCCGACGCCGGAGCGTACCGTTGTCAAGGACGTACACGGCAAGACGATCGCGTACTTCTACAAACAGAACCGCAAGAGTGTCCCGCTGAAGAAGATCGCTCCGGTCATGCAGGACGCCATCTTGTCCATCGAGGACTACCGGTTCTATGAGCACGGCCCGATCGATGTGCAGGGCACGTTCCGAGCATTCGTCAGCAATACGATCGGCAACTCCGTGCAGGGCGGCTCTTCGATCACCCAGCAGCTGGTCAAGATGATCCTGGTGCAGCAGGCGGACACCAAGAAGGAGCGCCTCGCTGCGATCGACGACAGTTACGGCCGCAAGTTGCGCGAGCTCAAGTACGCGATGGCGTACGAGCAGAACCACACCAAGAAGGAAATCCTCGAGAACTACCTGAACATCGCGTACTTCGGTGACGGCGCGTACGGCATCGACGCGGCCGCCCGGCACTACTTCTCGGTCGCGCCGTCCGATCTGGATGCGCGTCAGGCCGCGACCCTTGCCGGCCTGGTCAAGAACCCAGTCGCGTACGACCCGACGAAGTACCCGCAGACCGCGCTGACCCGGCGTAACACCGTCCTCGCGCGGATGGCCGAGCTCGGCAAGATCGAGGACAAGAAGGCCGAGAAGCTGATCAGCAAACCGCTGCTGCTCAAGCCGACGAACTACAGCAACGGCTGCGTCAGCACGGTCGCGCCGTTCTACTGCGACTACGTACGCCGCTACCTGCTGCAGGATCCGGAGTTCGGTGACACGCCGAAGGAGCGCGGCACCGCGATCGACACCTCCGGGCTGACCATCGAGACGAACCTCGACCCGCGCTTCCAGAAGGCGACCGACAGAGCGGTCATGAGCACCGTCGGTGCAACCGATGAGGCGATCGGCGCACAGGCGTCCGTCGAGCCCGGCACCGGCGAGGTACGGGCCGTGTCGCAGTCCCGGCCGATGGGCAACAACGCCAAGGCCGGGCAGACGTACATCAACTACACGGTGCCGAAGAATCTCGGCGGAGCGAACGGCTTCCAGGCGGGCTCGACGTTCAAGGCGTTCACGTCGGCGGCAGCGCTGAAAGCCGGCTATCCCTCCAGCACATACTTCAACTCGCCACAAGACCTCTACATGCCCGCCGGTTCCTATACGACTTGTGATGGCGATGGCACTGGATCTTGGCCCGTGAGCAACTCAACTGGCGCTGGCGGGTTCCCGATGTCGATCGCACTTCCGCAATCGGTCAACACCTACTTCGCACAACTAGAGAAACTTGTCGGACTTTGTCGCACGACGAAGATGGCGCGAGCGGTTGGCCTCGACTTCCCAAAGCGGCAGGAGGTGCCGTCGTTCACCTTGGGCGTGGTCGATGTCAGCCCGCTCGACATGGCCGCGGCGTACGCCACGTTCCCGGCACGAGGCAAGTACTGTGCGCCGCACCCGGTGTCGCGCATCACTGATCGCGACGGTGAAGTGGTCAAGGACTACAAGCCCAACTGCAAGCGCGTCATGCCCAAGGCGGCCGCCGACACGATGAACCAGATGCTGGGTTACGTCCAGTCTCCGAGCGGGTTTGGTTCCTCGCTGCTCCTCAATCAGCCATCGGCGGCGAAGACGGGAACCACCACGGGTAACCAGGCCGTGTGGTACATGGGCTACACGCCCAACCTGGTGACCGCCTCGATGCTCGCCGGAGCGAACAAGGATGGCACGCAAGACACCCTTTCCGGCGTTTCGCTCCGCGGCTCGTACATCTCGTTCGACCAGGTCGGTGGTAGTTCTCTGGCCGGCCCGATGTGGTTCAAGTCGATGAGCGTCATCCAGAAGTGGCTTCCGGACCGGAGCTTCCATGCCCCTGGCGGACTCGGCCAGGCGCCGGACGACACCCCGTACGCTCCGCCGCCGCCCGAGGACAACGGCGGCAATAACAACAACAACGGCAACAACGGTGGCGGCAATAACAACAACAACGGGAACAACGGTGGCAACGGGAACAACGGCGGCAACGGGAACAACGGCGGCAACGGCAACGCCGGAGTGCTGCAGAACGACACCCGTCGCCAGGGTCCCGACGCGTTCGGTCTCACCGGCCTCTGGTGAGACCGGCGCTAAGCGCCCAGCTGCTTCTTGACCTCGGCTGCGACGGCCGCTCCGTCGGCGCGGCCCTTCACCTGCGGTTGCACCACGCCCATGACCTTGCCCATTGCCCGCATGCCTTCGCTTTCGGCGCCCGTCGACGCAACGGCGTCGGCGACGATCGAGGCGATCTCGTCGTCGCTCAACGGCTGCGGTAGGTAGTCGGCGAGGATCGCAGCCTCGTCGCGTTCCTTCGCGGCGAGCTCGTCGCGACCGGCACCGTCGAACGCCTCGGCTGCCTCGCGGCGCTTCTTCTGCTCCTTGCCGAGGACGTCGAGCACCTCGGCGTCGGACAGCTCCTTGGCCTCCTTGCCGGCCACCTCGGCATTCGTGATCGCCGACAGCGCCATCCGGATCGTGGACGAGCGCAGCGAGTCGCGCGCCTTGATCGCGGTGGTCAGGTCGTCGCGTAGTCGTTGCTTCAGCTCAGCCATGGGCCAAGTATCCACCTGCCGACGGGGTCAGTCGCGGTGCGGGATGCCCGTCTCGCTGACGCCGGTGAACTCGCCTTCGGCGGGCTCGATCTCGGCATGGTGCGCAGCTGCCTCGCCCACCTCGTCGCTCGTCGGCTTCTGGAGGTTGTCGCCGTACGCGAATCGGGACAACCGCGCGCGTACTCGCTCGGCCCGCGAGCGCGGCGCGCGCACGCCGTTGTCGTCGACCTCGCCCCGAGCCTCCTGTACGACCGGGCGTTCGTGCGCCATGAGGGTGTACGCATCTCCCTCCGGGAGCGCCGCGTGCCGCTCGGTGTAGCCGCCGTCGGCCGAACGCTCGATCACACCCGTCTCGTACCCGTGCAGCACGCGCTCGGCGTCGTGGCGTTGCAACGCGATACAGATTCGTTTGGTGACGAGGAACGCGACAACGGGGCCGACGAACACGAGCACCCGCGCGGCCCAGGTGATCGCGAAGATGTCGAGATGGAACACCACCGCCAGCACGTCGTTGCCGCCCGCAGCCCAGAGGATTCCGAACCAGACGATGCCGGCAACGCCGAAGGCCGTACGAGTGGGGTTGTTGCGCGGACGTTCGAGTACATGATGCTCACGACGGTCTTTGGTCACCCAGGTCTCCACGAACGGGTAAAGCGCGAGCAGGGTGAACAGGATCCCGGGCACGATCACCGCGGGTACGAACACGTTCCAGCTGAACGTCCAGCCGAAGATCGTCGTCTCGGCCGCAGGCATGATCCGCAGCGCGCCTTCGAGCCAACCCAGGTACCAGTCGGGCTGCGACCCGGCGCTGACCTGCGACGGGTCGTACGGCCCGTAGTTCCAGATCGGGTTGATCTGGATGAGCGCACCCATCAGCGCGGTGACGCCGAAGACGATGAAGAAGAACCCACCGGACTTGGCGGCGTACACCGGGAGGAACGGGTAGCCGACAACGTTCTTGTCGCTCTTACCCGGCCCCGCCCACTGTGTGTGCTTGAGGACCCAGGTCAGCAGGACGTGCGCGCCCACCAGCGCGAGCAGCAGCGCCGGCAGTAGCAGCACATGGAGTACGTAGAGCCGCGGAATCAGCGGTGAGCTCGGGAACTCCCCGCCGAACAGGAAGAACTCGAGGTACGACCCGACGATCGGGATCGACCGGACGATCCCGTCGGCGATGCGTAAGCCGGTGCCCGAGAGCAGGTCGTCGGGAAGCGAGTATCCGGCGAACCCCTCCAGCAGGCCGATGCCGAGCAGCGCGACTCCGATCAGCCAGTTGACCTCGCGCGGCTTGCGGTACGCACCGGTGAAGAACACCCGCAACATGTGCACCATCATCGAAGCGAGGAAGAGCATCGCCGCCCAGTGATGGATCTGGCGCATCAGCAGTCCGCCGCGGATGTCGAACGAGATGTGCAGCGTGGACTCGTACGCGGCCGACATCTCGATCCCGCGCAGCGGCGCGTACGTGCCGTCGTAGACCGTCTCACTCATGCTCGGGTCGAACCACAGCGTCAGGAAGACACCGGTCAGGAGGAGCACAACGAAGCTCCAGAGCGCGATCTCCCCGAGCAGGAAGGACCAGTGGTCGGGGAAGATCTTGCGGAGCTGTCCCTTGGCGATGGTCGCAAGGTTGAGCCGCTCGTCGAGCCACCCGACCGGCCCGGCGGCCTTCCTGCCGAACCCGCTCTCCTCGATCCGCCCAGGCTCGCCCCTTGGCGCAGTGCTGCTTTCGACGCTCATACCTATATAGACCGATCAACCGCCGGGATTGTGACACCGATGTGACAGGGTGGGTGTGATGCATCCGCTCACGAAGACCTTCGCCGCCGGGGCCGCCGTCGGCACCGGGGCGCTCGCGTACTCGCTGGGCTACGAGCGCACGGCGTTCGTCGTACGCCGCATCGACATCCCGGTGCTGCCGCCGGGTGCTCGCCCGGTCAAGGTGCTGCATCTGTCCGATGTGCATCTGACTCCCGGTCAAACGGCGAAACAGCGCTGGCTTCGCGAACTGATCGACCTCGACCCCGATCTGGTCATCAACACCGGCGACAACCTCGCCCATCTCGATTCGGTGCGTCCGGTGCTGTCGGCGTACGGCGACCTGCTCGACGTACCGGGCGTGTTCGTGTTCGGCTCCAACGACTACTTCTCGCCGATCCTGAAGAACCCGCTGCGATACCTGTGGCGGACCAGCGGCGGCCGTACCCGACGGATTTCCGATCTGCCCTGGCGCGAGCTACGTGATGCGTTCACCGGACACGGCTGGCTCGACCTCGACAACGCCTCCGGACGGCTCAAGGTCGGCGAACTCGAGTTCGCGTTCAGCGGGGTCGACGACCCGCATCTGGAGTACGACGACCTCGCCTCGATCGAGTCGCCCGCACCGAGCGATGCGGACCTCGCAATCGGGGTTGCGCACGCCCCGTACGTACGCGTGCTCGACGCGATGAACGCCGCCGGCTACCCCGCGATCTTCGCCGGACACACCCATGGCGGGCAGGTACGACTTCCGTACATGGGGGCACTGGTGACCAACTGTGACCTCGACCGAAAGCGCGCCCGAGGCCTCAGCAGACATGCGACGGAGGGCAACGCGGCCTCGTGGTTACACGTCTCCGCGGGCCTCGGAACGTCGCCGTTCGCACCCGTCCGCTTCTGCTGCCGACCCGAGGCGACCCTCGCCACCCTCACTCCGATAGACTCCCTCCGCTGGCGGCGCTAGAGCCGCCTGGCGGGCTGTGGCGCAGGTTGGTAGCGCGCGTCGTTCGGGACGACGAGGTCGCAGGTTCAAATCCTGTCAGCCCGACATAACAACGTGAATGGCCCAGGGCGGAGCCCTGAGCCATTCACGTTGTCGTCGGGGGACAGGATGCCGGGAGGAGGAGCGCACGGCGAGGTACGAGCCGGACGCGACGACGGCTCCTGTCAGCCCCCAACCGGAACTCGCGATCCCATAGTCACAAGCGTAACTATGGGATCGCTAGTTAACGGATGCTGAAGTGATCAAGGGGTATGAAGGGCTGGCTCGCAGGGGATGACAGTGCCCTGCTCGAATAAAGCCAGACCGACTTCGGTAAGTAGCAACGCTCAGCGGTGTGGGCGGCCGCTCGGCGTGCGGGGCTAGACGCCAGGGGTAGGTTGCCGGCTGGCCGCTTCTCGCGGGCGACAGCTCGCCCGACAGCGACCAGGTCGACAGGGCTACCTCGGCAAGTAGCCTTGCGGGGGCAAGCTACACGCCGTATGCCTAGAGAGCAGGTCCGCGATGCCCGTCGATCCAGCGCTACTGCTCGGGTTCCTCACCATGTCCGCAGTACTCTCCCTCGTGCCGGGGCCGTCGGTGGTTCTCTCGACCGGCCGGGCGATCACCGAAGGCCGTGCGCAGGCGATGCCGATCGTCGTCGGCAACGTGATGGGCGGCATCGCACTTCTCGTACTGGTCGTTGCCGGTCTCGGCGCAGTCGTCGTCGCATCCGCGACGCTCTTCAACGCGGTGAAGGTCCTCGGCGCGTGCTACCTGCTGTGGCTCGGCATCCGCACGCTCCTGTCCATCCGCAACGGGTCGGCAGTCGACCTCGGCGAACCAGCGCGCCACGGCACGACGGGCACGCGCAGAGCGGTACGCGAGGGCTTCCTCGTCGGCGTGAGCAACCCGAAGAGTGTCGTCGCGTTGATGGCACTGCTGCCCCAGTTCGTCGATTCCAGCATCGGGGCTCCGGCGCTGCAGATGATGCTGATCGGCTTGGCGGGCGCCGCCGCGCAGTTCTCCATCGAAACGACCTGGGTACTCGCAGCAGCGTCGCTACGGTCCTGGTTTCGTGCGAGCGCACACCGCGTCAACGCCCTGAAAGCGGTCGGCGGGCTCACCATGGTCGGTCTAGCCGGCAAGCTCGCCCTGCAGCGTCCGACGGGATGAACGCACACGGGACCCGGCAGGCGGCCACGCACCATCGTGCAACACTGGCGTAATGGCAAAACGATGGCGCGACGAGGTCGCACCGAACACGCGCAGCGGACTGCTCCGGCGCCGCAAGGGCGCGGGATCAGGTGCCGTCGAGACGCTCGATCGCGACGACGAGACCACGAAGCGGCGCCGTATCGCGGGTGAGCGACCGTCGACGAACGATGCAGACGACACGACCTCTGATGCGTCCGAAACGCCTGTCGAGACCGACCAGGCGCCCGACGAGTCGGCTACCGAGACCGAGTCACAGACTCTGGCCAAGGAGCTGACCGACAAGACCGCCAAGCGCCGCCGCATTCCGCAGCCTGTATGGGCGGCCGTGACCGGCATTGTCGTCGGCGCCCTGCTGACGGGTCTTGTGTACGCGGGCATGCAGGCCTTCGACGCGATCTACAACACTCCCGCCGGCGGCGGCACCGGTGCGGTGGTCCTGATCGTCGTCCTGATTGTTTCGTTGCTGGTCGGACGCTTCCTGCTCAAATGGCAGGGTCTCCCCGACCCGAACGCGACCACGTTGTTGGCGATTCTGCTCATCGTCATCGTCACCCTCGCCGCATTGCTCCCGATCGTGTTCTCCGCGTGGATGCTGGGCGTCACGCCTGTTCTGGGCGGCGCCTCGTACCTCGTCGCGCACCTGCTGATCACACGCTTCGGCAACCAGTAGAGCACCGGGCGGCATACTGACCCGCATGGACAACCCCGCCGCGATCGATGACGTGCCGCTCTGGTCACCGCCAACAGACGTACGTACGACCACTCGGATCGGCGACTACCTCGAATGGCTGGAGCGGGTTCACGGCCTGTCATTCCAGTCGTACGACGACCTCTGGCAGTGGTCGGTGAACGACCTCGACGGGTTCTGGCTGTCGGTGTGGGAGTACTTCGGCCTGTCCGACCTGTCCTCGACCTCGACGCCCTCGGCCGCGCTGACGGACGCGTCGATGCCCGGTGCGACGTGGTTTCCGGACACCACTATCAACTACGCCGAAGCCGTGCTCCGCATGCCCGGTCGCACCGACGACGACATCGTGGTGCTCGGCGAGTCTCAGACCCGCGGTCCGGTACGGCTGACCGCCGCAGAGCTGCGCGACCAGGTCGGCCGTGCGCGGGCAGGGCTACTGCGCCTCGGCGTACAGCGTGGCGATCGCATCGCTGCGTACTCACCGAACATCCCGGAGACGTTCATCATGCTGCTCGCCGCGGCCAGCCTCGGAGCGACGTTCTCGTCGTGTGCTCCGGAGTTCGGCACGCGTAGCGTGGTCGATCGGTGGCGACAGATCGAGCCCACCGTGCTCCTTGCCGTCGACGGATACGCGTACGGCGACAAGCCGATCGACCGGAGCGCCGAGGTAGCCGCGATCCGCGAAGCGCTGCCGAGCCTCGACAGTGTCGTCTGGCTGCCGTATCTCGAGCCCGACCGGCCCGGCCCCGATGGCACCCTGAGCTGGGCCGACCTGACCGCCGAGCCGGGTGAGCTCGCGTACGAGCGTCTGCCCTTCGATCATCCGCTGTACGTCCTCTACTCCTCGGGAACGACCGGGTTGCCGAAGCCGATCGTGCACGGGCACGGCGGAATCCTGCTCGAACATCTGAAAGCCCTTGCCCTGCACAGCGACCTCGGCCCGGACGACCGCTTCTTCTGGTTCTCCACGACCGGCTGGATGATGTGGAACCTCATGGTCTCGGGTCCTGCGCTCGGATCGTCAATCGTCATGTACGACGGGAACCCCGGCTCTCCCGATCTCGGCGAGCTGTGGCGGATGGTCGAGCGCACCGAGACGACGTACTTCGGCACCAGCGCGCCGTACCTCCTCACCTGCCGTAAGCGCCGCATCAAGCCGCGTTCGATCGCAGATCTGCCACACTTGCGCGGCGTCGGCTCGACTGGAGCGCCGTTGCCCGCGGAAGGGTTCGAGTGGGTGTACGAGGCTCTCGGCAACGACGTACATCTCGCATCGATATCCGGCGGCACCGACGTGTGCACTGCCTTCATCGGCGGCGTGCCGCTGCTGCCCGTGTACGCGGGCGAGATCTCATGTCGCTATCTGGGTTGCAAGTTGGAAGCGTACGACGAGAACGCCCAGCCGGTCATCGGTCGACTCGGCGAGCTCGTCATCACCGCACCGATGCCGTCGATGCCCGTCGGGTTCTGGGGCGATTCCGACGGCTCGCGCTACCGTGCCGCCTACTTCGAGGACATCCCCGGTGTGTGGCGCCACGGCGACTGGATCACCATCACCGAGCGCGGCTCATGCGTCGTGACCGGACGCAGCGATGCGACCCTCAACCGCGGCGGAGTGCGGCTCGGCACTGCGGAGTTCTACTCCGTTGTCGAGGCGCTGCCCGAGGTGGCCGATAGCCTCGTCGTCCATCTCGAGGACGGTCAGGGGGGCGCAGGGCAGCTCATTCTGTTCGTCGTACCGGCTGAAGGCACGGAGTTGGACGACGATCTGACGCGGTCCATCGCCTCCACCTTGCGTACGAACCTCTCACCGCGGCACGTACCCGATCGCATCCATCAGGTACCGGCGCTGCCACGTACGTTGTCGGGTAAGAAGCTCGAGGTGCCGGTGAAGAAGATCCTGCAAGGCGTCCATGCCGAGCAGGCGGCGGCGAAGGGCGCTCTGGCCAACCCCGAGTCGCTCGACGCGTTCACTCAGTACGCCCGCACCTGACCCACCCGACCCGCTGGGCCGCACGTTTGTGCCCCGGTTTTCGCGATTTTGGGGCATAAACGTGCGGCTCACGAGGACTGCGGGTCAGGTACGCGCGGCGTCGAGCGGAGCGGCCGTTCGCGCCGGTTTCGCCCGCGGAGCGACGCCGATGCCTCGACCACCGCCGCACGGACCGGAAGCGCTCCAGTCGTGGTCGACCGCCTCACAACCGCCGGCGTCCTTCTGCGCGCGCACCATGTCGGTCACATCGGTGAGCAGCTTCTTGGCGTCGTACGCGACACCGTTGCGGATCGTCCACTGGACGCCGCCGACCCGCGCGATGTCGCCGGTGTCCGCATCGAGCCGGCCGGCTCCTGTGCCGTACAGCGTGCGTAGATCCTCGAGCGGGTTCTGCGGTACGACCGCGAGGTCGGCGACCATGCCGACGCGCACCGCGCCGTACTCGGGCTCCTTGCCCGTCGGCTCGGCGAGCGTCGTCGCCGTGTTGTGGCTCATCGCCTCGATCGCCTCAACCGGCGAAAGCCCGGCCTCCTGCAACAACTCGAGCTCGCTGATGTTGCCGAACCCGTAGAGGTTATAGATGAAGCCGGGGTCCGTGCCACCGGCGATCCTGCCACCGATCGACTTGTAGTCGTTGATCAGCTGCATGTACTGGTGGAAGAACCGCTTCCAGCTCACCTCGTCGGCAGTGGTCCAGTCGTAGTAGAACGACCCGTGCGCTCGCGGGCTCGGCTCCCAGAAGTTCCACATCGACGGCATCACGAACCTGGTGTGCCACTCCAGGCCGCGCGCGCGAAGCAGGTCACGGCCCGCCTGGTAGACGGTCATCGTCGGCCCGAAGGTGACACCGTTCGCCTTCTGCTCCTGCAGATAGTCCCACCATTGACGCGAGCCGGGCTCGTACGTGTACCCGATGACCTTCGCGACCTCGCGCCACCGCGACGCCTCGTTCCCGTAGTCGTAGTCCGGCGGCTTCGGGTGTTCCCGGCCTCGCTTGAGCAACGACTCGAAGTGGCCGTAGAAATGGGTCACGGTGCCGATACCGAGGCGTCCGAGCTCGACCGCGTTGAGCTGCTTGTAGATCGGCGGTGACATGTGCATCGTGGTGCCGAGCGCGTTCTGTTTCGCCGCCCTGATGGCCGCGGCGATCTCGCGGCGCCCGTACGGTCCGGTGCCGAAGAACTTGATGCCATCGACGCCGTTCTCCGCCGCCCAGTCGACCCACTGCCGGGCCTTCTGCGGCGTGTCGACGTCCCCGTCGCCCCAACCGCTGCCAGGGGTCTGGTAGTTGACGATCCGCGGAGCGACGATCTCGTTGCGCTCGCTGCGCTCCCTGTCCTCGACGGCCGAAGCGTTGTCGGTGAGGCTGACACCCCGAACGGTCGTCACGCCGTGGCCGAGCCACAGCTTGTACGCGTACGTACGCGGCGTTTCGCCCTCTTCGGAGTGGGTGTGTTCGTCGACGAGACCCGGCATCACCCACATCCCCGTCGCATCGATCTCGTGGTCGGCGTCGTGCGGAGCGCGATCGGAGCGCAGCGGCTGCCTCGGCGTACCTGCGGACAGGATCCCGGTGATCCGGTTCTGCTCGATCACGATGTCGACCGGCCCGCGAAGCGTGCCGCCGACCCCGACGATCACGTTGACCCCGCGAATGACCATCTTGTTGAACGGCCCCTCGCCCTCATCCGGCCCGCGTGGAGGTGTCCTGGAGCCCGCTTGCGGGACGGCGGACGCACCGTTCGCCGGTACTGCCGGCCAGGCGGCGATGCCGGCAGCAACGCCGGTGGTCTGCAGGAACTTGCGTCTGTCGAGCGACACGGGACCTCCAGGTGCGCGTCGGATGCCACCCATCGAGCGCCCGAGCCTGCACCGCGGCCAGCATCACACTGTGATTGCGTTTCCGACCGTCAGCAACATTCGTTGCGGATGGTTCATCCTGACCCGCTCGTCACGCTCTGTCAACGCGCGGTCGCTGCGAGACTCCATCGACAGCAGGCGTACGTGCACCGTCACCAGGTCACCGCCGAGTACGCGCACGTTCATCGCGTTGTACGCACGCAACGGATGCCATGCGATGATGCTGCGCTGCCTCGCCAGCGGATCATCATCGGGCAGCACCGTTGCGATTCCGCGAACCCACCGATAACGCAGACCGATACGTAGTCGCACCCGAACATGCGGGTCGGCGCGGATGTTGCGTACGTACCCGGCCCGCATGCCGTGTTCGGCGATGATCCAGAACGAGTCGCCTTGCCTGCCGTTGCCGACCGGCACTCGCCGGACTTTGCCGGACCTCCGCCCGCGGGTCTCCAGGATCGCCAGACCGAGCGGGTTGACGCCGATCCGGAGGAACAGGCGCATCAGCGGATTGATCGTCCATCGCTGGACGGTGCGGACGAGGACGACCTTGAGACGCCGACTGCGAACCGTCAGCACGAGCAGCGCCACGTACACGACCGACTGCACGACGGAAGGAATCAGACCTCCGCCTAGGCCGATGAAGAAGAGCACCCATACGAAGGCGACTGCCGCAATCGTGCCGGCCAGCAACCCCCGCGGTGCCGTCATACGAGTGTATGATTTCATACGACTGTATGATGCCACGTGTGGGAACAGAGTCAAGCGAGTCTCGAAGATCCGCCGAGATCACCGAAGCGCTTCTCGACATCGTCGACCGGCACGGACTGGACCGGGTGAGCGTCCGCGAAGTCGCAGCGCAGGCAGGTGTTTCCATCGGCACCGTGCAGCACTACTTCCCGACCAAGGACACGATGCTGTCCGGTGCGTACGACGAGGTCGTACGCAGACTCCGCGCACGGTTGTCGGCGGTGCGGCTCGGCGAGGACGTACGCCAGAACCTCAGCGTCGTACTCCGCGAGCTGCTACCGCTCGACAAGCGCCGCGTGGCCGAAGTACGCATCCATCTCGCGTTCGCGGCTCGTGCGGCGACCGTACCCGGGCTGGCCACGACTCAGCGCGCAGCTCTCGCAGAGATGCACGAGGCGCTCGCCGATGCGCTCAACGCCGCGTGGGGAAGCGCGCCCGGAGAGGTACGTGCCGAGCTCGCAGCGCACGCCGCCCTCGCGATGGCCGACGGCCTCGCCCTGCACGCGGTCAGCTCCGGCCGCTGGTTGTCTCGTCGAGAGCAGGCCGAAGCGCTCGAGCTCGGGCTAGACGCCCTGCTTGCATTGGAGCCTCGATGAGCGGGGGCGTCCACGGCCGACGAACCGGTGGCCTCGCAGGGAGACCCGCACCTGGCCGACCGGCCTCGCTGGGCCGCACGTTTATGCCCCGATTTTCGCGATTTTGGGGCCGATACGTGCGGCTCACGGGGGCGTGCCTTCCACGAATCCGGCGGGTTTAAACGTCGTACCCGCCCGGGCAACCTGTGCTTCGACAACATTCGAGAACCGGAGCACGCCATGGGAAGTCCCAAGATTCGCACCGCAGTTTTCGCCGCGCTCACCGCAGCGGCACTCACCTTCGTCGCATCGCCTGTCGGCGCGACCGATGACTCGGCCGCCGCCGCCGGCGAGCCGAAGCCCGTCGCCGAGAAGGCAGGGATCGACACGCACGGCGACGCGTACATGGGTTGGCGTCATACGCCCGCACCGCCGCTGACCGACAGCCAGTCACTGCGCCGTACGGGAGATGTCGGTACGCAGGGCTCAGATGTGACTGGCATCGACGTATCCGGGTGGCAGGGCGACGTCGACTGGTCGAGTTGGAAGAGCAAAGGCATATCTTTCGCGTACGTGAAGGCGACCGAGAGCACCAACTACACCAACGACTACTTCACCAGTCAGTACAACGGCTCCTACAACGCCGGACTCATTCGCGGCGCCTACCACTTCGCGACGCCCAACACCTCCTCCGGCGCCGCGCAGGCACAGTACTTCGTCGACCATGGTGGAGGCTGGTCCGGCGACGGCAAGACGCTGCCGGGCGTACTCGACATCGAGTACAACCCGTACGGCGACACCTGCTTCGGTATGTCCCCAAGCCAGTTGAGCTCCTGGGTGAAGGACTTCAGCGACAAGTACCGCGACCTGACCGGTCGTGACGTCGTGATCTACACGGCACGCAACTGGTGGGTGCCGTGCATGGGCGACACGACCGCCTTCTCGCAGACGAACCCGCTGTGGGCCGCGGACTACCAGAACGATCCGCCCCCACTGTTCGGTGGCTGGGGCTTCCACACGTTCCACCAGTGGACGTCCGACCCACTCGACCAGAACTACTTCAACGGCTCGCACGATCGGCTGGTCGCACTCGCGAACGGCTGACGTAACGCCCCGTGGAATACCACGGGCCCATAGCAAACCGCGCCGCTACCCGGCAAACTTCCCGGGTAGCGGCGCGGTTTGCTGGGTAGCGGTGGCCGCCGAATCTGAGCTGCTCAGCGCTGCGCGAGGAGCTCGGCGATCTGTACGGTGTTGAGCGCGGCGCCCTTGCGCAGGTTGTCGGCGCTGACGAACAGCACCAGGCCGCGTCCGCCGTCGACGCTCGAGTCTTGGCGAATCCGCCCGACGTAGCTGGGATCCTGGCCCGCGGCGCGTAGCGGAGTCGGCACGTCGGTGAGCTCGACACCGGGTGCGGCACCCAGCAGCTCGCGCGCCCGATCCACCGACACCGGCCGCTCGAACTCGACGTTCAGCGACAGCGAGTGCCCGGTGAACACCGGCACGCGTACGCACGTGCCCGACACCCGAAGCTCGGGGAGGTCGAGGATCTTGCGGCTCTCGTTGCGCAGCTTCTTTTCCTCGTCGGTCTCGTACGTACCGTCGTCGACGACCGATCCGGCCATCGGGAGCACGTTGAACGCGATCGGGGCGACGTACTTGTGCGGCGTCGGAAACTCGACCGCAGAGCCGTCGTGGGTCAGCTCGCTCGCACGGTCACCGACCTTCGCAGCCTGCTCGGCGAGCTCGTCGACGCCGGCGAGCCCGCTACCGGAGACCGCTTGGTACGTCGACGCGACGATGCGTACGAGCCCCGCCTCGTCGTGCAACGGCTTGAGCACGGGCATCGCGGCCATGGTCGTGCAGTTGGGGTTGGCGATGATGCCCTTGCCGGCGTCGGCGACAGCGCCGGGGTTGACCTCGCTGACGATCAACGGCACCTCGGGGTCACGCCGCCATGCGGACGAGTTGTCGACGACCGTTGCCCCGGCAGCGGCGAAACGCGGCGCCTGCTCGCGAGACGTCGCCCCGCCCGCAGAGAACAACGCGACGTCGAGCCCGGTCAGATCCGCAGTAGCGGCGTCCTCGACGGTGATCTGTTCGTCGCGCCACGGGAGCGTACGCCCGGCAGAGCGGGCCGAGGCGAAGTAGCGGATGGACGCCACCGGGAAGTCGCGCTCGTCCAACAGCTTGCGCATGACGGCGCCGACCTGACCGGTGGCACCGACGACTCCTACATTCAAGCCGCTCATCGGCCCGTACCTCCATAGACAACAGCCTCGACCTCGTCGGAGTCGAGGTCGAACGCCGCATGTGCGGCCGCGACGGCGTCGTCGACACCGTCTTCGTTCACGACGACCGAGATGCGGATCTCCGAGGTGGAGATCATCTCGATGTTGACGCCGGCATCGGCGATGGACTTGAAGAACCGTGCGGTGATGCCGGGATGCGACCGCATGCCCGCTCCGATCAGCGACACCTTGCCGACCCCGTCGTTGTACAGCAACTGGTCGTAGCCGACCTGATCCTTCAGCCGGGCAAGGGCGGTCATCGCCGTCTGGCCGTCGGCGAGCGGCAGCGTGAACGAGATGTCGGTCAGCGCGGTCGCCGCCGCTGAAACGTTCTGCACGATCATGTCGATGTTGATCTGGGAGTCGGCGAGCACCTCGAAGATGGCCGCGGCCTCACCGACCTTGTCGGGTACGCCGACGACGGTGATCTTGGCCTCGCTGCGGTCGTGTGCGACGCCGGAAATGATGGCCTGTTCCATGGGCTTCTCCTCGGGTGCCTCGGTGACCCAGGTGCCGGTCTTGTTGGAGAACGACGACCGTACGTGGATCGGCATGTTGTGTCGGCGGGCGTACTCGACGCAGCGCAGATGCAGGATCTTCGCGCCCGCGGCGGCCATCTCGAGCGTCTCCTCGTACGACAGCTCGGGGATGCGGCGGGCGGTCGGCACGATGCGCGGGTCGGCGGTGAAGATGCCGTCGACGTCGGTGTAGATCTCGCACACATCGGCGTCGAGTGCGGCGGCCAGGGCCACAGCCGTCGTGTCCGAGCCTCCGCGACCGAGCGTCGTGATGTCCTTGCTGGTCTGCGACACGCCCTGGAAGCCCGCGACGATAGCGATCGCACCCTCGTCGAGTGCAACCTGGATGCGGCCCGGCGTGACGTCGATGATCTTCGCCTTGCCGTGCGTCGAGTCGGTGATGACACCCGCCTGGGAGCCGGTGAACGACCGGGCCTCCTGGCCCAGGTTGCCGATGGCCATCGCGAGCAACGCCATGCTGATCCGCTCACCCGCGGTGAGCAGCATGTCGAGCTCGCGGCCGGTCGGCAGCGGCGAGACCTGATGCGCGAGCTCCAGCAACTCGTCGGTCGTGTCGCCCATCGCCGACACGATCACAACGACGTCGTTGCCGGCCTTACGGGCAGCGACGATCCGCTGTGCTACACGTTTGATGCTCTGGGCGTCGGCGACGGAGGAGCCGCCGTACTTCTGCACGACAATGCCCACAAGAAGTTTCCTTGATCGATGAGTTTGGGGGCGCGCCACATTGCGCCCGGCCATTCTACGGGTCGCCCGACGGCGCCTTGTGGGTTGTCCGCGTGCCGGACCGCGCGGCAGGTCAGGACGCTGCGGCTATCCGCGCGGCGATCCCGTCGAGGATGACCTCAAGCCCGTAGAGGTAGCTCTCCACGTCGCCGTTGCCGTCCGGATCGTCGATCGCACCGGACCACGCAGCGCGGTGGATCGACGGGTAGGCGTGCTCGTCGACCACCGCTCGAAGCGTCGCGGCGTAGTCGTACCTCTGGCCCCCACGCTCGGCTGACACAGCGGCGTCGTGAGCCATGCGACCCTCACCCAGCGTGTACGAACTGAGTAGCCCGATGACACCCATACTCTCGGCGTCGCTGAGTCCGGTGCCGTCGAGCGCACTCATTGCCTGTTCGACCCAGGCAAGCGCGTGCGGGCCTGCGGGAGGCGTCACGATCGGCAGTTCGAGGACCCAGCGCCGGTTCTCGAGCATCTGCCATTGCCCGACCGCCCACGAGCGCAGCTTCGTACGCCAGTCGTCGCCCTCGATCGCGGGAGCGCCGGATGAGCTGGCGTTCCACATCAGCTGGAGCAGCTCCTCCTTGTTGTCGACGTAGCGGTAGAGGGACATCGTCGTGAACCCGAGGTCTTTGGCGACCCGTGCCATCGACACGGCGGAGAGGCCCTCGGCATCTGCGATCGCGATGGCCTGCTCGACGATCGCATCCAGCGTCAGTCCGGGCTTCGGCCCCTTGCGACCGCGCTCGCGCTTGCCCCACAGCAGGTCGAGACCGGGCGGCAACACCGTCTCGGGATCGGAATCCATGGCTCACCTTCTATCTCCCGCGTACACACTTGCGCAAATCTGTGTATGCCATATACAGTTCCGTGTATGACATACACAGTAACAGTCACCGGGCTCCGGAAGGCGTACGGGGAGCAGGTCGTCCTCGACGGGATCGACCTCTCCGTCGAGCGCGGCACGGTGTTCGCACTTCTCGGCCCGAACGGCGCCGGCAAGACCACGACGGTCAACATCTTGTCCACGCTCGTACGCCCGGACGGCGGATCGGCGAGCATCGCCGGCCACGATCTGCTCACCGACCCCGACGGCGTACGCCGCTCGATCAGCCTCACCGGGCAGTACGCCGCGATCGACGACGTACTCACTACCGAGGAGAACCTGCTGATGATGGCGCAGCTGCTGCGTCTCGATGCCAAGACCGCACGCGAGCGGGTCGGTGACCTACTCGAGGAGTTCGATCTCGAGCACGTACGCACCCGCCGGGTGAAGGCCCTGTCCGGCGGCATGCGCCGACGGGTCGACATCGCCGCGAGCGTGATCACGCGTCCACCGCTGCTCTTCCTCGACGAGCCGACTACCGGCCTCGACCCACGCAGCCGCGAGCAGACCTGGGAGACCGTTCGCCGGCTGGTGGCCGATGGCGTGACGATCCTGCTGACCACGCAGTACCTCGAAGAGGCCGACCAGCTGGCGGATCGCATCGCCATGCTCAACGGCGGGCGGATCGCCGCCGAAGGCACGGCCGACGAGCTGAAGAGCAGCCTCGAGGGCGAGGTCGCCCGCTTCGAGTTCACCGACCTCGAGACCTTCAACCGAGCAGTCGGCACCCTCGCCGCGACAACGGCCGATCCCGCCCGCCGAACCGTCGAAGTAGCAACCGATGGCTCCGCGACTCAGCTGCGCGAGCTCCTCGTGGGCCTCGATGCCGCACGGATCCCCGTACGCCGGGTGACGACGCACCGGCCGACGCTCGACGACGTCTTCCTGTCCCTCACCGAAACCGCCAAGGAGGTATCGCGATGAGCGTCGCGTACGCCCTGACCGACTCCCGCGTGATGATCGTGCGCAGTCTGCGCCACACCGCGCGAAATCTCGACATGATGCTGACCGCCGTGATGCTGCCGGTCGTGCTGATGCTGCTGTTCGTGTACGTGTTCGGCGGCGCGATGAACACCGGCACCGAGTACGTCAACTACGTCGTACCCGGCATCATCTTGCTCTGTGCGGGCTTCGGCGCCTCGAGCACGGCAACCAGCGTCGCCGGAGACATGGAGAACGGCATCATCGCCCGCTTCCGTTCGATGCCCATCGCCAGCTCGTCGGTGCTTGTCGGCCACGTCGTCGCGAGCGTCGTGCGCAACCTCGTCGCGACAACCCTCGTCGTCGGTGTCGCCTTCGCAGTCGGCTGGCGCCCTCAAGCCTCGCTCGTCGAATGGGTCGCGGCAATCGGAATGGTCGTGCTGTTCGTACTCGCGATCTCCTGGCTGGCGGCGGGTTTCGGCCTACTCGTCAAGAGTGTCGAGGCGGCGAACGCGTTCACCTTCGTACTGATGTTCCTGCCGTACGTGAGCAGCGCGTTCGTACCGACCGAAACGATGCCGTCGGCTTTGCATGGCTTCGCGGAGCATCAGCCCGTGACACCGATCATCGAGACCCTGCGCGGGTTGTGGATGGGTACGCCGATCGGCAACGACGCATGGCTCGCTCTCGCCTGGTGCGCGGGCATCCTCATCGCTTCGTACCTCTGGGCGGCGTGGTTGTTCCGACGCCAGACCAGCTGATCAGACCTCCCTACCGGTGGAACCTCTCAGGTCAACCGCTGCCACAGGAAGCGGTACGCCATCGCGGTCATGTGCGCGACCTGCGCGTTCGTGGCAGCACCACCGTGGCCGCCCTCGGTGTTCTCCCAGTACGTGACGTCCTTGTCGTGCTGGAGCATCAGGGCGGCCATCTTGCGTGCATGACCCGGATGCACTCGGTCGTCGCGGGTCGAAGTCGTGAGGAGTACCGGCGGATACGTGCCGTCGGGGTCGAACCGGTGATAGGGCGAGTACGTCGCAAGGTACTCCCAGTCGGCAGAGTCGGGATCGCCGTACTCCGCCACCCACAACGCTCCGGCAAGCAGCCGGTGATACCGCCGCATGTCCAGCAGTGGCACGCGGATGACGATCGCGCCGAACAGCTCGGGATAGCCCGTGAGCATATTGCCCATCAGCAGGCCGCCGTTCGAGCCGCCCATCGCTCCGAGATGCGCGGGCGAGGTGATTTCGCGGGCCGCGAGGTCGCGCGCGACCGCGGCGAAGTCTTCGTACGCCCGATGGCGCTTCTCGCGCAGCGCAGCTTGATGCCACGCGGGACCGTACTCGCCACCACCGCGGATGTTCGCCACCACGTACACACCGCCACGCTCGATCCAGGCTCGCCCGATCGCCGCGGAGTACTCCGGCGTTCGAGAGATCTCGAAGCCGCCGTAGCCACTGAGCAAGGTCGGCGCTGTGCCGTCGTACGCGAGGCCACGTGGGCGTACGACGAAGTACGGGATCCGGGTGCCGTCGTCGGAGGTTGCGAAGTGCTGCTCCGCCACCACCGACGAAGCGTCGAAGAGCTCCGGGGTCGACTTGAGCGGCTCGAGTTCGGCGCTGGGATCGCTCAGGTCGGCCAGTGACAACGCGGGCGGACTGAGGAAGCTCGTCGTCGTCAGCCAAACGACGTCGGACTCATCGGCGTCGACCGGGCGTACGTGCACACTCGCCAGATCGGGTACGCCGGTCAGAGTGTGGCGTGACCAGCCCGCGGGATCGACCACCTCGACCCGATGGCGCACGTCTTCCAGGATCGTGAGCACGAGGCGGTTGGCGGTCCACGAGTACCCGGCCAACGACATCGACGACGTCGGCTCGAAGACGGTGGTGAAGTCGCGATCGCCGGCCAGGAAGGCATCGAAGCCGATGGCAAGCAGCGAGCCGGCAGAGTGCGTACGCCCACCGACCTCCCAGGCGTCGCGCAATTCGACCAGCATCGAGTCGCGCTTCACGCTCAGCTCCGCCGAGTCGGGGACATCGACCCGGGTGAGTGATCCGTCGGCGCCGAGCAGCCAGTCTTCGCCGGTGTAGAACGTGATCGCTCTGCTCACCCAGTCGCGCTCGTAGCCCGGCGTTCGATCATGGTGCGCAACGACCATCAGATCGTCGCTGCGGCCTTCGTACACGACCTGCGAGTCGGCGTACGCCTGCCCGCGTCTCCAGCGGCGCGCAACTCGCGGCAAGCCCGACTCGGTCATGCTGCCGGGCCCGGTGTCGGTCGCGAGGAAGACCGTGTCTGCGTCGATCCAGTAGACGTCGCCCTTGCCTTCGGGCCGGTAGAACCCGTCGCCGACGAAGGCCCGCTCGACCAGATCGAACTCGCGGGTGACATCGGCATCCGACCCGCCGCGCGACAGGTTGACGAGTGCCAGCTTGTACGCCCGTGGGCCGGTGCGCAGAACCTTCGCGCCGTGCCAGACCCAGTTGGTGCCCTCCTGCTCGTTCAGCGCATCGAGGTCGAGCAGTACATCCCACTCGGGGCTGTCGGTGCGGTACGAATCGAGCGTCGTACGTCGCCAGATGCCCCGCTCGTGCTCCGCGTCTCGCCAGAAGTTGTAGTACCAGTCGCCGGCCTTGACGAGGTCGGGGATGCGCTCATCGGAGTCGAGCACTTCGAGGATCTTCTTGCTCAGCTGGGCGAAATCCTCATCCGAACAGATACTCGCCTCTGCGTGGGTGTTGCGCTCGCGTACCCAGGCGAGTGCGTCATCACCCTCGACATCCTCGAGCCAGAGGTACGGGTCGGTGTCCTCGGTGATCGCCATGCGCATCAGCGTACGGGCTCGCGCGTCCGCCTCCGCGGACGCACCGTTACGCGACGGGGCAGGAGGTCTCGATGGCGATGCGACCCTTCGCGGTACGCCCGCTGATGGTGGCGCGGAGCGTGTCATCGACAAGCGCAGCGGTCGCCTCGACGCCGGATACCGCGACGCGGCGACCGTCCTCGACGAGCTCGACTCCCGTGAGAGTTGCAGGCTTCAGCTCCTGACCGCGGCGTACGTCGCCGAGGACGACACCGACGTAGCCGCCCTCGGCCGCCTTCGGGTTGGAGTAGTTCGTACCGAAGTTTGCGGTGATGAAGTTGCCGTGCGCCTCGCACGTCGCACCACGCACCGGCGCCGCTTCGCCTCCGGCGACACGTACGTGGGCAGCGCCGTCGCCGCAGTAGCGGATCACCTGATGGCCGTCCTCGTACGTGCTGGCGCCGCATTCGACCGCCGAGCTGTGGTGCTCATCTTCGGAGTGCGGCTCCGACTCGCCGCTCGCACCGCCATCCGCGCATCCGCTCAGGAACAGCCCGACGATCGCAACGGCTGCGAGCGGCGTACGGCGAGACAACCGACGACAACCAGGGTGCACCGATCAGTCATCCAGTGCTGGGCGGATGATGTCGACGCCTCGGCGACCGTCGGCCACGTAGATGACGTCCTTGTTCCAGTACGGTGCCGCAGACGATCCACCCTCCGGACGGTAGTAGCCCACCTGGGTTGGGTTCGTCGGATCCGAGACGTCGACGAACCGCGTGCCGTTGCCGTAGAAGGACTGCACAACGAGGTCGTCGCGCAGCTGGAAGTAGTGGGCGGAGCAGCCCTGGTTCGGATCAGTGCCCGGCTTGCCCCACGGCGTGAACTCGCCGACGATCGGCAGCCGGTACGGGTCGTCCGGTGTCGAATGCCAACCCTGGCCGTCCTTACTGTCGCCAATCGAGACGAACAAGAGCCGTCCGTCGGTCTCACACGAGTCGCTGAAGTTCTCGATCGTCACCAGCGCAAGATCACCCGGCTCATGGCCGCCGAGCGATCGCATCGGACGCAGTGCATTGTGCGCGAACGAACCACCGGGGAAGCCCACATCGGGCTGCTGGACGAATTTGCCGCCAGCGTACGGGATCGGCTTCGCGGCGCTGGCGACGTGGAAGCGCTTCTCGACCGGGTCCCAGTGACGTCCCTTCGTCCAGTAGCCGCGCAGCCCGCCGCGCCCGGACACCCAGGCAACCCCGGACTTGTCGACCTGCACGTCGTGCGCATAGTCGGTGACTCCGTCGTTACGGCCGAGGTCGACCGGATCGGGATAGACCGACGGCTTCCTGGGGTTGCGGATGTCGGTGACGAAGACCGGCCGTCCCTCCCAGTCGTCCGGCTGGTCGGCGTCCTTCATCGGGCCGCCCGTCCAGAGGTACTTGCAGTCGTTGATGCAACTCGACGTGTGGCCGGCGGGAACCTTCGTAAAACTGAGGATCTTCAGGTCGGCCGGCTTGCGCGCTGACACGATGTACACGCCGGACTCGCCGCTGTCCTGCGGTTGGTCGAAGGCACGCGGGTCCTGCGACATGAACACGAGCTTGCGCTTCGGATCGACGTCCATGTCCTCGTTCTCCCAGAACCCAGGCATGTCGACGGAGTCGAGCAAACGCGGGTTCTCGGGGTTCGTCACGTCGTACGACTTGAGGCCGAAGGTTCCGGTGACGAACATGGCTCGCCGGTGATGCCCGTAGTCGAGGAAGTTGATCGCCGTGGCACCGGCAACCTCGGGCAGATTGCCCACGAACTCGACGCCGTCGTACTCCCCCTCGGGTGCGTCGCGCACGATCTGTCCGGCTCGCACCGTTTCGGCGCTGGTGGCCGCCGCAGCAGTTTCGTTCGCATCGTGGTCTTCGCATGCCCATGCCGCAACCGGGGCGAGCACAAGCCCGAGCGAGGCGCCCACTGCGGCCAACGCACGAGTGAGCGGACGGGACGGACGGGACACAACGCTACGACGTGACATCTCGCACCTTTCGCGTCGGCGGGGCTCGCCTGACTCGTCCCAGCCTTCTGCTGATCGGTGAATCCTGCAACCGACAGATGTCGGCAGTGGTTCCGACAACTGTCGAACCGGACCCCTAAGACACGACCGGCGTCAGTAGCATCCGTGGCTCGAGAAGCAGGCGGCCGATCCGGTCGGTGTCACTCTCGGCGCCCGGGCCCGGACGCATTTCGATCTCGCGCGGCGGGACGGCGTACCGACAGGTCGGGCAGTTGCTGACCGAGTCGAGCACGTCGCCGCACTCGGCGTGCGCGAACACGCGGCGTACTCCGCCGTCGTGCGGAATGAACTCGTCGCCCCATCGACCGAGCGTGTGTACCGCCGGCCACAGCCGCTCACCGGCCTCCGTCAGTACGTACTCGTAGCGCGGAGGCGCGTCCTGATACTGGCGCTTCTCGAGTACGCCGGCCGCTGTGAGCGTCTGCAGCCGCTCGGTCAGCACGGCTCGCGGCACCCCGACATGGGAGTGGAAGTCACTGAAGCGGCGTACGCCGAAGAACGCATCGCGCAGGATGAGCATCGTCCATCGCTCACCGACCAACTCGAGTGCCCGCGCCAGCGCGCAGTTCTGTGCGGCGTAGTCCTTGCCGAGTGCCATGAGACGATCTTAACTCGGTCAGTTCACTGACCGAACCTTGTCTGATACCGTCAGTTCGGTGACTGAACTTACTCCCGTCGTGCGTACGCCCGGCGCGCCACATCCCCGAGCGACGCTGGCAATCACCGTCGTCGCGACGTTCGTCGTGTTGATGGACTATGCCGCGCCACTCACGGCGGTCCCCGATCTCACCTCCGCACTCGACGCGAGCCAGTCCGAGCAGACCTGGCTGGTCAACTCCCTGCCCCTCGGGTTGGCAGCGCTACTGCTGGTGTCCGGTGCACTCGCCGACGATTTCGGCCGACGCCGCGTGTTCGTTGCAGGCACCGTCGCGCTTGCGATTGCGCTCGGTCTCTCCGCCGTGGCACCAGATGCCCTGACGTTCATCCTCGCTCGCATCGTGCAGGGCGCCGCCGGCGCGGCTGTGCTCGCAACCAGCCTCGCCCTGCTCGCGGAGGCGTACGACGGAGCCGCTCGACTTCATGCGTTGGGAGTCTGGGGCGCCGCCGTCGGTGCGGGGATCGCTTCCGGACCGCTCGTTTCGGGAGCATTCGGCGCCGACCATTGGGCCGGGCCGTACTGGCTCTTCGCGGCGGTCACAGCCGTCATCGCCGTCATTGCACGAGGCACCCTCAGTGAGTCGCGTACGCCCGCGGCCGCAAGACCGGATGTGATCGGCGCGGTGACGTTCGGCGGTGGTCTGACGGCACTCCTCGCGGCACTGACCGAGGGACGGTCGGGCTGGGGATCTCCGCTCGTACTCGGCTTGCTGGCGGCGGCATTCCTGCTGGTGGCCGGCTTCGCGGTGATGCAGACCAAGGTGGGTCGACCGCTCGTCGACCCCACGCTCTTCAGACATCCACCGTTCCTGGCCTCTACGATCGGCGCGCTCGTCACAGGCGTGGCGATCATCGGGCTGATGAGCTACCTACCGACCGTGCTCCAACTCAGCGGTGGGTTCGCAGCCCTCACCACGGCCTGGCTGTTCGTGTTCTGGTCGGGTACGGCAGCGCTCGTTGCGTACCACTCGCGCCGGCTCGGACTGACATCGGTGCGCCAGCTGAGCATCGGGTTCGCCCTCGCAGCGCTCGGCCCGCTCAGCTGGCTGGGCGGCCTCGACTCCGGCGACTGGGTACGACTCGTTCCTGGCCTGGTGCTCGCCGGAATCGGCAGCGGCCTCGTCAACGCAGCGCTCCCCCGTCTAGCGGTCGAAAGCGTGACTACGGCACGTACGGCGATGGGCTCGGGGGCGAACAACACAGCACGTTATGTCGGATCGTCGATCGGTGTGGCGATCGTCATCGCTATCGTGACGAACGTCGGGCCCGGCACCGCTAGTGGTCTCGCGCACGGCATGGACATCGCGATCATTGCCACGTCCGCCGTCGCAGTGCTCGGCGCCTTGGGTACCCACGCCGTCGCCCGACGGTGAACGTTCAGCACGATCTCACCGAAACCCGTACGAGCCCGTGGGTTGCTCGTTAGGCTCCATCCGGAGTGGAGCCAGAGGGAGGCAATCGTGCGCAGGTATCTGGTGGGGTCCGCGGTCGCATGCGCTTCGGTCGTGATGGCGGGCATGGCGAATACGTCGAGCGCCGAGCCCGGATTCGCCGACACCGATCCGTACGCCCCGCAGGGGACCATGCGTGAGCGAGCGAAGCCTGTGACGGCAGTGCCCGGCGACCGTGCTCGTGCGTCGACACCATGGCGCGGAGCGGCATGGACCGATCCCGGCGAAGCCGCGGCGAATGCACGAGACATCCGAAAAGTCGACGCGTACGTCAACCGCAAGACCGGCGTGGTCAAGGCAATCACGACGTTCCAGGCCGCTCCGACCAAGAAGGGGACGGCCATCGCGTTATACGTCGGCGCCGTCGATGAGAACGGTATGTGCCTGGCGCGCACCGTCGTCGTCGTACCGACCCGCGGCGGCAAAGGGTTCTGGGCGCATCTGAAGGCCAACGGCACGCCGGGCAAGGGCGGCACCGCACGTTCCGACCGCGACACCAAGCGAGTGATCGCGACCGCATCGGCAGCGGGCCTGAAGGGCGTCCCCGCCGGCTGCGCGTACGCGGTCGCGTCCGCACACAGCGGCCAACCGGTCTACGACCGGACCGGGTACGTCCGCCTCGACCAGTGGGACCCGATGCTGCGCTACGACGGAGGCACCAGTCTGCACACTGGCTTCGTCGTCGGCAGCAAGAAGTCGCTGAAGGTCCGAATCAAGAACAACCCCGACACCGTCACCCCGACACCGGTCCGCGGAGTACGCGTGTTCATCAGGCCGGCAAAGGGGATCGCCGCCGCGTCGCGGTCGACCAGTCTCGGGATGCTCGACTTCTACGACGAGAAGACCGCGACGTTCAAGATCCGGCCGAAGAAGCGCAAGGCCGGCACCGTCAAGTGGACGGCCGTGGGCGACTACGGCATCGCGTCCGGCTCGTACCGGCTCCACCCGCTCGCCAAACCCCTCAAGATCGGCAAGTCCCTGGCTGGAAAGAGGTTCTGGGCGCCGCATAAGAACCTGCAGTGGCGGGCGTACGGCATCTGGTTCGTGAATCGCAAATTCGCATATGTCGGCTTCCCGCCAAAGGGCAAGCCCACGTGCAAGAAGGTGACCTCGGGTGGCGAGAAGCGAGGCTGCGTCCGCTACAAGTTCCGCCCGGGCAAGAACAAGCTGACGATCGCGGGCAAACGCGCGAAGGTCAAGAACGGCCGGATCAGCTGGCGGGGGCGCAGTTACCGACCACTCTCCGTCCCGAAGGCCGGATCTCGATGGACCGTGTCGCACCGGCACGTGAACGCGACAACGTCCGGGACGCTCGAGTACCTCGATATCTTGCTGAACGGCAATGGCAGGTTCGCGACCTACCGGACAGTGTTCGCTCGCTCCGGCCCGAGCACTCGTGCTGGCGGTGACCTCCCCGAGGGCCGCGGTACGTACCGAATCAAGAAGCACGGCCACCTGGTGCTGAAGTACCGCAGCGGCAAGGTCGTGCACCGCTCGCTCGGCGTACTCACCAACGGCAGTCGGCGACCCAATCCTTGGGACACCGGCCTGATGATCGGCAAGACGTACTACGACCGTTGACTCAGGTTTTCGTACGAGCGGGGCCGCGCAAGCCGAACCACGTGTACGCCAGGGTCAGCAGCGCAACGATGGTCAGCAGCGCGAGCCCGACCGTGTAGTCCTGGCCGATCGAGTCGTACGTAGCGCCCATCACCAGCGGTGGGAAGTAGCCGCCGAGACCGCCTGCCGCGCCGACGACGCCCGTGACGCTTCCGACCTTTGCAGGTGGCGCACTGGCCGCGACCCAGGCAAACACACCGCCCGAGCCGAGCCCCAGGAACATTGCAAGCAGTACGAAAGCCGTACCAGCCGGTACTTCTGGCTCGGGCTGGAAGGCAACGACGACTGCGAGCACTGCCGCGCCGGCAAGGGAGACCATCGAGACCAGCTTCGGTCCGACGTGGTCGGAAAGCACCCCGCCGACCGGGCGGGCGATGACGGCCGCGATCGCGAACCCGGCTGTTCGGGTACCTGCGCCGGTGAGGTCGAAGTCGTAGATGTCGTTGAGGTAGGTCGGCAGGTAGGTGGAGAACGCCACGAAGCCGCCGAACGTGACGGCGTACAGCAGCGACAGCTGCCAGGTGACGCCGAGCTTCAGCGCACCTGCGAGTTTCGGCAACAGCGGCTCGGCGTTGGGCGTCCACTCGGGCGAGTCGGTCATCAGCATCCAGCCGAGCGCCGCTGCGACCAGCATCGCCGCGGCCACGATGACGTGTGTGGCGGTGTAGCCGAACCAGTCGACGAAGCGCGGCGTGAAGAATGCCGAAAGGGCGGTGCCACCCATGCCGGCGCCGAACACGCCGGTCGCGAAACCGCGACGCGACTTCTCGTACCAGGCGTTGAGGAACGGGATACCTACCGCGAAGGTGGTTCCCGCGATGCCGAGGAAGAAGCCGAAAACGACGAGCAGCGCGTACGACTCGGCGTGGCCGGCGACGGCGACGAGGATGACGAAAGGCGTCGCAATCACCATCAAAACGGGCATCATCACCCGACCGCCGAACCGGTCGGCGAGTGCGCCCGCAGGGATTCGCCCGACCGAACCGACCAGCACCGGCATCGCCACCAGCAGTGACTTCTGGTTGGCGGACAGGTCGAGGTCTTCGGTGTAATACGTCCCGAGCGGAGCGATGACGTTCCAGGCCCAGAAGCTGACCGTGAACAGGGCCGTCGCAAGGATCAGATTGCGAGTCTGTAGCTGCTGCATGGCGGCTCCTCGGCCTCTCGGGCTGGGTCGGATCAGCGTTCTCGGTCTCGGGTACCTACGGGCGACCAGCCGCGAGGCGGGGTACGCGAACCGGAGGTCGATGCACGGTCACGACTCCGGTAGACGATGTACGGACGGAACAGGTAGTGCACCGGCGCGGTGAATGCGTGCACGAGCCGAGTGAACGGCCAGATGGTGAACAACAGCATCCCGACGAGCGCGTGGATGTGAAACTGGATCGGCGCTGCCGCCATCGAGTCGACGTCCGGTTGCAGATAGAAGACCGAACGGAACCACGGGGACACGGTCTCGCGGTAGTTGTGGGCGTCGTGCCCGGCACCCACGCTCACGAGCGTCGTCCACAGGCCAAGAACGATCGCAGCGACGAGCACCACGTACATCGTCTTGTCGTTCCAGGTCGTCGCCATGAACACGGGGCCGGTACGTCGCCGTCGGTAGATCAGGATCACGATGCCCGCGAGCGTGCACAGACCCGCGATCGAGCCGAAGAACAATGCATTGAAGTGGTAGAGGTCTTCGGAGATTCCGAGTGCCTCGGTCCAGGACTCGGGGATGACGAGGCCGCCGATGTGGCCGACGACAACGAGCAGGATGCCGAAGTGGAACAGGGGCGACCCGATGCGCAGTAACCGTGACTCGTAGAGCTGCGACGACCGGGTGGTCCAGCCGAACTTGTCGTACCGATAGCGCCAGATGCTGCCGCCGATAAGGACCGCGAGCATCACGTACGGCAGAACGCCCCACAGCAAGGTGTCCATCAGCGCAGCCCTCCCGATTCGTGGATCGGCAGTAGCCGCGGGTCGTACGGTTCGAGGCCGACCGTCTCGGTCGGCGGACCGGCTCCTGCCATCCGCATCACGGCAGCGCGGTCGGCGGGCGACGCACCCGGCAGAGTCGCACACACCGCGACGAGTACGTCCGCGTACGGGGTTTCCCTTTCCTGCAAGGCGATTCGCAGCAGCTCGAGACTCGGTCGGTACGACTGCAACAACTCGTGACCGTCCTCGGGGTCGACGAGTGCTGCGTACTCGAGCACCATCGGGAGGAAGTCGGGCAGCTCGCCGCCGGTCTGGACCAGATAACCGCTGTCGCGATACCGCTGTTTGAACGAACCGAGCACCTCGCCGCGGCGGCGAGTATCACCGTCGGTCCAATACGAGAGGTACAGCGCATGCTTACGCGACAGGTCGAAGACCTCGACGTACTGCCGCGACAGCGTGTCGAGCGGCGTACTCTCCAGGTGGTCGAGAACGCCACGTAGCAAGCGGATTCGCTCGGAATCAGCTTGCTCGGCAAGCGCAGCGCGTAGCAGCGGAATCCGCTCTACGAGCTCGATGTCGGGGTAACCGAGACACCACGACGCGACTTGGTAGACGACGCGGGCGGTCACGATCGATCCTCTGGAGGGAACAGGCCGTCTGGAGTGCCGTTGCCGTCCCAGTTCAGCAGGTTGACGCGACCTTGGAGTCCCTCCGAACTCGCCGGGTGATCGGAGGTCTGCCGTCGGCGGAGCGCCTCGAACGTCTCGACAGCGACCGGTGCGGGTTGCCCGCTCGCCTCACCGAACGGGCCGGACTCGTACATTCCCGGACCACCGTCGAAGTCGAGTGAGCAGCCGATCTCCTCCAGCTCATGTGCCTGCTCCACATGGGCTTTGGGGATCACGTAACGCTCGTCGTACTTCGCGATCGCCATCAGCCGGTACATCTCGTACATCGACTCCTCGGACATCCCGACGGAGTTCGGGATCGTGGGGTCGGTCTCGCGTCCGAGAGTCACGTCTCGCATGTACGCACGCATGGCGGCGAGCTTCTCCAGTACGCCCCCGACGACTTCTGTGTCGCCTGCGGTGAACAGGCCCGCGAGGTATTCCAGTGGTATGCGCAGCGCGTCGATCGCGCCGAACAAGTTGTCGCGACTCTCCGCGTCGTGGCCCTGCTCCTGCAGGAGATCGACGATCGGTGACAACGGAGGCACGTACCAGACCATCGGCATCGTGCGGTACTCCGGATGCAACGGCAGCGCCACGCGGTACTTCTTCGCGAGTGCATACACCGGAGATCGCCGGGCCGCGTCCATCCAGTCGTCGGGGATGCCGTCGCGACGGGCCGCCTCGATCACCTCCGGGTCGGACGGATCCAACAGCAGGTCGAGTTGGGCCTCGTACAGATCCTTGTCTTCCGGCGTTGCCGCCGCCTCGGTCACGCGGTCGGCGTCGTACAGGAAGAGCCCCAGGTAGCGCAGCCGGCCGACGCAGGTCTCGGAGCAGACGGTCGGCAGTCCGACTTCGATGCGCGGGTAGCAGAACGTGCACTTCTCCGCCTTGCCTGACTTGTGGTTGAAGTAGATCTTCTTGTACGGACAACCGGTGATGCACTGTCGCCAGCCTCGGCAACGGTCCTGGTCCACCAGCACGATGCCGTCTTCTGCCCGCTTGTAGATCGCGCCGGAGGGGCAGGACGCCATGCACGACGGGTTGAGGCAGTGCTCGCAGATGCGCGGTAGGAAGAACATGAACGTCTGCTCGTACTCGAACTTGATCTTGTCCTCGGACGTACGTCGCACCTGCTCGACCATCGGATCGAGATGGCCCATCTCGGGTGCACCACCGAGATCGTCGTCCCAGTTGGCCGACCATTTGACCTTCGTATCCGAACCCGTGATCAGCGACTTCGGCCGTGCTACCGGGAAGTCGTCTCCGAGCGGCGCCTCGACGAGCGCCTGGTAGTCGTACGTCCACGGCTCGTAGTAGTCGTCGAGCTCAGGTTGCACCGGGCTGGCGAAGATGCTCAACAGTCGCTTGACGCGGCTACCTGTCTTGAGGCGCAACCGTCCACGTCTGTTGAGCTCCCAGCCTCCACGCCAGCGATCCTGGTCTTCGTACCGACGCGGGTAGCCCTGTCCCGGCCGAGTCTCGACGTTGTTGAACCACACGTACTCGGTGCCGGCTCGGTTCGTCCAGGCCTGCTTGCACGTCACCGAGCAGGTATGGCACCCGATGCATTTGTCGAGGTTCATCACCATGCCCATCTGGGCCATGACCCTCATGCCTGTACGCCTCCCTAGGTCAGTACGTGACGTCCTGCGATCGTTTGCGAACCGTCGACACCATGTCGCGTTGATTTCCGGTGGGTCCGAGGTAGTTGAACGCGTACGAGAGCTGGGCGTACGCGCCGATCAGATGCGTCGGCTTGACCAGCAGCCGGGTCACCGAGTTGTGGATGCCGCCGCGTCGGCCCGTCGCTTCCGACTTCGGCACGTCGATGGTGCGTTCCTGCGCGTGATACACGTACACGACGCCGGTCGGCATCCGGTGGCTGACGATCGCGCGGCCGACCAGAACGCCGTTGGGGTTGACGCACTCGACCCAGTCGTTGTCGGAGACCTCGATCGACTCGGCGTCGGCGGGACTCATCCAGACCGTCGGACCGCCGCGCGACAGTGACAGCATGAACAGGTTGTCTTGATACTCGGAGTGGATCGACCACTTCGAGTGCGGAGTCAGGTAGCGGACCGTCACCTGGTTACCGCCGTTGGGACCGAATGGTGGCGCACCGAACAACGCCTGCAGGTCGACCGGCGGCCGGTACGTCGGCAGCTGCTCGCCGAGATCACTCAGCCAGTCGTGATCGAGGTAGAAATGCATCCTGCCGGTGAGGGTGTGAAACGGCTTGAGGCGCTCGATGTTGACGGTGAACGGCGCGTACCGACGCCCACCGGTCTCGGAGCCGGACCACTCCGGCGAGGTGATGACCGGTACCGGTCCGCGTTGCGTGTCGGCGAACGTGATGCGCCGCTCCTCGGAACCCTCGGCGAGATCAGCGAGCGGCTTGCCGACTCGGCGTTCGAGCGTACGAAAGCCTTGCAGTGCAAGGGATCCGTTCGTCGTGCCGGAGAACGCGAGGATCGCGTCGGCGAGCTTCGCGTCGGTGTCGAGTGCCGGGCGACCGGCAGCCGCACCGTGACTCATCACGCCGTGCTGCTTGCCGAGTCTCGCCACCTCATCGGTCAGGTCGTACGTGACATTCTTGACGGTGAATCCGAGCTCATCTGCGAGCGGCCCGACCGCGCCGAGCTTGTCGGCGATCGCGGTGTAGTCGCGCTCGACCACCGCGAAGTTCGGCATCGTCTTACCTGGTTGCGCATTCGCGTCGCCGGCCCGCCAGTCGCGTACCGCTCCGCCCGGCTGCGCGGTCTGACCCGGAGTGTCATGCTGCATCGGGACGCTGACCAGGTCGCGGCGCACCCCGAGATGTGTCTTCGCCATCTCGGACAGCTTGCGGGCGATCGCATGGAACGTCTCGAAGTCGGTTTTCGCCTCCCACGGCGGGTCGATCGCCGGGCTGAACGCATGCACAAACGGGTGCATGTCGGTCGACGAGAGATCGTTCTTCTCGTACCACGTTGCAGCCGGGAACACGATGTCGGACAGCAACGTCGTCGAGGTCATCCGGAAGTCGGCGGAGACGAGCAGGTCGAGCTTTCCTTCGGGCGCCTCGTCGCGCCAGCGCACATCGCGGGGTCGATCGCCCTCATCTGCCTGATCGGCAGTGGTGTTGGAGATCGTGCCGAGGAGATGGCGCTGGAAGTACTCACTCCCCTTGGCCGACGACCCCATCAGGTTGGATCGCCAGAGCACCAGCGTGCGCGGCCAGTTCTCGGGCGCATCGACATCTTCGATTGCCGGTTTGAGCTCTCCGTCGACGAGCCGCTCGGCCACGTACGCCCCCGCATCGGGGCTGTCTCCCGCATCGACGGCGGCGGTCGCATCGTCGGCGAGGTCGAGCGGATTACGGTCGAACTGCGGATAGAACGGCATCCAACCCATCCGCGCCGACGCCGCGATCGTGTCAGCCGTGTGCATTCCCGCGAGGTGCCCGTCGGCGAGCGGGGAGGCGAGCGCATCTGCCGGGTAGCCGTCGGTGCGCCACTGGTCGGTGTGCATGTACCAGTACGACGTGCCCGGCACCGTACGCGGCGGACGCGACCAGTCGAGTGCGTTCGCGAGGGAGATCCACCCGGTGATCGGCCGGCACTTCTCCTGACCGACGTAATGTGCCCAGCCACCGCCGTTGCGGCCCATGCACCCCGTCAACAGCAGCAGCGTCAGAACCGCGCGGTACGTGGCATCGCCGTGGAACCACTGGCAGATGCCGGCGCCCATGATGATCATCGACCGACCGCCGGACTCCTCGGCGTTCGTTGCGAACTCCCGCGCGATCCGGATGCAGGCCTGCGCAGGCACGCTGGTGATCTCCTCCTGCCAGGCGGGGGTGTACGGCGTGCTCGGGTCCTCGTACCCACTCGGCCACTCGCCGGGTAGCCCGTCACGGTGCACGCCGTACTGGGCGAGCATCAGATCGAAGACCGTCGTGACCAGCTCGCCACCGACCTCGCGTACCGGCACGCCTCGACGCAGCGTCTCACCGGTGCCGTCGGCGCTGCCGAACGACGGCATCAGCACCTCGGCGACCTCCGCCTCGTCGCCGTACATCGACAGTCGCGGCGTGACGCCGTCGAGGTCGAGATTCCAGCGGCCCTCGCCACTCGCCGCATACCGGAAACCCATCGAACCGTTCGGCACGACGGGAGCACCAGTCGCCTCGTCCAGGACGACGGTCTTCCAGGCGTCCTCCTCACTGCTCTCGCCGAGGTCGGATGCCGTGAGGAACTTGCCCGGCACCAAGTCGTCGCCGTGCTTGCGCAGACGGATCAGGAACGGAAGATCGGTGTACGTGCGTACGTAGTCGGAGAAGAACCCGACCTCGCGGTCGACGAAGAACTCCCGCAGCATCACATGGCCCATCGCCATGGCGAGCGCGGCGTCGGTGCCGGCCTGTGCAGGCAGCCACTCGTCCGCGAACTTCGTGTTGTCGGCGTAGTCGGGACTGATGGCGACGACCTTCGTACCCCGGTAGCGGACCTCGGCCATCCAGTGCGCATCGGGTGTACGGGTGACGGGAACGTTTGAGCCCCACATCATCAAGTACGTGGAGTCCCACCAGTCGCCGGACTCTGGTACGTCGGTCTGGTCGCCGAACACCTGCGGGCTCGCCACCGGAAGGTCGGCGTACCAGTCGTAGAACGACGTCATCGCGCCGCCGATGAGCTGGATGAAGCGGGTGCCGACGCAGTGCGAGACGATCGACATCGCCGGAATCGGCGAGAACCCGGCACAGCGGTCCGGCCCGTACCGCTTGATCGTGTGTACGTGCGCGGCCGCGGTGATCTCGGTGGCTTCGTCCCACGAGATGCGCACCAGGCCGCCCTTGCCTCGCGCGCGTTGGTACGTGCGCCGACGCTCCACGTCACCGACGACATCCGCCCACGCCTCGACCGGATCGCCGAGGCGCTGCTTGGCCTCCCGGTACATCTCGATCAGCACCCCGCGCGCGTACGGGTAGCGGACTCTGGTGGGCGAGTAGGTGTACCAAGAGAACGCGGCGCCTCTCGGGCAGCCGCGGGGTTCGTACTCGGGTCGATCGGGCCCGACGGACGGGTAATCCGTCTGCTGCGACTCCCAGGTGATGATGCCGTCCTTGACGTACACCTTCCACGAGCACGAGCCGGTGCAGTTGACCCCGTGGGTGGACCGGACGACCTTGTCGTGGCTCCAACGGTCTCGATAGAAGACGTCGCCCTGACGGCCGCCCTTGCGGAACACGGCCCGCCCGTCAGCGGTTTCGTCCCACTTCGTGAAGTACCGCCCGACCTTCAGCAGAGCGTCGGAGGCTTCACCGTCGATTCCAGCCCGTGCTCCCTCGGCCATGGGAATACGGTAGGCGCAAAAGCGCACCTCTGCACGGGCACTGGCTCAAGCGGGCTCGGGCTCCGTGTCGAGACGATCGTGGGAGATGATCGACTGCAGCGCCCGCAGCGCGGCGCTGGCCTCGCCGCCCCACGACGAGACGTACGAGAACTGCCACCACCACAGAGCCTCGCCGACCCGACCGGCCTCGTGGTGTTTCAGCCCGTGCGCAACGCTGCCCGCGATCGAGGCGATGTCGTCGGAGATGCGAGAAGTCACGAGCTCCGGCGGCTGGAAGTACGGGTCGAAAACCTCAGTGTACTCATCGAAGCCCTCCAGCGTCTCGGCGAGCGAACCCCGGATCGCATCCAGATCGGGGTCGGGACCGACGTCGGTCTCGTACTTCTCCTCGGGTACGAAATCGACCTGCGCAGCGAGCCGGGCGCCCGCGAGCAGCAGCTGACTCACCTCGAGCAACAACAACGGGATCGTCTTACCGGGATCCTGGGTCGACGCCATCGCGCGCACCGCGATCAGAAAGCTCTTCGTCTGGTCGGCCACCGACTGACCGAGGTCCTCGAGATCGCTACTCGCCACATCGTCACCCAACGCGGAGTCCTCGACCGACGTGCTGTCGCTAGTCATCGACGGATCTCCTCCCCTCGAACGCTCGCCCTAACGTGACCTCGTCTGCGTACTCGAGGTCGCCTCCTACCGGCAGTCCACTCGCCAGCCGGGTTACGCGCAACCCTAACGGCTTGAGGAGGCGCGTGAGATAGGTCGCGGTCGCCTCGCCCTCGAGGTTCGGATCGGTCGCGATGATGACCTCCTGGACCGTCCCGTCGGCGAGTCGCTTCATCAGATCCTTGATCCGCAGCTCATCGGGGCCGATGCCCTCGATCGGCGAGATCGCGCCGCCGAGCACGTGGTAGCGCCCGCGGAACTCGCGCGTACGCTCGATCGCGACGACGTCTTTGGACTCCTCGACGACGCAGATCACCGCCTCGTTGCGCCGCGGGTCGGCGCAGATGCGGCATTTCTCCGCCTCCGCGACATTGCCGCAGACAACGCAGAACCGCACCTTGTCCTTGACCTCGATCAACACGTCGGCGAGCCTGCGTACGTCGGCGGGGTCGGCGTCGAGAACGTAGAACGCAATGCGTTGGGCGCTCTTCGGACCGATGCCCGGCAGCCGTCCGAGCTCGTCGATGAGGTCCTGGACAATGCCCTCGTACATGCTTCTGTACTTGCTCCTTGGTCTTTTTGGGAGGCGAACCGAGGTTGCGCTTCAATCTGGCTACTCTGTTGAGCTCCGGCTGCCATGGGAGTCGAAATCCCCGCCCCCGCCGGTTGCTGCTCTGGAACGGGACCCCGTAGATATCACAGCACACTTTCCACGCCGTACCCGTACGTGCTCACACTTTCCAGAACCGCCCGTACAGCTTTCACGCAGTTCTCGTACGCGCTCACACCGTCAACGGCCATTCCAGAACGGCCGACCACGCCCGACCGCCGCGACGCGACGCGACGCGACGCGACGCGACGCGATCCGGTGTTCAGTGGAAGCCGGGTGGGTTCCCTCCGCCGGGGAGCTCGGGACCGCCTTGGCCGAACCCGCCGGGAAGGTCGGGACCGCCCTCGCCGAAGCCCGCGAGGGGGCCGAGCCGGTCGGCGGCGAGTTCGTTGGCCTTCTCGCCGGCGTCGCGTACAGCGGCGACCACCATGTCTCCGAGCGTCTCCGTATCGTCGGGGTCGATCGCCGCGGGCTTGATGTCGACGGCCACGAGATCGCCGGTGCCGGTGACGGTCGCGCTGACGAGCCCGTTCGCGGCCGAGCCGGTCACGCGTTCCTCGGCCAGCTGGTCCTTAGCGGCAACGAGTTGCTCCTGCATCTGCTGAGCCTGCGCAAGCAGCTGCGACATATCGGGCATGCCCTGTCCTTCACCGAACACGGTCTACTCCTTCAGCGGTTGGGGCCGTGTGCGGCCAGCCTACGGCGTAGGCCGTGAGGGCCGTCAGTACCGCGGAGCCCGCGGCTTGAGCCTGGTGACCGCGACGCCGACGAGACACAATGCGCCCCCGACGAACGCCAGTGGCGGCGGCAGCTCACCGAGCGCGACTGCCGACATCGCGATCACGAGCGCCGGTACGAGGTAGGTGGTGGCGCCCATCTTGCCGGCGTCGGTACGCGCGAGCGCGTACGCCCAGGTTGTGAACGCGACCGCGGTCGGGCCGATACCGAGGTACACCAGACCGGCGATCGACGCCGCGGAAGCATCGGCGGTCTGCTCCCAGAGGCCGGGCGCGAACGGCAGGCACGCGATCGTACCCGCGAGGCAGCCGAGCCACGTCGCAGGAAGCGCACCGACCGTACGCAGCACGGGCTTCTGCATGGTGACCGCGGCGGCGTAGCAGACCGCCGCCGCCAGACACAGGACCACGCCGATGCCCTCGACCTCGTGATTGCCGCCAGCGCCGACGGAGATGACGGTGACACCGGCGAAGGCGATACCGCCGCCGACGATCAACTGCCGGGAGAAGCCCTCGCCCAGGAACAACCCGGCACTCAGGGCGAGCAGCACCGGGCCGACGTTGATGAGCAGCGCCGCTGTGCCGGCGTCGACGTGCAACTCGCCGGCATTCAGCGCGACGTTGTACGCGCCGAACCAGATGACACCGTAGATGGCGATCAACCCAAGCTCGCGTTTGCCTCGCGGCATCTCGACGCCGCGAATCGCGACGATGACTCCGAGGGCGAGCGTCGCAACGAGGATCCGGCCGAATGCGAGCTCGCCGGGATCGAACGAGTCACCGATGGCGCGGATGGCGACGAATGCCGACGCCCACATCAAAACCGTCGTACCCGCGGCTGCCCACGCCAAATACGGCCGCTCGACCGTCTCGGGCGGCGCGGTAGTCGTTTCGTTCATCTGATGTCCTGCGTTCGAACTGGCACGAGGCATCCTCGCACCTGGTGGTGACAGTGGTCGCGCGGATTTCGGCCATCGCGGCGTGACATCCGGCCATTGCGAGACCACGCTAGGTCCACGACACTTCGTCGGCGGCCGAAACGTCCGGTGCGTACGCTCGTTCGGTATGAGCGGAGAAGCAGATCTGGCGAGGCCGGCCGCGTTGATGGCGGAGCCCGCCCGCGCCGCGATGCTGCTGACCCTGATCGACGGCTCGGAGCGCCCGGCGTCCGAACTCGCCCGAGTCGCCGGTGTGTCGGCGTCCACCGCGAGCGAGCACCTGCAACGACTGACGGTGGGCGGCCTGGTCGACGTACGCCGGGCAGGCAGACACCGCTACTTCCGGCTCCGTGACCGAGACGTCGCCGCCGCGGTCGAGGCGCTGGCGGCGATCGCACCGGTCAAGCGTGTGAACTCATTACGCGCCGCTCGCACCGGACGTGCGGTCGCGTACGCGCGGACGTGCTACGACCATGCAGCCGGTCATCTGGGCGTTGCGATCGCTGAAGCGTTCGTCGCACGCGGTGTCGTGGCACCGCTGGCACCCGGCGAGGTCGGCCGCATCTTGACACCCGAGACCCCGCTGCTCGTCACGATCGGATTCTCAGCCGACCCGCAGATCCGTCGACCGGACGTACGCGGATGCCTCGACTGGACACAGCGCCGCCCGCATCTCGCAGGTCGACTCGGCGCGACGGTGCTCGCGTACCTCGAGGACCAGAGGTGGGTATCCCGCTCGCGCAGCGACCGCTCGTTGAAGGTGAGCGACGCGGGCCGGGCGGCGATCGCAGACCTCTTCGGCATCGATCCGGCGGCGCTCGACTCCGCCGCGTGAAATAGCGCGGCGGCGTTTCGCGTTGAGCGGACGGGGCTTGCAGCTGGACCGGAGTCCCTCCACGCTCTTCTCATGAGCGAGCCGATCGAGCTGTCCATCATCGCTGAGCCCTCCGATCAGCGAAGCTGGACAGCGCTCGCGCAGCGCGCCGAGGCCATCGGCGCACGGGCGCTGCTCGTACCCGACCATCCGGGCGTCGGCCCGTCCCCGTACGTCGCGCTCGCGGCAGCCGCAGCCGCGACGTCGATGTTGCGGCTGTCGAGCTACGTATCCAACGCGGGTGTGCGCCATCCGCTTCTCCTCGCCGGCGACGTCGCAACGCTCGATGTCGTGTCGGACGGTCGCGCTGAACTGGCGATCGGCGCCGGTCACACGCCGGCCGAGTGGCGGATGACGGGTCGTGAACGACCCGAACGCGGGCAGCGGATACGCGAGGCCATCCAGACCGCTGCAGCGGTACGCGCCCTGTTGAACGGAGAGACCGTCGCCGCCGCATCCATCGGCGCGCTCACCGATGTGCAACTCGAGGAACCACGACCGACACAAGACCGGGTCCCGATCCTGGTAGGCGGCGGCAACCCGGCTCTGCTCGACTGGGCCGGAGCACATGCCGACGCAGTCGGGCTCAGCGGACTGGGCCAAACCCTCCCCGACGGACACAGCCATCAGGTGCAGTGGTCGGCCGAACGCATCGACACCCAGGTCGGCTGGGTCCGCTCGGCGGCAACGTCAGCGGGCAAAGCATTGCCGCCGATGGAAGCGCTGGTGCAGTACGTTTGCGAAACCGACGACCGGGAGGCAGCGGTCCGCGAAGTTGCAGGCCGGGTAGAGGCGCCCGTCGATGACGTACGCGCTGCGCCGTTCGTACTGCTCGGCACCGTCGACCAGTTGGTCGAGCAACTGCTTTCGGCGCGCGAACGCTGGGGTATCTCGCGATGGGCCGTACGCGCGGACGCGATCGACGTCGCTGAGAAGGTGCTCGCTGTGCTGCGCCGGTGACCGGTCAGTCGTTGGGCGTCTCGTCGATCACGGTGGCGCCGAGCTCGCTCGCGAGCAGAGCCTCAGGGTCGAGGTCGTCGGAGCCGACCGAGGGGTCGTCCCGATCGGCGATCGAGTCAGACTCGGCCGTACGCTCGGCGGCCTCACCATCGCGCTGGCTTCGGGTCGGACGAATCGCCTCGCGAGCGGCGCTCGACTCCGAGCGGGTTGGTTCGGGCGTACGCTCCGGAACCGGTGCGGCCGCCTGGGGAGCGGGCGTCTCGGCCTGAGCCGATGGGTCGACGATCGTCTCGATGCGAAGATCGGCGCCGAACTCCTCGATCAGCGCCTCGCGCAGAATCGCGTCAGATCCGCTCCGCGAGAACGAGTCGCGGGCACCCGCATTGACCAACGAGATGGTCAGCACATTGGCTTCGAGCGAATGCACCTGGGCATTCTGGCTCAACATCACCCAGGTGAACCGGCGTTTGCGCATCACGCGATCGAGTACGTCGGGCCACAACCGGCGTACGTCGACGACGGTCAACCGGGTCGCATCGGCGGGCTCGGGCGTGGGCGCGGGAGTCTCCTCTACGGACTCGGCAGGAGTCTGCGCAGGCGGGGTCGACTCCGCGGCCGGTACGGCCGGCGGCTGCTCGACCGGAGCACTCGACGGTGCGGGCTCGGCAGCGGCTGGTGCGGCCGGTGCAGCCGGTGCGGCCTCGGCTGCGGCGGGCGTCTCCGCAGGCGTGGTTGCCGCGGCCGGGGCCGCCGTGTGCTCTCCGACAATGGACATGCGCCGCTCGAGCCGATCGAGGCGCGCGCCGACGCCCTCGGTCGAATGGTCGGCGGCGGGCAACAGGATGCGCGCGCACATCAGCTCGAGCAGCAGCCGCGGCGCAGTCGCACCGCGGAGCTCGGTGAGCCCCTCGCTGACTATGTCGGCGCCGCGGGTCAGCTCTGCCGGGCCGAATCGCGCAGCCTGGCCGCTGAGCCGCTCGGCCATGTCTTCGGGTACGTCGAGCAACGCCTTGTCGATCGCATCCGGCACTGCCGCGACGATGACGAGATCGCGCAGCCGTTGCAGGAGATCCTCGGCGAAGCGGCGCGGATCCTGCCCGGTCTCGATCACCTTGTCGACCGCGGCGAACACCGAGGCCCCGTCGCCTGCAGCGAGCGCGTCGATCACCTCGTCGAGCAGCGAGTCGGGGGTGTAGCCGAGGAGCGCAACGGCCAGGTCGTACGTAACCCCCTCCGGCCCGGCTCCACCGAGCAGCTGGTCGAGAACGCTCAGAGTGTCGCGTACGGACCCGGCGCCCGCACGAACGATCAGCGGGAGCGCCGTCGGCTCGATCGTGACGCCTTCCTTCTCGCACAGAGTGGAGAGGTACTCGCTGAGCAGCTTCGGCGGCACCAGGCGGAACGGGTAGTGGTGCGTACGCGAGCGGATCGTGCCGATGACCTTATCGGGCTCGGTGGTCGCAAAGATGAACTTCAGATGCGGCGGCGGCTCCTCGACCAGCTTGAGCAGCGCATTGAAGCCCTGGCTCGAGACCATGTGGGCCTCGTCGACGATGTAGATCTTGTACGGACTGTTGACCGGCGCGAAGAACGCCCGCTCCCGAAGATCGCGCGCATCATCGACGCCACCGTGGCTCGCGGCGTCGATCTCGATGATGTCGATCTGCTCGGAGGTGTCGTCCGGAGCCACCCCGTTGAGCTCACGCGCGAGAATGCGCGCGCTCGTCGTCTTACCGCAGCCGCGCGGGCCCGAGAAGAGGTACGCATGGTGAACCCGGTTGTTGGCCAGGGCGTACTTCAACGGCTCGGTGACATGCGACTGCCCGATGACCTCGTCGAACGTGGTCGGGCGGTAGCGGCGATAGAGGGCAAGGGGTGGTTCCACACTCGCACCCTAACGGGCGACGCCGACACCGCCCAGGGCCGTTCTCACCAGTGGTGCGGTACGTAGTGATCCTTGCCGTTTCGGCGCGAATACTCGCCGACGTTGACCCAGTTCGCCCACTGTTTCCACGCCGTCAGCAGCTCCCTACGTACGTCCGGTCGCTGCTTCGCGAGGTCGACGCGCTCACTGCGGTCGTTCTTCAGGTCGTACAGGCGCCAGCGCCTGTCGTTGCGGTCGCGGACCAGCTTCCATCGCTTCGTACGAACCGCTCGGTGCCCGACGTGCTCCCAGCAGAGGACACGATCGCGAAACTTCCGGCCCGCCTTGCCGTCGAAGATCGTCACCAGGCTCATCCCGGACGGGTATTGCACACGGACACCGTTTCGACGCCTGAACCTGGGCTTCCGCAAGTCTGCGCCGGCAAGCGATGCGATCGTCGGCGTGATGTCGAACAGGTTGATGCTGCCATGGAACTTGCGCGGGCGCTTGAACCTGTCCGGCCAAGAAATGATGAGCGGATTGCTGATGCCGCCCTCACCGAGCCAGACCTTGTGCTCGGCGAACGGCGTGTTGGAGACAGTGCCCCAGTTCGGCCCGTACGACTGAAACACCGTCGGGCCGCCCGGCATGACGCCTTCGACGTTCCCGTACTGGTCGCCCTCCGGGGTCGTCCGGATCGGCACTCCTTCGCGCGTACCGCCGTTGTCGGAGGCGAAGATGACGACCGTGTCGTTGTCGATGCCCTGCCGCCGGAGCTCGTCGAGGATCCGCCCGATTCCGGTGTCCATCGTCTCGATCTGTGCCGCGTACACGGCCATCCGTTCCGTCTCCCACGCCTGGTCGCCCACGTCCTTCCATGGATCGAGGTGCCGACGGGTCGACAACTTGACTCGCCCGGGAAACAACCCGATCTCGCGCTGTTTGCGTACGCGACGGCGCTCTGAAGCGCGCCAGCCGGTCGAGAAACGATCCCGGTACTTGGCAACCGTCGCATCGTCTGGATGTTGCAGCGGCCAGTGCGGCGCCTTGTACGCGACGTTCAGGAAGAACGGAGCCTGCTTGCCCTCGCGTGACGCGAGATAGTCCACCGACCGCTGGGTGACGATGTCGGTCGTGTAGCCCGCGATGGTCGTCGGCTCGCCGTTGACCCGCCACCGGTCGTCCCAGTACGAACGCCCGCCCGGCGCAACGAGCGAGTAGTCGAAGCCGCGATCGTTGGGCGCCGACTGGTGGGTGTTACCGACGTGCCATTTCCCGATGTGCGCAGTCGCGTACCCACGTCGCGAGACGATCTCGCCGACGGTGAGTACGTCCTTACGTAGGTATTGCTGGTACTCCCGCATCGTCGAAACCGTCCCCGGCATGTTGCCGATACCGGACTGCGTCGGATGCAGGCCGGTGAGGAGTGCGGCTCGTGATGGCGCACAGCGCGCCTCGTTCGTCGCGTTGGTGAAGAGCATCCCGCGGGTGGCGAGCGAGTCGATGTTCGGTGTGTCGATGTCACCCCCGTAACAGCCCGCATCCGAGAACCCCATGTCGTCGGCCAGGATCAGCACGATGTTCGGTTTGTTCGCGCGTGGGTACAGCGGCGGAACGTTCGGCTCACGCGGCGGGAAGTACTTCGGAGGCTTCGGCGGGCGCGTCGGAGCACTCGATGCCGCGGCAGGCGCCGATCCGGACATCTGCCCCAAGGTCGCCACCGCGCTCGAGCCTGCTCCGGCGAGTAGCCGTCGTCGCGAGATCGCCATCGGTACCATCCATTTTATAGACTTAGTTGATTTATTTACTGTAGTTAAGACCTACGCGATCTGCCGAAGCGAATCGCGTTCTGGACTTGTTTCGTTCGGCATGGGCGGCTGTGGAGCCGAAGGTCTCGACATCGCGGCGTCTACAGAGCGTAGTTGGGCGGATGCGCCCTGACAGTGAAATGCGCGAATCTACGCGCGGTGTGAATCACCGGCGCGTACGCATGCAAAGACCCCTCGCGCACCCGGTAGAGCCTGCTTACCCTTGCTGCCTTCCGGCCCTGGGGGAGTTGGGCAAGATGCCGCCGCGCGAGGGGCTGGCCCAATCGTACGGGCACCTCGATCGACAACCCCAGCGGGCCCTCGCCAGGACCGGTCTCGTACGTTGATCTCAGATGTGACCCGACCCCAGGGAGCAGGCATGCAGCAGGTCAAGGCAGTCGTCGCCGGAAGCAAGGGAGCTCCGGTCGAGCTCACCACCATCAACGTTCCGGATCCGGGTCCGGGCGAGGCAGTCGTCGCGGTGCAGACCTGCGGCGTCTGCCACACGGACCTGCACTATCGCGAGGGCGGAATCAACGACGAGTTCCCGTTCCTGCTCGGTCATGAGGCCGCGGGAACGGTCGAGGCCGTCGGCCCGGACGTGACTGACGTCGCTCCGGGCGACTTCGTCATCTTGAACTGGCGAGCCGTATGCGGCGAATGCCGCGCCTGCAAGCGCGGTGACCTGCAGTACTGCTTCAACACCCACAACGCGACCCAGAAGATGACGCTGGAAGACGGCAGCGAGCTGTCGCCCGCCCTCGGCATCGGCGCCTTCGCCGAGAAGACCCTGGTAGCGGCCGGTCAGTGCACCAAGGTCGACCCGACGGCCCGGCCCGCGGCAGTCGGCCTGCTGGGTTGTGGCGTGATGGCCGGCATCGGGGCCTCGATCAACACCGGCGCGGTGACGCGCGGTAAGTCGGTCGCCGTGATCGGTTGTGGGGGCGTAGGCGTCGCAGCGATCGCCGGATCGGCTCTGGCCGGCGCGTACCCGATCATCGCCGTCGACATCGACCCGAAGAAGCTCGAAGCGGCGAAGTCACTTGGCGCGACCCACACGGTCGACTCATCTTCGAGCGATCCGGTCGAAGAGATCGCGCGGATCTCGGCCGAGACCTACCCGGGCGCCGAAGGTGCGGACGTCGTCGTCGAGGCCGTCGGACGCCCGGAGACCTGGAAGCAGGCCTTCTACGCGCGCGACCTCGCCGGCATCCTCGTACTGGTCGGCGTACCGACACCGGAAATGAAGCTGCCGGACCTCCCGCTGATCGACGTATTCGGCCGCGGCGGTGCGCTGAAGTCGAGCTGGTACGGCGACTGCCTGCCGAGCCGCGACTTCCCGATGCTGGTCGACCTGTACCAGCAGGGACGCCTCGATCTCGACGCATTCGTGACCGAGGAGATCGCCCTCGACGGTGTCGAGGCGGCCTTCGATCGAATGCACCAAGGCGACGTACTCCGCTCGGTGGTCGTGCTCTGATGGCCGCGCGGATCGACCACGCCGTCACCTCCGGCACGTTCAGCCTCGACGGCGAGACCTTCGACGTCGACAACAACGTATGGGTCGTCGGCGACGACGAGGAGTGCATCGTCATCGACGCACCGCACTCGGTCGACGACATCCTCGCCGTCGTCGGTGCGCGTAGGGTCAAGGCGATCGTGTGTACGCACGCCCACGACGACCACGTGCGTGTCGCACCTCAACTGCGGGAGCGTACGGCCGCGCCGATCCTGCTGCATCCCGACGACCGGCCGCTCTGGGAGCTGACACACAGCGAGTACCTGTGGGATGCCGACCTCTCGGACGGCCAGACCATCGAGGTCGGCGGTACGACCCTGACCGTGCTGCACACGCCGGGCCACGCCCCGGGCGGGGTGTGCCTGTACGCGCCTCACCTCGGCTGCGTGTTCACCGGCGACACACTCTTCAACGGCGGTCCTGGCGCGACCGGTCGGTCGTACTCCGACCTCCCGACGCTGGAGGCGTCCATCCGAGAGAAGCTCTTCGTACTCCCCGACGACACGGTCGTACACACCGGACACGGCGACGACACCACCATCGGTGGCGAAGCCGACGGCCTTGGTCGCGACTGACCGGACCGATTTCTACTCTGCGGCATCGGCCGGGTACGCTGCTCGGCGGAGGATTCGCATAGTGGCCTAGTGCGCACGCTTGGAAAGCGTGTTGGGTTAACGCCCTCAGGGGTTCGAATCCCCTATCCTCCGCCAGCCTCACCAGCACAAACGCCGGTCCCCACCACACGGCAGGGACCGGCGTTCTGTTGCTCCGTCTCAGTTCCGTCTCATTTGGTGGCCGAATCACCCTCGCCGCCATCCGGCAGCACAGCCGTGGCGGTGTGGCGTGCATCGTGTAGCCGACTCTGGCTAACGCGAGCCAGCCCGAGGAACGCCTTCCACCACCGTCAGTTTGAACGTCGGCTAGGTCCGATCGTCGAGGATTGGTGTTGCGAGGGAGCGATTTGTGCTGATCAGACTGGCGGCCAGGGTGAGAGCCACGATTGTGGCGACGGTGATCAGATAGGTAGAAGGACCGGGTTCGATCGTGAACGATCCGGTTCTTCCGTAGGTGAATCCGAGGATCCCGATTGCTGCGGCCGCGGTTCCGAGCACGACCCCCACCGCCACTGCGAACAGCGATTCCAGCATCGTCGAGCGACGTAGTTGGGCTGGTGTTGCTCCGATCTTGCGGGTCAGAGCGAATTCTGCTCGGCGTCCGAGCATGGCGGCAACGCAGTTGTTCACGACCACGATGGCAGCGAAGACCGCGATCATGCCGACGATGATGAAGGTGAGGGTTTGGACGCCTTCGTCGTCGGCGCTGAGAACGATGCCGTCGGCTGCATTGGCCGCGTTCTGGATCTTGAGGGTGTAGAGCGAGACCGTGGCCAGTCCAGTGAAGATGATGACGGGCATGGTGATGGCGGCGGTCTGATCGGTACGTCGCCGAATGTTGGATGACGCCAAGTACCCGGATGCCCTGGCGAGAAGTCGCGTGGGCAAGTCGATGGAGAGGACGAATGCGCGCAGGAACAGCGGCGACAGCAGTGCCAGTCCGATCGCTGCGGCGATCCCTGCCTGGCCGGCAACGCTCAGCGCCAGGAACCCTTCGTCCTTAAGGACGGTGGCGGTGAGGATGGCGCAGCTCATGCTGGCAGCGATCAGCACGGACGCAACGCCAACGCGCACGCCGGTCATCCTCGCTCCGTCGGAGGTCGACTGCGCGAGAGCGTCCTTAGCGCTGACATGTGCAGTCCGTCGTGCAGTGATGGCTGCGGCTCCGATCGTGGCGGCCAAGGTCACCGCTGGTCCGGCGATCAGGGCCAGGGGGCCGAAGCTGTGGTCGACCGTGTCGGCGATCTGGTTAGTGGACTGAAGCGCGCCTAGCGTCGCGCGGCCGATCAGCACGGCCGGGGCGATGGCGAGTCCGGAGGCCAGGAGGGCGATGACGGTTCCTTCAGCACTGATCATGCGTGCGATTTGACCCGGGGTGGCTCCCACGGCTTTGAGGAGCGCCAGTTCGCTTCTGCGTTGCCGTGTTGCCAGGTTCATGGTGGCGGCCACGCCGAAGGCGACGATAATGAGCCCCCAGCCGCCAACCGCTGCGGCGATGGTGGTCAGCGATTCCTTGTCGGCGGAAGAGACGCCTCTTCCGTGTGCGGTGTCGAACAGTGTCGCGAACGCGGTGAGGATGACTGCGCCGAGAAACACGTTGATGAAGGTTGCGGTGAATCGGCCAAGCCGGAACCGCAAGGACTTGATGGCGACTCCAAGCATGGTCACGGCTGGCTCCTTTCTGCGCTGGGCGCAGCAAGTGATGCTTCGAGCCGCAGCATTTCGTCGGAGACTGCTGCTGCGGTCGGATCGGTCAGCGTGCCCACGACCCGGCCATCAGCCAAGAAGATCACCGAATCGGCGTATGCAGCCGCGACGGGATCGTGCGTCACCATGACGACCGTCTGCAGATGGTCCTCAACCGCGGCACGGAGCATCGTCAGAACTTCGGAGGCGCTGGCCCTGTCCAATGCGCCCGTGGGTTCATCCGCGAACACGATCGACGGCCTGGCCGCGAGCGCACGTGCAATGGCGACACGTTGCTGCTGTCCTCCGGAAAGCTCCGAAGGGCGCTGCCTCAAACGATCTCCCAGACCGACGTGCTCCAAGAGTGAGGTGCACCGTGCCCGGTCGATCTTGGTGCCCGCAAGGCGCATCGGCAAGGTAACGTTCTCCAACGCCGTCAGGGTCGGCAATAGGTTGTACTGCTGGAAGATGAAACCGATCCGGGAACGTCGAAATCGGGTCATGTCCGCCTCGTTTCCTTGGACCAGTTCGCAACCGTCGACATAGACCGTTCCACTCGTCGGTCGATCCAGCCCCGAAGCGCACTGCAACAGAGTGCTCTTGCCCGACCCGGACGGGCCCATCACCGCCGTGAAGGTGCCCGCGGGAAACGAGACCGTCACCTCGTCGAGTGCAAGGACGCGATTGGCGGAGTTCCCATACGTCTTGGTCAGTTCGACCAAACGTAGTGGCGAATGCATGGTGTCGGGCAGCGCTGGGCTGGTCACTTTGTCGATCCCATCGTCGAGAGGCGAATGCAGCTCCAGCATGGTTAGACGCAAGACATCACAACACCGCCGTCGGAACAGCGGTTCGAACCGACTTTCGGCGGGTCGGCCACCAACCGACGGCAGTGTCGGAGACAACCCAGTGCAGTTAGCGTGGACCAACATGACGCAGCAGCGTGGTTCAGAGCCACAGGCGACCGGCCGACGCTGGCACCTGCTGACCTACCCCACTGCCCGAGCCGAAGGCCATCCGACAGCATGGCGCCAACCGGTGGTCGACGTCGTGCTGATCATCGGTGCGGCTGCATTCGGCCTGTTCATGCTCATCCCGACCGCGGCCATGCATAGTCGCCTCGCGCTAATCATCGACCTCATCCTCGGCATCGCGGCGTGCGGGGCGCTGGTTGCGCGGAGGCGGTTGCCCGCACAGGTCGGCGCTTTCGCGGTCGCCGCATCAGCCGTGTCGGCGTTTGCTGCGGGCGCTTCGCTGGTGGCGTTGTTCAACGCGGCAATTCGCGTCCGGACTGCAATCCTGATCGCGTTGACGGCCGGTGAACTGGTGGCGACGTTCTGCTTTCCGCTGCTGTATCCCGGTGCGGCGGACTTCAGTTACACAGCGCAGGTCACCATCGGGGGCCTGTTGAACTTGGCGGTGGTGGGTTGGGGTCTGATGGTCCGAGCGCAGCGGAACTATCTGCGCACCGTCGAAGGACGCGCCCGGGACCTGGCAACGGGCAGAGAACTGCTTGCCGCGAACGTTCGCGACCAGGAGCGCCGTCGCATCGCCCGAGAGATGCACGATGCTCTTGCTCACCGCCTGTCACTGCTCAGTGTCCACGCCGGCGCACTGGAACTACGTCCAGATCTGTCACCGGAACAGATTCGCACGATGGCCGGCGTCATTCGCGGAACCAGTCACCATGCCTTGGAGGATCTGCAAGAAGTGATCGGGTTGCTTCGCGACAGCGCCAGCCACAACACGAGCCTCCTGAACCCACATCCCGGCTTGGACGATCTGCCGGAATTGGTGACCGAAGCTCGGCGCGCGGGCTCTCGGGTAGAACTCGTCCAAGAAGTGAGCGAGGACAGGACGAACACGAGAAATCACGCTGCTGCGACCAGCGTCTATCGGATAGTGCAGGAGGGGTTGACCAATGCGCGTAAGCACGCACCAAGTTCGCCAGTCAAGGTCGTGGTCCAGACCGATGACCCAGGCGAGGTCATGGTGACGGTGAGCACCTTCCTCAGGTCCCACCCGGCTACGAGCCGACCCATCCCGGGAACTGGCACGGGACTACGTGGACTCGCAGAACGCGTCTCTCTCGTGGGTGGCACCTTCACGACCACGACGGTCGGAAATCAGTTCGTCATCACAGGCAGGCTGCCGTGGAGCCTATGAGCGACGAAACTCACGTCGTCCTGGTCGACGATGACGACTTGGTGCGAATGGGTCTGCGAGCGATGCTTGATGGCTTGGAAGGCATCCGGGTGGTCGGTGAAGCATCTGACGGCGCTGAAGTGCCCAGTGTCATCGCCGCGCGCCGACCGCACGTCGTCCTGATGGACTTGCGGATGAAGAACGTCGATGGGATCACCGCGACCAGACGGCTGCAGCACGTGCCGGACCGCCCCGCGGTCATCGTGTTGACCACCTTCGACGACAACGAGTTGGTGACGAATGCCATCGGAGCAGGAGCGATCGGGTTCCTGCTCAAGCACGCGCCGCCAGAAGACATCGTGCGTGCGATCGGAGCAGCCCGACGAGGAGAGAGCCGCTTCTCTCCCGAGATCGCCACGCAACTTCGCACCATCGTCGCCGACAGCGCTCGCGACACGACCGACCAAACCATGGCGCGCGAAAGACTCCACCCCCTCAGCGCACGCGAACTACAAGTCGCAAGCGCGGTCTCGGAGGGCAAGTCGAACGCCGAAATCGCAGCCGGACTCTCGCTCACGATGCCCACCATCAAGAGCTACATCAGCGACATCCTCGCGAAGACGAACACCAGCAACCGAGTCCAGCTCGCCGTCCTGATCCACAGAGCCAGACTCGCAAAGCCGAACAACGGGGACCGCTGACCTGTCGGGACTGTCGCTGGAACGGTGTAAGTGGCCCGACAGGGTCGCTATGACCGAGGCAGGACAGGAACCATCATGTGAGCGATACCGCGCGGATGACCCGGTTCGTACGGTTCCAGAGTCCGCATGCGGACGCCCGAGGGAGATACGTCGGCGTGTTCGGGCTCGTGAACGCGGCGGCGAAGTCCGGGCAGCTCACGAGCGAGCAAGAGGCATTCCGCCGAACGAACAACGACTGGTTCGACGCCTACTACGCCGACCCGAACACCGTTGACAGAACCGTCTACGATCCCGGTGTCAACCCGGCCGCGGCCGGGTGGTTCAAGGCAGACGCCGTTGAACTGATCGACCGAACCGAGCGCTACCTGGATCTGTGCCGCGTGCTCGGCATCTGCTGCGAACGAGTCGAGAGTGAGAATCCGGGCAAGATCATCTACGAGGACGAGCACCAGATCGTCGTCGTTTCCGATCAGTACCGATGATTCAGCGTCTCCGACGCTCGCTCCTACGGATCAGGAGGCCGACGATGCCGGCAGGCGACTGTGTCTGCGGCGGCGCGGTCAGCCGAGGCGGCGTTGGAGAACGGCGGCGCCGGGCCCGGTGAGCTCGTGCGCGACGCCGGCGCGGCCCGCGAGGGTCATCAGGATCGCCTCGCCGGGTCCGCTGGCTTCGGGACCTCTGCCGCGCGACCAGTCGAGGTCGGTTGCGATCAGCCGTACGCCGCGTGCGTGCCAGAACCCGCGAAGCGGCGGAGCGGTGACGGCGAAGTCGACGGCAAGACGCAGGCGGTCGGTCGGGATGGTTCGCGGTTTGCCGAGCGGCCGGCGGATGTCTTGGTGATGGATCAGCGCATCGACCAGACCGACTTTCCCGCCGGATCGGGCTGTGGCGCCGACCGGATCGAGATGCGAGCGCAGAAACTCAATCAGGTCATGCGTCGAGTAGTCGGCGTACTCGGCCAATCCGACCTCGTTGAGATCCTTGAACCTGAACCGCGCCTTGGTCATCCGTCGAAGTACGTCGCGCGGGCCGTGCTCCTCATAGCTGATCATGTGCGCGACGACATCGCGGACGCGCCACCTCGTGCATAGGCTCGGCACGTCCCACTCATCGGGAGTCAGCCCTTCGAGAAAGTCGGCTAGCTCCGATCGCTCCTGCCGAGCGAGCGCCATCACATCCATCGTGGCCTTCTCTCTGGTCGTCTCCCTGGAACGTACTGCGCCGGGATGACAACGCTGCACTCAGCACAGTGCGGCGATGGAGTTTGGCGCGAATTGCACCACGCGATCGGGCGTTCGTGGTGCAACTCGCACCGAACTTCCGGAGGCATTCCGATTCGTACAAGACGTACGACCGCCGGCCGCGGCAGACTCTCACTGGACGCCAACCCAAGAACGCCAGAGCAGAGGAGCCGATGTATGCCCGTCACCAGGATCGTCGCGTACGCGGACGGGAACAACACCGATGCGTCGCGGGACTTCTACGTCGACGTACTCGGACTCGAGGTCGCAATGGACGATCCGATCCTCGGGTTGATCTCACCGGACAATCCGACCGCACAGGTGTTGATCCCACCGCTCGACCTGGAGAGTCCGGCTCCGCGTTTCGGTGTCGATGTCGGTAATGCCGCCGCCGTCGACGCGGCGCACGCCCAGGCGGTCGAGCGCGGACTTCGCATCGTGTACGAGATCCGCGACGAGCCGTGGGGCGTGCGCCGCTTCTTCGTCGAAGACCCGGGCGGCACGGTCATCAACGTACTCGCCCATCTCGGGTGAGTACGCCCGCCGCCCGCTGTCGAACTAGTGTCCTGCGTTTGAAGTGGCTTTACGGAAGGCGTCGTCCAGGTGGATGCATCCGCAAGGACGAGGAGGACAGTCATAGTCGGTCCTATTTCCGACGACGAGGACGCCGCGGGGCGCCGCCTGGCGGCGAAAGACGTCAAGGTACTTCAAACGCAGGGCACTAGGACTTCGGCTTGACCAGGAACGCGTTGCCGAGCCAACGCTGCCCGGTCGCGTCGGAAGGCCGGTTGACGATGCCCTTGCCCTTGACCGCCATCACGCTGGAGCCGCCGCCGTCGAGGTTCAACGCCTCACGCGCGCCGAGCCGCTTCATCATCCGGGCAGTGTCGATGACGCTCAGCCCTTCGCTGTAACCGGCCTGACGCCCGTCGACCACGACGAGCATCAACCGGCCACGCTTGTCCATGCCGATCATCGAGCGCGGGTTGCTCCGCAACCCCAGTTGTACGTGAACGTCTTGTCGCTGCCTTGTCGGATCAGGCCGTCCGCACGTGCGTTGACGTCGATCTTGCCGTTGCGTACGAGCGTCGGACCGACCTGCAGGATCGTCAATCCCTTGCGTAGCTTGACGCGTCGGCCTTTCCCATTGCGTACCGTCTGCTTGATCTCGACCTTCTCACCGACCTGCAAATGACGCTGCAGCCAGGTCGCGCGCGCCCCGGTCGCCTGAACCGTCGACCCGCCACGAGGGACGGCCGCACCACGGCTGTCGTTGACGGCGACAACCTTGCCCTTGCCGTTCACGACGGCTTCGGCGCCGTCGCCGGCGGGCGTCTCACCCCATCGAGAGGTGAATCGCACCAGCTCGCTGTCGTCGGTGCACCGTAGATCGTGCTGCGCCTGCTGCGTCGGCTGGTCACCGCCGATCCCGCCGCAGTTCCAGATGATGCCGGGCACGCGGTTGACCGCGTCGAGCACCGCGCGATCCCGCCGCGTCTCGAGCACCACCTTCGAAGTGTACGAACCGACGTCGAGCTTTCGCCCGCCCTTCGTGATCTTCACCCCGCCGCGGCCACGCGTCGCCGTGCCCAGAACCTTGCCGTTCTTCACGTACAGCCCACCGGATCCGCTCTCGTAGAACCACTGCGCGTTCGTGCCGGCGATCGCGCCGGACTGGTCGAGCAGGGTGGTCAGCTTCTCCTTCTCGAACACCGTCTTACCGTGGCCGGTGCCCACCGTCCCACGGAACTTCTTGAAGTTCACTCGCACCACATACACGCGTTGCGGAGCCTTGTCGTCGTTTCCGTCCTGAGCAGTGAAGCGCAAGCCACCGTTGAAGCCTGCCTCGCTGATCGCGTCGAGTCGCTCCTGCGCATCGGCTTCAGTCACAAATGTCCCCGCGCGTACGGTCCAGCCGATTCGCCGGTCCTTGTAGTCGGAGAAGTTCGGCGTACGAACGGCGGCGAGCCTCGGAGTGAATCCCTCCTCGCGCAACGCCGTCGCTACGCGGTCCGCGATCTTGCGCGAGCCGAGCGCAGTGTCGGCCTCGTCGAGCGGGCCCGAAAGCGTCCCAGGCAGATACACGTGCACGGCCCAGCGATCGTTGGCGTCGGCGCCGCCGAACTTGTGGCGTTCCAGGCGGACCCCCGGAGCGAGCTTAGTCATCGACGGCTTCGCGGCCGCTGACCGCGGCTTGTCGGTGGCCGACCGCTCGCCCGATGCGACGGCGGGGAAGGCGGCGACGAGCGCCGATGCGGTGACGAGCGCAGCTGGTGCGATTAGTCGCATTCGAAGATCCCTGTTCATTCGGTCAGGCAAACGTTCCGCGGCGTACGGTCCGCCAACACGATGGGATCATCGTATGAACAAAGCGGTTCAGGTCTAGACTATTTTTTTCGGTAGTACGTCAGGAAGAACACACCCGACGGCAACGCAGCCGTGTCGGTCAGCTCCCAGTTCGCCGGTTCGAACTTCGCATTCGGCCCGAACAGGCCGATGCCCGTGCCCACCGTGATCGGGCTGAGTTTGATGATGAGCTCGTCGATCTCGTCGTACAGCGTGCCCGCGAGAGTACCTCCGCCGACCAGCCAGATTCCCTTACCTGCCTGCTGTTTGAGCTCCCGAACCTTCTCGACGGGGTCGGTCGACACCAACTCGACATCGGTCGCCGGAACGCTCTCCAGCGTGCGCGAGAACACGACGTGATGCAGATGCGGATATGCGTCCGGCACACCCGCGTCGAGTCCGATCTGGTACGAAGCGCGCCCCTCGACCACTGTGTCGAACCGCGTGCCCGGCTCGGTGATCCCGAGCGGTTCATGTGCCGGGCCGGGCAACGTCTCCGGGTAGTTCGCGACCATATGGCCCACGTAGTCCTCGCCGGGTGCCCAGAACCCGCCGGGCCCGCTCGGATCGCCTCCGTCCGGTCCGGCAACGAAACCGTCGATCGTGCTTGCGACGTAGTACGTGAGCTTGCGCATCCTGGTCCTCTCCAGTTGTGAGCGAAGATCCTCGCACCCCCGGTACGCGCGAACGCCCGGCGGGTCCGACGTCGGACCTACCGGGCGTGTGCTGCTGGTGCCTCAGCGTTCAGACAAGTGCGTGTCGCACCCCCGTGCGTGCAACCGCGCGCCGACGCCGTACGCCCTCGTGCCTGCGGGCGACAGCCTCGAGGCGCTCGAGCTTTCGTACCTCGCGCTCAATCACGGCGCGGTCGGGACGCTGCCCGCGCAGCATCGCGATCACAGAGTGCGCACCGAGCGCGGTGATGCCGAGTGCGCGCGAAACGGAACCGACAGGATCGTCGGAGGTCGAGAGCGCCGCTTGCGCCGTGCCCCAGTTGTCCAACGCGACGAGCCGAGCGCGATGGAACTCAATCACGCTTCGCAGGCTCGACTTGTGTTCCAGGACTGACATCGTTTCACCTGTACCTTCGAGACGCAGGATTCGGACCGACAAATGCCAGCGGGCGTCTGCGCCGCGGGTCCTCGTGAGACCCGGGCACCTCGATCGTCCGTTGAGGCCACAACAGTGATACCGAATCAAACGACACCGGTGTTACAAGGTTACGCAGAGTCATCAATCACAGGTCGACCAACGCGTGGGCGGCGATACCGTGAGGCATGCCAGATTCGCCGCTGCCCCTGCGCAACGGGCTGGCCGCGTCCCGCATACGCCTGCCGGTAGCCGACGAATGGCCTACCGTCGGCGCGTACCTGCTGAACCGGTTTCCCGAGGCGGCGTCCCGAGTACGCGAACTGTTCGCGGCCGGCGAGGTGTACGACGCAGACGGCCACCCGATCGACCTGACGGCGGCGTACGTCCCGGGCCGCTCGATCTTCCTCTACCGCGACCCGCCGGCCGAAACACCGGTGCCGTACCCGGTCGAGATCGTCCATCGCGACGAGAACCTGCTCGTCATCGACAAACCACACTTCCTCGCCACGATGCCGCGCGGACGACACGTGATGGAGACGGCGCTCGTCCGACTGCGCCGCGACCTCGACCTGCCTCACCTTGCGCCGGCCCATCGGCTCGATCGGCTGACCGCGGGCGTGCTGATCTTCACCGTACGACCGGAGGTACGCCGCGCGTACCACGAGCTTTTCGCAGATCGCACCGTCACGAAGGTGTACGAGGCAGTCGCGCCAGTCGATCCGAAACTCAGCCTGCCTTGTACGGTCCGTACGCGAATCATCAAGCGGCGGGGCGTTCTGCGCGCCGAGACCGTCCCAGGCGAGCCGAACAGCGAGACGTACGTCGAGCTGCTCGACGTACGCGACGACCGCGGTCTCTACCGGCTGCGACCGCACACCGGGCGTACGCACCAACTACGTGCCCATTTGAACACCCTCGGAATCCCGATCATCGGCGACAACTACTACCCCGAGATCCGCGAGGTCGCCGACAACGACTTCACGAACCCGCTGCAGCTGCTGGCGCGCTCGATCGCGTTCACCGACCCACTCAGCGGCGAGTCGTGTGAGTTCGCGAGTAGTCGTACGCTCGCCTCCTGGCGCACCTAGCTGTACCCGACCATCAGGTGGTAGCAATTAGAAGTGCTTGGCCATGACGTCCGTCATCGCATCGTCGAGGTCATCCAAGGGCGCCTCGTCGACCGGTGCGTCGGAGTCCAAGCCAGCACTCCGATCCGGCGTCACGATGGCCTTGGCGTAGACATGCCCGTCAGTCTCGGCGTCATCGCCGATCGTGATCCAGAGGTCGCGCGTACCCTCACTCGCAGTCGTCACATCGTGCGCGTCGTGTCCGTCGATCTGCGAGCCGGGCTCGTCCGGCATCGGCTCGGGTACGAGATCGATCCAGACCTGACGACTGTGCGTGGGCTCGGTGAACCCACACATGTACGCCGGTTGACCGGTGAGGTCAGTGCCGTTGACCGCCGTGATCGGAGCCATTTCGTCGCCGAAGTGCTCGCGTACGGCGTCGAGTGCGATCGCACATCCGACCTGCGGATCCTCAGCGCCTGCCCGTACGAGGTCTTCGCCGTCACTGGGAAGGTCGATGTCTTCCACCTCGGAATCGGCATACGCCTTGCAGTCGGCCGTTTCGTACTCCGCCAGATCGACGCATCCCCCTGGCGCGCCGACGTCTTCCTCGTCCGGCCCGTACAGGATCGGCTCTTGCGTGCCGTCCGGCTCCGGGGGTCCGTCGTCGACGACCTTCGTCACGGCCGAGACCAAACGCTTTGCGGCCGGGCATTTCGACGCACTGACCTGGAACCGTGCGACGAGCTTCTCGCCCGCCTCCTTCGGACCGTCCCATTCGTTCCAGGCGAGTACGCAGCCACCCGAGTCGTAGCCGTTCAGCTTGCGTCCACGTACCGTGCCGAAGCTCCTGGGGAACTCGTCGTTCGGAGGTGTGCGGTACTCGATCTCGAGGTATTGCTCGGGCGCGACGGGCTCGAATTGGAGTCCGGCCCCATCGGCCTCCGCGTCGGGAGCCTCCCACACGCCACATTTGTCCATTCCGGCCAGGAAGTCATCGCCCGACCTGAACTCTCGGTTCTTCTTCAGATCGACCGCCTCGCCCAGGATCGCGCAGGCACTCGCACGCGACGGCCCTTCCGGCTGCTCGAAGGACTCCGCTTGCTCCAGTCGCGTCGCCGCAACCTCGGCGATGCCCGTCGTCGACGTACAGGCGTCAGAGCCGACCGCGCTGCCGCTCCCGACGAACTCGATTACGTGGGTGAAGCTGACCGGCAGCGCGACGCGGCAGAACGTACTGTCGCTGTTGTCGACGTACGCCTTGGCGCCGCCGATCGTCTGTAGGTCACGGGTGTAGCGGTCCTCAGCTCCCAGCTCGACACCGAGTACGACACGTACCTCGCCGGACCGCGGTGAATCGACCTCGCACACGTGCGGGCCGTCGACACTGACTTCGCTCCCCTTCGAGAAACCTTTCACCGAGGCGCCCGCGGGATCGATGAGCGCACACGGGTCCAGGCGAGCCAGCGAAGCGTGCACAGCATCCTCGTCGCGATCCTTCGGCGTCGAGACTCCGCTTTCGTACGCGATCCTGGTCTCTTGCTCTGGTGGGTCGGCGTCGTCTCCGGACGTGCAGCCGGACGCTAGTACGAGGGCAGCACCCAACGCCACGAGCGGAACCCTGACTCCAGAAATGATCTACCTCCACGGGCGAGTGAACGGCGTAACCGATTCGGTGAGATGGCCGCTCACCCCGGGTGGTTCCATCGGATCTGAGCGGCGATTGCCTACACTACGAGACGATGATCTTCAAACGAGTCGGCGACGGGCAGCCGTACCCCGTCCATGGTCTGTCCCAGAGCGAGTGGGCGAAGCTGCCGCCGCAACAGGTCCGGCTCGACGATCTCGTGACGATCAAGTCCTCGCTCGATCTGAACACCTTGCTCTCGCAGGACTCCACCTACTTCGGTGACCTGTTCGCCCATGTCGTACGTTGGCGGGGCGAACTGTACCTGGAAGACGGGCTCCATCGCGCCCTGCGTGCGGCATTGCAGCAGCGGCTCGTGCTGCACGCGCGCGTCTTCGCGATGAAGGACAAGCCATGAAGCACTCCCGCGTCGCGGTCACCTTGACCGCGCTGGCTGTGCTGTTCGTCGTCGGCATCGTCGCCGGATTCCGGCTGGTGACCGCGCCGATCCCCGAGCTCTCGCTGCAGAACGACGAATCGGAACCCACCTGCCGGGAGGTCACCCTCGAGCCCGGCAGCAAGTTGTCCCGCGAGCAAGTGACCGTCGACGTGTACAACTCCGGATCCATCTCCGGTCTCGCGAGCCAGACGCAACGCCGCCTGAGCCGGTTCGGCTACCAGCGCGGCGTCATCGGCAACGCCACCGACATCGACGTGAAAGCGCGTAACGTCACGATCGTGACCGACCGTCCCGACGGTGCGATGACGGATCTGCTCAAGGACCAGTTCCGCGGCAAGGTTCGCGTCAAGAAGGGCGAAGCCACTGACACGGGCAGCATCGGCGTCGTGGTGGGCGACCAGTTCGTCGGGCTGGATCGCGAGGCACGCTCGAGCGTGCCCGTCGACGAGAAGCTCGAAATCTGCGTGCCGATCGAGGCGACCCCCGACACCGACTGACGGTCGCGAGCCGCTCAGAACGAGTCGTTCGTACGCCAGCCCGCGAGGCGACCGTACTTGGCAACGCCACGCAGCCGCGCTTCGACGCGTTCGCGAGCGCGTCGCGGAGCGACGATGAGCAGGTCGTCACCGGGCCGAATGCGCATCGTCCGCGTCGGAGCCATCGTCTCGGTGTTTCGTACGACCAGCGCGACGCTCGCTCCCCCGGGCAACCGCAACTCCTCGACCTCGACGCCAACCATCTTCGACTGCTTGGGTACGTGGATCTCCAACAGATCTGCCGAAACGCGCTCGAGCGGGGCGGCATCGATCTCCACGTCGCGCGCCTCTTCCTCAGCGCTGACGCCGAGCTTGCGCGCCGACCACCCGAGGGTCGGCGCCTGCAGGAACGTGAACATGATGACGAACAGGAAGACGATGTCGAAGATGTTGTCGGCGTCGACCACGCCATGCGCGAGCGGGATCGTCGCGAGCACGATCGGGACCGCGCCGCGTACACCTGCCCAACCGAGGAACGCTTGTTCGTTCCAGGGCACGCGCAGCCAGATGCCGCATGCCGCCACGGAGATCGGACGAGCCAAGAAGGTCAGCACCGAGCCTGCGACGAGTGCCGCCACCGCGTGCCACCACTCGAGTCGCTCCGGCGTCGCCAGCAGGCCCAACATGACGAACAGCCCGATCTGGGCGAGCCAGCCGACACCTTCGGCGAACGAGCGGGTCGCCGCCCGGTGCGGGAGCTCGACGTTGCCGAGTACGAGGGCCGCGACGTAGACCGCTGCGAACCCACTTGCATGCAGCGACGATGCGGTGCCGTACGCCAGCACCGCGAACGCCAGCACCGCGAGTGGATACAAACCGGCAGCGGGCAACGCGGCGCCGCGCAGCAGCCACCCGCCGATCCACGCGATCAGGAAGCCGATCAATGCACCAGCCACGAGCTCGAACACGATCAGCAAGGCGAGGACGACCAGCGAGTGTTCTTGTGCGAGCCCGGAGCTGACGGCAACGACGATCAGCACAGTCGGTGCGTCGTTGAGCCCGGACTCCGCCTCGAGCGTGCCCAGCACCGACGATTTGAGCGGTACGTTGCGCAGGACCGAGAACACCGCTGCCGCATCGGTCGGAGACGTCACCGCGCCGATCAGCACGGACGTCTCCCAGCTCAGATCGAGTAGATAGTGCGCCGCCAGCGCGACGACCGCGACGCTGACCACGACACCGATCGTGGCGAGAAGAAGGCCGAGTGTGATGCTCGGTCGGATCTGCGACCACTTGGTCGAAAGACCGCCCTCGGCCAGGATCAACACGAGCGCGCCGAAGCCGAGAGCATGAGCGAGGTCAGCGTCGGAGAACTCGATCCCGACGACTCCGTCGCCGAGGAACAGTCCGATGCCGAGGTACATCAACAGGGTCGGCAGACCGGCGCGTACGGACAGGCGTACCGCCAAGATGGCACCGAGGAGGACTGCGGGCGCGACGAGTAGGACCAGGTCCAGCTCGCCTATATCCACACACTTCCCCTCGCGCTACGCCCGGTCAACTCTAGTGCGTTGCCGCTGAGGTCCCGCGGGCGGCTGTGCGACACCGCGCCCGCCGAGCCGCAGACGATCGGAGGCAGGATGGTCGAGTGGGACCGCCAGCAACCGCTCCGGGCGTACTCGAAACTGGCGCGCTGCGGCGCGTTGTCGCGGTTCTGTGTCTCACCCAGATCACCAGCTGGGGCGTGCTCTACTACGCGTTCCCGGTGCTCGCCCCGAGCATCGCGCACGACACCGGCTGGCCGGCGGCTGCGGTGACGGCGGCCTTCTCCGCCGGGCAGATCGCCGCCGGTCTCGGCGGGATCTACGTCGGACACCGCATCGACCGGTTCGGGCCGCGCTCGATCATGACTTCGGGGTCGCTGCTGGCGATACCGGCGATCGTGGCCGTTGCCGCCTCCCCGACGTACGCGGTGTTCCTGTTGGGGTGGATCGGCGCGGGCGCCGCAATGGCCGGGGTGCTGTACCCGCCGGCATTCGCCGCACTCACCCACTGGGCTGGTGAGCACCGCGTACGCGCGTTGACGGCGCTCACCCTCGTCGGCGGGCTGGCGAGCACCGTCTTCGCGCCGCTGACCGCCTCGATCTCGTCTGCGGTGAGCTGGCGTCACACGTACCTGGTGTTGTTGGCGATCCTCACCATCGTCACGGTTCCGGCGCATTGGTTCGGCCTCGCACAGCCGTGGGTCTCTCGGCACAGCCAGTCGACCGACGCTGAGCGCGACGCCCCGGACGTACGCGGTGTGCTTGGTTCACGTACGTTCATCCTGCTCGCGATTGCGATGAGCATGACCGCGTTCTCCGTTTTCGCGGTGGTGATCAATCTGGTGCCGCTGTTCATCGAACGCGGCTACACCGCGACCCAGGGCGCGGTGGCACTCGGGATGGGCGGCGTCGGTCAGGTCTGCGGCAGACTCGGCTACGCGCGCTTCGCCGCTAGGACGAGCGCGACCGCGCGCGGCACGATCATCTTCGCTGCGGTCGCCGCCAGTACCGCGCTGCTCGCGATCCTTCCCGGTCCGTACGCCGCACTGGTGATCATCTCCATGGCCGTCGGCGTGAGTCGCGGCGCGTACACGCTGATCCAGGCGACCGCGATCAGCGACCGGTGGGGCACGACGAACTTCGGCCGACTCAACGGCGTACTCACCGCCCCCATCATGACCGCGATGGCGGTCGCACCCTTCGCGGGCACGCTGATCGCCGGGCTCACGGGCAGCCAGTCGCGTTCGTTCCTCGTCCTCGCGTCGATTGCGGCGCTCGCCAGTGTGCTGTTCCTCGCGACCGCCCCGCGTACGGCCGCACCCCGCTGCGAGCGCTAGCGCGACGTCGTCGGCAGGCGGGTGGTCGCCGGCAAAGCACGAAAACCGCCCGCACCCTAATCGGGCAGCAGCGGCACCTCGAGCGGGTCGCGTCGGCCGAGCTGCACCGCACGGTCGAGCGATGCAGAGCCGAACCGGCTTCGTACGGCGTCGATTGCCGTATCGAGCTCACGGGGCGGCCCGGTTTCGAGGGGAAGCTCCAGTTGTGGCGGCGCGGACGACAATCCGGAGACGGCAACACCGAGCAGCGTGATACCGCTGCATTCGAGCACCGGCCGCGCCTGTTGTAGAAGCGACCTCGCGGCCTCGACGACGATCTCGGTGCGGTCGGTCGATTCGGACATCGTGTGCGAGCGCGTCGCCCGGGTGTAGTCGTCGAATCGCAGCCGAAGCGTCACGGTACGCGCCGTACGCGAACCTTTGCGCAGCCGACGGCACACTCGATCGACAAGGGCGAGCAGCACCGCGTCGAGGTCCGAGGCCGTCGGTTGCGCGCGACCCAGACTGTGCTGAGCACCGATCGAACCGCGCCGGCGGCCCGTCTCGACGCGCCGCGGGTCGCGGTTGTTGGCGACCGCGTGGAGGTGTCGCCCGGCGCCATGTCCGACCATGCGCGCAAGGCCGTCCTCGCCGACCGCAGCCAGGTCGGCGACCGTCGTGATGCCGCGCGCCCGTAGCCGTGCCGACGTCACCCGGCCGACACCCCATAGACGCTCGATCGGTAACGGGTGCAGGAACTCGAGCTCGCCTCCAGGTGGTACGACGAGCAAACCGTCGGGTTTGGCGACCGCGCTTGCGATCTTCGCGAGGAACTTCGTTGGCGCGACGCCGACCGATATCGGCAACCCGACCTCACGGCGTACCTGGTTGCGCAGAGTCGCGGCGATGTCGGCCGGGTGCCCGCGGAGCCGACGAAGACCGCCGACGTCGATGAACGCCTCGTCGATCGACAGACCCTCGACGATCGGGCTGGTGTCGGCGAACACCTCGAAGACCGCCCGGCTCGCCTCGACGTACGCCGACATACGCGGCGAGACCACCACGGCGTCGGGGCACAACTGCAATGCCTGCCGCCCGCCCATTGCCGTTTGCACGCCGCGCGCCTTGGCCTCATAGCTCGCAGCAAGGACCACACCGGCGCCGACGATGACCGGCCTGCCGCGCAGGCTCGGATCGTCGCGCTGCTCGACCGATGCGTAGAACGCATCGAGATCGGCATGCAGGATAGCCTCCTCGCTCACGAACACATGTTCGCATAGCCAAGAGACAGTCGGCCTCGAACGCGTCCGGCCGCACACTCGGTGAGCATCTGTAGGGACGGGTCGCCGACCTGATCACGGACAGTAGCGAAAGTCGCCGAACTGGCATCTGCCCTGGTCAGACGGTGATTTTCGGGTAGAGTCGGCCCGGTGTTTCCTAGCTGGGCGATAGCAATCATTCTTGGCATCGCGCTCGGACTCGCGTACGTCGTCATCACCACACGGCGTAATTCGCGCGAAGAGCCCAACGCCTCCGGCAACGTGATCGAACGAGTCGACCAACGCCGCCGACGACCAGCCGCACGCCTCCAGCCGCACACTGAGGAGGCGATGACCGAGGTCCATCGCCTCGTTGACGAAGGCCGCAAGGCCGAGGCCGTCACGCTCCTGCAACGCACGTCCGAGCTCTCGCTGACCGAGGCGTCGGCCCGCGTCGACAACTGGTCGGTGATGAACGCGCGACGAGCCGACGACCTCGCCGAGACCGACTACTGAGGCACCGGCACAGCGGCATCCTCGGCAAACGAAAAGGGTTCTGCGGACCCCGCTCGCTTCGCTCGGGGGCCGCAGAACCCATGCGCGGTAGCGGTGGGATTTGAACCCACGGAGGGGGGTTACCCCTCACACGCTTTCGAGGCGTGCTCCTTAGGCCGCTCGGACACGCTACCGCCGACGAGGGTACTAGATCGTTCGCCGGCGTCGCATCTCGGCTCCGGTGGCGCGCTCGGTCAGTCGGTACGCCGCTCGGCGAAGAATTCCCGCAGCAGGTCACTGCTCTCGCTCGCCAGTACGCCGGAGATCACTTCTGGCCGATGGTTGAGCCGGCGGTCGCGTACGACATCCCACAATGACCCGACGGCCCCGGCCTTCGAATCGAACGCGCCGAAGACGAGCCGCCCGACCCGGGCCGAGACCAGTGCACCCGCACACATCGTGCAGGGCTCGAGGGTGACGACGAGCGTGAACTCATCCATCCGCCAGCTGTTCGCCGCGGCAGCGGCCGCACGCATGGCGACCATCTCCGCATGACCGAACGGATCGTGGTCGCGTTCGCGGGTGTTGTGGCCACGCCCGACGACTTCGCCGGCAGCGTCGACGACGACGGCGCCGACAGGCACATCGGCCGATGTACGTGCCACGGCCGCCTCCTGCAGTGCGGCCCGCATGGCGTCGATCCATGCAGCACCCGTCATGCGCGCGCCGTATCGAGAATCGAGTCGAGCTGCGGGCCGAAGCCGAGCCGCTCGGCGATATCGGACAGCATCTCGTCGGGGTAGAGCTCTTCGTCATCGCACAGCACGGCGAGGTCGACCGCGGACATGCCGAACTCCGCGACCACGTCGGAGTCACCGGCCGGCTGGGGTTCCTCGTCGTCGTCGGGATCGGGTAGGTCGAGGTAGTCGGCGATGCTGCTCGCGAGCGGCCACTCGGTCACCGCGGTCACGTCGCTCAGGAACACGCGTACGTCTTCTCCGGCAACCCTGGCGAGTACGAAGAAGTCCTCGTCGACCGACACCAGCCCGAGTACGCCGACGTCTCCCGGCCACGGTCGCAGTGCGGTGATCAGATCGTCGATGTCTTCGCCGACGGCCCGCGGCAGCGGCGCGACCTGCCAGATCCCCTCTTCGCGGTATGCGACGACGGCGTAGTCGACCGAGTCCTCCGCCATGCGATCCTCCGTCAATCCGCGCGGCCGGGTGCCACCACCCTAGATGACCGAGTCGGAATGCTGCCTGATTCGCGGCGTCCCGCATCCCGACCGACCGCGTTGCAGGCGCTCGAGGGAGGATTCAGCTCCATCGTCGCTCCTGCGCCTTGCCGGACCGGGCGCGGATACACCGCTCACTTCACCGGCACCATTCAGACTCACTCATCTAGATCGTGACAGACCAGGCAGCAGGTTGGTAGTACATTTCGAAGTAGTCTTCGCGCATGCGCATTCATGTGGCCGACCACCCGCTGATCTCGCACAAGCTCACGACCCTGCGTGACGTCGGCACCGACTCTCCGACGTTTCGTCGCCTTACCGAGGAGCTCGTCACCCTGCTCGCGTACGAAGCCACGCGCGACGTGCGCACCGAACCCGTGCGCGTCGAGACGCCCGTTGCGCCCGCCGACGGCGTGAAACTGACGAATCCGAAGCCGCTGGTCGTGCCGATTCTGCGCGCGGGCCTCGGCATGCTGGAGGGTATGCAGCGGCTGTTGCCGACCGCCGAGGTCGGGTTCCTCGGGATGATCCGCAACGAGGAGACCCTCGAGGCATCGACGTACGCCGAGCGCCTGCCCGACGACCTCGCCGGCCGGCAGTGCTATCTGCTCGACCCGATGCTCGCTACCGGTGGCACGTTGTCGGCGTCGATCGACTTCCTGGTCGAGCGGGGCGCCAACGACATCACCGCGGTGTGCCTACTCGCCGCACCCGAGGGCATCGCCCGCGTCGAGACCGACCTCGAGAGCGCCAACGTTCCCATCACGCTCGTCACCGCGGCACTCGACGAGAAGCTCAACGAGCTCGGCTACATCGTTCCCGGTCTCGGCGACGCGGGCGACCGGCTGTACGGCGTCGTCGACTGACCGCCTCACGGGGCGGCTGCTGCAGCGAACGCCGCCATGCTCGGGAACTCCCAGTCCGGATGCGCCGTTGTTCCCGGATCGGGTGTCGCACCCCAGCCAGGCCGGTCGTGCCGTCGGTTGATCCACACCGACGGGAGTCCGATCCGCTTCACCGGCACATGGTCGTGGAACAGGCTCTGCGCGACGTGGAGCAACCGGCCGTCGCCGATCCCTTCTCGTACGCGAAGTTCTTCGAGGGCGTCGAAGTTGCGCGGCGACGGCTTGTACGAGCCGACGTCCTGCGCGGTGATCACATGGTCGAAGGTGACGTCGAGTCGTCTGCGCGAACCCTCGAAACTGCCGCGGTCGACGTTCGACAGGATGATCAACGAGAACCGTTCTCCCAGCCGGACGAGCGCATCATGTGAGTCGGGAAAGGCCGGCCAGTCCGGCACCGACGCGCCGAAACGGGCGGCCCACGCATCGGAGACCGGCACCCCGAGCTCAGCCCCGAGTGCGCGCATGCTCGTCGCCAACGCCTCCGGGTAGAGCATCGACGGCGACTCGCGGAGCGTACGCGCCTCGTGGCCGGAGTACGCGGTCAGCAGCGCCTCGCGGTCCAACTCGACACCGACGTCTTGTGCCCAGGCGTCAAGCACTGTTGCGATTCCGGCTTCCCAGTCGATGAGCGTGCCGTAGCAGTCGAAGCTCAGAGCGTCATAGTCGGCGAAGTTCACGGGTTTGCTCCTCGTACGGAGTCGTCGATCTGCGTCTCGGCGGGCTTGGTGATCAGACTGATCCCGATGAGCGCGATCAAGGCGACGGGAAGCGAGATCAGCACGGAGTTGACGTCCATCGGCTGGTCCAGCTCCTCCCAGACGATCGTCACGACGGTGCCGAGCACCATGCATGCGAGTGCTCCGGCCTTGGTCGCGCGCTTCCACAGCAGCACCGCAAGCACCGGGGGAGCGAGTGCGACGCCGTAGACGGTGTAGGAGTACAGCTGGAGTTCGAGGACGGTCGGGAAGAACTTCCCGAGTACGTAGGCCGTTGCGGCGATCGCCAGCACGGTGACGCGGTGGATGCGTAGGCGACTCCCGTCTGCCAGCTCACGCTTCGAGAATCGCGCGAAGCCGTCGTACACGACGTTGCTCGCACCCGAGAGCAGGAACGACGAGCCGGTCGTGACGATGAAGGCCAGGGCACCCGCGAGCACGAGCCCGCCGATCACCGAGGGCAGATAATGCTCGGAAGCCAAGGACAGAATCGCAGTGTCGGGATTGATGCTCGGCATCAGGATCACCGCCGCGGATCCCAGGATCGCAACCGGCACCGTGACCAGGAAGCTGCTGAAGAAGAAGCCCGCGGTCGAGCTGCGCGCGGTGCCTTCGTCCTGTGCAGCCGTGAGCCGCTGGTACATGTTCTGGTCGGCGAGGATGAGCAAGAACAACGGTAGGAAGTAGCCGAGCAGCTGCAGCGCGCTCAGTCCGCCCGTCAGCGTCGTCGATGACTCCGGCAGGTCGTCCCAGTACGCCCCGAACCCGCCGACGTCTCCGCCGATGACGATCGGGATCGCGATGACGAGCCCGAACACGATCACCAGCGCGCTCAGGAAGTCTGTCCACGCAACGGAGAACAACCCACCCCCGATCGCCAGGAAGGTCACCAACACGGCGACCAACAGGGTGCCTTCGCCGGTCGACAGAGAGGTGATCTGACTGACGATGTAGCCGCCGCCGGTGAACTGGTACGCGACGATGCCCGTGTACGCCAGCAAGGTGATGCCGGCCGCGATCATCCGAGCGGAGAGGCCGAAGCGCGCCTCGAGCAGCTCGGGCACGGTGTACCGAGACGCGGAGCGCACCTTCCGCGACACGTAGTAGAGCACCAGGATTCCGACGGGCGTGCCCGCGAGGAAGAAGATCGACGCAAGCGGCCCATAGGTGTACGCGAAGTTGGCACCGCCGATGATCGTCCCGGAGCCGACCCAGGTGGCGAGCAGGGTGCCGATCAGCACCGGCTTGGGCAGCGAACGACCGGCGAACATGAAGTCGTCGCCCGAGCTGACGTGGCGGCGCCGGCTGAACCACACGCCGACGACGACCATGACGACGAGGTACGCGATCAGGATTACGATGTGGACCGTCTGCATTCGTACCTCCGGGTGACTCGTCCCGATGTGGTACGCAATGGTTACTGCTCAGGCGCCGTACGTCAATGATTGTTGCATCGCGACTCGAATGTCGAACAATGCATTCGAGCCGCGAGGCGAACCCTCAGCGCTTGGTGACGTCGACGAGCCGAAGACGCAACAGGTCGCTCACGTAGCGCCCGCCCGCAGTGTCTCCCGGTACGACCAGACGCGGCCGCTTCAGCTTCTTGCCGTCCTGGCGAGTCGCGACGAGAACCTTCTTGTTCGCGAACTCGGGATCGATCTCACCCCACGAAACGACGGCGCGGTACTTGTCGGTTGCCGTCGCCAAGACAGCGAACGCGAGCGCGTGGTTCTTCACGTCCGGGTCGAACCGAGGCTTCGACGCGTTCATCACCTTGACGAGCTTCGGCCCGCGGAACTCATGCCGCTCGGGCTTGCCGCCGGCGGCGTACTTGACCGTGACTCGGTGCTGCTTGAACTTGTTCAAGCCCTTGATGGTGAGCCGTTTCGGCTTCTTGACTGCGCCGACGATCGCGACCCGCTTCGGCGCAGGTGCGCTCAGCCCTTGCGGCGCAGACGAATCATGCTCGGCGTCCGCGTTCGGCGTGGGAGCGGCATCGGCGACCGGGGCCGCCACGGCACATATGACCCCGGCGCTGACACAGGTGGCAAACAGGCGACGATTCATCTGGACTCCTTCTGTTCGGTGGGCGGTGCTCGGCACCTCAACGCACGGATCTACGCCGCCCCCCGTTCGGGCGCAGATGCGGCGCAAGAGTATCGATATCGCCGTACGTGCGGCGTGATTAGGTCACACATCCCAGCAGTTGCCGCCAGCAGGCGACCGTGGGTCAGTTCGGGCCGAACAGATCGTTGTCCCGCCAGATCGCCTCGGCCCGAGCGAGTGAGGCTCGGACCCGATCCTCGTCGTACGCGGCGATCTCGGCGAGGATGCAGTGCACTGCGGCCATCGGCGCGGTCAGCGACGGGAACGTACTCGCACCCTCGCTCGCGACGATCACGGCGTGCTCGGCGAGTTCGGTGAACGGCGTCGAGCGCCGGTCCGTGAGCAACACGACCGACGCACCAGCCTCGGCCGCGATCCGTGCCGCCTCCAGCACCTCACGAGCGAGCCACCAGAAACTGAAGGCCACGACGACATCGCCCTCACCCAACAGGCCCACCTCGTTGAACAGGGTTGTGCCGCCGCCGCGCCCGAAACGGATGTCGAGCCCCATCGTCTGACCGACATGCGACAACTGGAGCCCAGGCGCAACGAAGCTGCCGCTGCCGATCACGACTGTGCGCTTCGCATCCGCGATCGCCCGACCGATTGCCGCCACCTCGCGCGGGTCGATCGAGTTGGCGAGCGATTCGAGATTGGCGATGTCTTGACGGACCGCGTCGCGGGTACGACTCGCTCCGGGCACCTGATGCTCACTGAGGACCTGGACGGCCGACAGCGACGCGAGGTAGCGGCTGCGGATCTCCTGCCGCAACTCGGACCAGCCGCTGAACCCGAGCGCCTGTGCTGTGCGTACGACCGTTGCGATGTTCACGCCCGCACGCTCTGCGATCTCGGCGGTCGAGGCGTACGACGCGAGCTGCGGCTGCAACTCGAGGATCTCGATGACCCGTGCAGCGCCCGGGCCGACCCGGCCCCCGTCGAGTCGCTCGCGCGCCCAGTCCGGAAGTGCGCTCACAATTGCCCTCGCATCAGGTAGTGCGTACGAGTATCGTACGCAATGAACATTGACTCTGCAGCGGATCCAATGACAGTGTGGCGTGCAATCGGCCAGGAGCCACCTTCATCGCGCGCGAGTCAAGGGAGAACCCATGCCCGAACGCCTGCTCATCACCGACGCCACCGTGTGCGATGTCGCCGCCGGATCACTCATACCCGATCGGCGCGTACTCATCACCGACGGCCGGATCGAGGCGGTGGGCGGGGCTGAGCTGGCGCCGGACGACGCCGAGGTGCTCGACGCGGGCGGCCGTACGGTCATGCCGGGTCTTGTCGACGCCCATGTCCACGTCACGGCCGCGACCGCGGACCTCGGCGCGATGATGGAGTGGTCGCCGAACTACGTCGCCGCAAAGACGATGCGCATCCTCGACGGAATGTTGTCGCGTGGGTTCACCACCGTCCGCGACGTCGGCGGGGCCGACTACGGCCTGGCGGCGGCGGTCGACGAGGGGCTCGTACGCGGGCCTCGCGTCGTATTCGGCGGCAAGGCGCTCTCGCAAACCGGCGGCCATGCCGACCTGCGCGGACCTGGCCGGGCGGCGCTCGACGACCACCACTGCTGCCCCGGGCTCGGCGTGGTGTGCGACGGGGTCGACGCAGTACGCCGGAATGCCCGCAACCAGTTGCGTACCGGTGCGCACCACATCAAGATCATGCTGTCCGGCGGTGTGGCGTCACCGACGGATCGCGTCGACTCCACCCAGTTCAGCGATGCCGAGATCCTCGCTGCCGTCGAGGAGGCCGACGCGGCGAACCGCTACGTCACCGGTCACGCGTACACCGCCCGCGCCGTCAACCGCGGACTGCGGCTGGGAGTTCGTTGCATCGAACACGGCAACCTGATCGACGACGAGTCGATCGCGTTGCTCGTGGAGCACGACGCGTACCTCGTTCCCACGCTCACGACGTACGAGTTCCTTGCCCGCGAGGGAGCGGCCGCCGGTCTCCCGGCCGCAAGCCAGGCGAAGGTCGCGGACGTACGCGATGCCGGCCTCGCCGCGCTCGAACGTGCTTGGCGTGGTGGGGTTTCGGTCGTCTTCGGCACCGATCTGCTCGGTGACATGCACGTACATCAGAGCGAGGAGTTTCGCATCCGCGGTCAGGTCCAACCGGCCGCCGACGTACTCAGGTCGGCGACGGTGAACGCCGCGGAGCTGCTCCGGATGGAGGGGGAGATCGGTACGCTCGCGCCTGGCGCGCATGGCGATCTGCTCGTCGTCGACGGCGACCCGTTGAGCGACACCGATGTGCTGGCCGACCCGGAGCGCAACGTACTTGCCGTCGTGAAGGCGGGCTCCGTTGTCGTCGACCGGCTGGCGGACCGGTGATGCTGACACTTTGCAACGCCTCGTACTGGGACGGCGACTCCGACGGCGTTCGCCCGGCAGACATCGTGTGCGCCGACGGTGAGATCCAGGCAGTGCATTCACCCGGCGCGGCGCCTACGACTACTGGTGATGACCGCGAGGTCGACCTCGCGGGGCGGTACGTACTGCCGGGCCTGATCGACGCACATGCGCACCTGGTGTGGTCGAGCGGCCAGGACCCCGCCGAGGCAGTCGAGGCCGACGGTGAACAGCTCACCGTGCTGCGCGCTGCAGCGCATGCCCGCGAGCATCTCGCCGCCGGAGTGACGACCATCGTCGACCTCGGCAGCAACTGGGATGTCGCGATTGCGGTCGCGCGTGCGGTCGACTCGGGAGTGCTCGAGGGCCCGAGCATTGTGGCGGCTGGGCAGACCGTGATCATGACGGGCGGCCACGACCCGTTCTGGGGCGTGCACTGCGACGGCGTCGACGCGGTCGTACGCGCGGTGCGCGGGCAGGCGTACCGGGGCGCGAAGATCATCAAGACCGCGGCAACCGGCGGTGTGTACGGGCGACCGGAGGGCGAGGATGTCCACGACGGAGAGCTCACGTACGAAGAGCTGGCGGCGCTCGCGGGCGAAGCACATCGTCGCGGGCTGAAGGTCGCGGCACACGCCCTTGGCACGGAGGGCATCCGCGACGCCGTACGCGCAGGTATCGACATCATCGAGCACGGTGTGTTCCTCGATGGCGCTCTCGTCGAAGACATGGTGCAGCGCGGCACGTACCTCTGCCCGACGGTGGCGATCTACCGCACGATCGCGGCCGCTGCGCAGACCGGTACGGCACCGGCGTACGCGGCTCGCAAGGCCGAACGGGTCGTCGATGCTCACCGCACCAGCGTCGCGATGGCGCTCGCCGCCGGCATTCCGCTCGTCGCGGGCACCGACGCGGGCTCACCCGGTATGCCGCACGGCAATCTGGTGGCCGAGCTCGACGCCCTCGTCGACTGCGGAGTTCCCGTCCCGACGGCGCTGCGCGCGGCGACCTCGACGGCGGCCGACGCGCTCGGGCGCCCCGACCTCGGCCGCATCCGCCCCGGCGCCCGCGCCGACCTGGTCGTGACCGACGCCGATCCGTTCGACAAGGTCGGTGCGCTGCGCGAGCCGGCGATGGTGGTCCGCTCCGGTCAGCTCGTCCGCCGCTGAAACCCAGCCCCGCTGAGCCGCACGTTTCGGCCCCGATTTTCGCCGATTTGGGGCTAGAACGTGCGGCCCAGCGGGGCTGGGGTCCGGCTACAGCGCCTTGACGCCGTTCAGCAGTTTGCTCATGGAGTCCTTCGCATCGCCGAACAGCAACGTCGTCTTCGGATCGAACAACAGCTCGTTCTCGATCCCCGCGAAGCCGGGACGCATCGACCGCTTCATGAACACGATCTGCTTCGCCTCGTCGGCATTGAGAATCGGCATACCGTAGATCGGCGCACCGGGAGTCGTCTTGGCGGCCGGGTTCACGACATCGTTGGCTCCGACGACGAGCACCACATCGGCCTGCTTGAACTCCCCGTTGATGTCATCCATCTCGACGAGCTGCTCGTACGGCACCTGTGCCTCGGCGAGCAGTACGTTCATGTGCCCGGGCATCCGGCCGGCAACGGGATGGATCGCATAGTCGACGTCGATCCCACGCTCGCCGAGTAGATCCACCAGCTCGCGCAGCGTGTGTTGTGCCTGCGCGACGGCAAGTCCGTAGCCGGGAACGATGATGACCCGATGGGCGTACGCGAGCAGGATCGCGATGTCTTCGGGGTTGGCCGAGCGTACGGGCCGGTCGCTCGCCGAACCCGCGCCGAGCGTCGACCCACCCTTCAGCGCACCGAACAATGTGTTGAGCACCGAGCGACCCATCGCCCGCGCCATCATGATCGTCAGCAGTGTGCCCGAGGCGCCGACGAGCGTACCGGCGACGAGCAGCAGGGTGTTCTGGAGTACGTACCCGCTTGCGGCGACAGTCAGTCCGGTGAACGCGTTGAGCAGCGAGATGACGATCGGTACGTCCGCTCCACCGACCGGAAGCACGAGCAGTACGCCGAGCGCCAAGCCGAACAGTGCAAGGATGATGCCGACCCACATGCTGGGTTCGGCGACGATCAGCACGCACAGCACGAGCGCGATGACGAAGGCGCCACCGAATACGAACGGCAAGCCGGGGAAGATGACCGGGCGGGTCGTCATCAGCTCCTGCAGCTTCGCGAACGTCACCATCGAGCCGGCGAAGCTGATTCCGCCGACTGCAATGGTGAAGACCGTCGCGGCCGATGTGAACCATTCGACATCGGCGAACTCATGGAACTCGTGCAGCTCCAGCAAGGCGACCAACGCAGCGGCACCGCCGCCGACACCGTTGAAGAGCGCGACCAGCTGCGGCATCTGCGTCATCTGCACCCGGCGCGCACCGAGTACGCCGATCGCGGTGCCGACGAGGATCGCGATGACGATGGGCACCTGATGGTCGAGGTCCTGCTGCCAGAACACGATGACCGTCGCGAACACCGCAGCGGCCGCGCCGATCAGGTTGCCGTTGCGAGCGGTACGCGGACCCGAGAGACCTTTGAGCGCAAGGATGAAACAGACAGCCGCGGCGAGGTAGCCGAGCTGGATCCACGTCGGTGTCATGCGGCGTCTCCGTCGGCGTCGGTCTTGGGCGTACGCTTCGGGCCGCCGAACATCTCGAGCATCCGGTCGGTCACGACGAACCCGCCGGCCATGTTGATGGCTGCGAGCAGCACGGCGACGAGGCCGACGATGAGAGTGCCGGTCGAATCGGCTGTGCCGGCGACCAAGATCGCGCCGATCAAGATGATGCCGTGGATGGCGTTCGTACCCGACATCAAGGGCGTGTGCAGTGTCGTCGACACCTTCGAGATCACTTCGACGCCGACGAACGCGCTCAGCACGAAGAACGTCAGCCAGATGACCGACTCATCCATTGTCGTTTCCCTCCTCCTCTTCGGGCCCGTCGAGGAGCTCGCGGGTCGGCTGGTGGCGTACCTCTCCGGCGTGCGTCACGCAGGTACCGACGACGATCTCGTCGTCGAAATCGGGTACGAACGCGGCGTCCTCGCCGGTCATCAACCCGATCAGGTTCACGATGTTCTGGGCGAGCAACCGGCTCGCGGGCCCCGGCATCTGCCCGGCGACGTTGGCGCCGCCCCACACCTGGGCATCGCCGATGGCGACGATGCTCCCGGGCTTGGCACCCTCGACGTTGCCACCGGATTCGGCTGCCAGGTCGACCACGACCGATCCCGGCTTCATCTGCTCGACCATCTCGGCGGTGACCAACAGCGGGGCTTCGCGCCCTGGGACTGCCGCGGTCGTGATGAGTACGTCGGCGGCCGCGATGTGCGGGGTGAGCAGCTCGCGTTGGCGTGCCGCCCGGTCGTCGGTCATCTCCCGCGCGTACCCGCCCGCGCCCTCGAGCGTCTCGAGGTCGAGCTCGATCGCCTTCGCACCCATCGAGCGGATCTCTTCGGCCGCTGCGGCGCGCACGTCGTACGCCTTGACGACGGCACCGAGTCGTCTGCACGTTGCGATCGCCTGGAGGCCGGCAACGCCCGCACCCAGTACGACGACTTCGGCCGGCTGCACCGTACCCGCCGCGGTCATGCTCAACGGGAAGAAGCGTCGCAGCAGGCCGGAGGCGACGATGGCTGCGCGGTAGCCCGCCACCAGCGCCTGCGAAGACAACGCGTCCATCGACTGGGCCCGAGAGATTCGCGGCACCAGCTCCAGCGCGAATGCCGTGAGCGAGCGGTCTCGAAGATCGGCGACCAGGTCCAGCGACTGCGCGGGTGGCAGGAACGAGATCGTCGCCGTGCCAGCGGCGAGCGAACCGACCGTGCCGCTGTCCAGCGGTCGTACGCTCGCGATCAGCTCAGCCGTCGCGATCGCGTCATCGGCGATCGCGGCGCCGGCGTCGACGTAGGCGTCGTCGGCGAAGTCGGCGTCCTCCCCGGCCCCTGGTTCGACCGTCACCTCGTGCCCTGCCGCGACGAGCTTGGCGACTGCCTCGGGCACGAGGGCGACGCGGGGCTCGTCCTCGTCGATCTCTTTGGCGACTGCGATTCTCACGCCTCGCAACCTAGATGAGATGGATGCCATTTGCCCAGCACCTGGGATGCGCGTCTCATCGTCGAAGACGTCGGGTGTGCGGCCGGCGCTGGACACGGAGCGATCAGGTCGGCAGGCTACGGCTCATGCGACGCGCTGCCGTGGTACTGACCCTCGCCCTTTCCCTCTCCTTCGCTCCGGCGTACGCCGGAGCGTCCGGTCCTGCAACGGACACGGTACGTAAACCCACCTCCGGCCTGAAATGGCAGCAGACGACGCTCGACTCGGAGCAGAGTTTCCGGGGACTCGACGCGGTCTCGCGGCGTACGGCCTGGGTTGCCGGCGAGAGCACGGCCGGCGGGCCTGGAACGGTGTGGCGAACGACGGACGGCGGGCGTACCTGGCAGAACGTCAGCCCACCCGACAGCGACGGACTGATGTTCCGCGACGTCGAGGCCCGCAGCGCTCGGTCCGCGGTCGTGTTGGCGATCGGCGAGGGTGGAGCTTCGCGGATCTACCGCACCGACGACGGCGGGAAGACGTGGCAGGAGACGTTCCGCAATGCCGAGGAGCAGGCGTTCTACAACTGCGTCGACTTCTACCCGGGTGGGCGGCGCGGACTGGCGGTCAGCGACCCGGTCGACGGGAAGTTCCGGATCCTCGCGACCGACGACGGTGGCAGGTCCTGGAGCGTCATGCCGTCAGCGGGGATGCCCGACTCGACCGGCGAGTACAACTTCTCGGCCAGCGGAGACTGCCTGGTGATCCGCGCACACAACGCGTACTTCGGCTCGGGCGGATCCGCGTCCCGAGTCTTCCGCTCGTCCGACCTCGGCCGGACCTGGACGGCGACGGAGTCGACCATCCCCGCCGGCGAGTCAGCGGGCGTGTTCGGTCTGGCCTTTCGTACCCCGTGGCAGGGCATCGCGGTGGGCGGCGACTTCGAGGACCCCGCCGACGGCGTCGACGCCTCCGCGTACACCAGCCACGGGCGTACGTGGGCCAGCAGCGGCGACCTCGCTCACCTCGGCGAGGATGCGAGTTGGGTTTCGGTCCTGCCTCGCACCTTGGTGGTGGTCGGCGAGTCGGGCGACACGGCCGGAAGCAGCATCAGCCACGACGGCGGACGCAGCTGGCAGCAGTTCAGCAAGGTGGGCTTCCACGCACTCGACTGCACGGTCGATCTATCGTGCTGGGCGGCCGGCGGCGACGGCCGCGTCGCCAATCTCCGACTACGGTTCGGAAAGTAGTTGTCGCTGCTGCAATGAAGGTGACTTGTGCCCTGCAAAAGGCCCGCGCTCAACTGCCGAACCGCTTGCGATCCATCGACTTGAAATAGCCTCTGGTCAGGGCACGCTTGGCGCTCTCCTTCCGTGTGGAGAAGAAGTCTCGCTCGGACGACGATAGGCCGACGGTCTCGATCTTCTTGCGTAGGAGCGCAAGCGTGCAGCAAAGATCAGCTGCTTGGAACAGGCTGTAGTCCGCGGGAAGTACCTTGCGAACCTCGGCCGTGGTCAAGTGCGCGTTGAAGACGCTGTTGACGAGGTTGGTGATTTCCTTCTGCCCGTTGTCGTAGTAGATGACGACGCGCTCCCAGGCGCTGAAATACTCGTACTTCGAACGGATCAGGGTACCTAGCTCGCGCGACATTGCACTCACGAGTTGGTCGGTGTCACCGATGTCCTTCTTATTGAAGACCCATGAGTGGTGGGTGACATCACACGTGCGCACGAAGTCGATGAGCACACGGAAAAGGGAGCGGCGAGAAGCGATGTCCAACCAGCGGTAGTCCTGCTCTCGTCGGATCAAAGGTCCAGTGTGTATTGCATGGTTGGCCGCGTACCCCCGGACGACCAGCGCCTCATGGATCTTGTCGAGATGGCCAGCGATGTCGTCGCCTTGGTCGTGAAAGACCAGGCTGAGGACATAGAACGGCGCATGTTTCTCGTACGGCCCGAAGTCACCTGACTCGTCGATAAAGATGCTGAGTTCACGCAATGCGACATCCAGAAACGACTCGAGGCGGGCCGAAACCCGCCTCAAGAGGGATGGCGAGGGATATCCCCGCCTAAAGGGTGGACCAGGGCCTCTCGGCCAGCCCAGTGAGCAAAGCCTAGCACGTACCGCAACTGCGTCCCTCGTCGCAGAAACTCATCCGCTGACCCCTGCAGGACCGGCGCTCAGTAGTACCAGGGGTAGTCGGACCAGTCGGGGTCGCGTTTCTCCAGGAACTGGTCGCGCCCCTCTTGCGCCTCGTCGGTCATGTACGCGAGTCGCGTGGTCTCGCCGGCGAACAGCTGCTGCCCGACCAAGCCGTCGTCGATCAGGTTGAACGCGTACTTGAGCATCCGCTGCGCCGTCGGGCTCTTACCGTTGATCTTGCGACCCCAGTCGAGCGCGGTCGACTCGAGCTCGTCGTGCGGCACGGCGCGGTTCACCGTCCCCATGCGTACGCCGTCGTCGGCGGAGTACTCCTCGGCGAGGAAGAAGATCTCCCGGGCGAACTTCTGCCCGACCTGTCGGGCGAGGTACGCCGAACCGAACCCTCCGTCGAACGACCCGACGTCGGCGTCGGTCTGCTTGAAGCGGCCGTGCTCACGGCTCGCGATGGTCAGGTCGCAGACAACGTGCAGGCTGTGCCCGCCGCCGGCCGCCCATCCGTTGACGAGACAGATGACCACCTTCGGCATGAACCGGATCATCCGTTGCGCTTCGAGGATGTGCAGCCGCGCGGTACGCGCCTTGTCGATCGGGTTGGGCTGCTCACCCGACGCAGCGCCGTGCTCCGTCTCGTACTGGTAACCCTGCTTACCCCGGATGCGCTGGTCGCCGCCGGTACAGAACGCGCGCTTGCCGTTCTTGGGGCTCGGCCCGTTGCCGGTGAGCAGCACGCATCCGACATCGGCAGACGTACGCGCATGATCCAATACGCTCAACAGCTCATCGACGGTGTGCGGACGGAACGCATTCAGCACATCGGGTCGGTCCAAGGCGATCCGCACCGTGCCCTGGTCGACGGCGCGGTGGTACGTCAGATCGGTGAGGCCCTCGAAGCCGGGTACGGGCTTCCAGGCCGAGGGGTCGAAGGTCTCGGACACGTGCTTGCTCATCGGGACACAATCTCAGACCCGCGTACGAGAGCGAACGTGACATCGACAGTGGCGCATTCCGGATACCAACGGTATCTTGGCGCCATGTCTACAGATCTCACCGGCAAGGTCGCCGTCGTCACGGGCGCGGCACGCGGAATCGGGGCCGGCGTCGCCAAGCGCCTCGCCGACCAGGGCGCCAAGGTTGCGCTGATCGGGCTGGAGCCCGACGAGCTCAAACGCGTCGCCGATGACCTCGGCGAGCAGCATGCCTGGTGGGAGGCCGACGTACGCGACGTTCAGTCGCTGACCCTGGCGATCGATGCTGCCGCAGAGAAGTTCGGGCGCATCGATCTCGTACTCGCCAACGCCGGGATCTCCAGCTACGGCACCGTGCGCCAGCTCGACCCCGAAGCATTCGAGCGCGTCGTCGACGTCAACCTCACCGGCGTCTTCCGTACGCTGCACGCGGCGATCCCGCATCTGGAGAAGACCCGGGGCTATGCGCTGGTGGTCTCGTCGCAGGCAGCGTTCACACCCCTCGCCGGGCTGTCGCCGTACAACGCAAGCAAGGCAGGAGCCGAGGCGCTCGCGCTCGCCTGCCGCCAAGAGGTGATGCATCTGGGCATCGGGATCGGCGTCTGCCATCCGTCCTGGGTCGACACCGACATCGTCCGAGGCGCCGAAGACGACCTGCCGAGCTTCCGCGCGATGCGCAAGAAGTTGCCCTGGCCGGCCAACAAGACCACCTCCCTCGACACCTGTGTCGAGCTGATCTGCGAGGGCATGGCCAAGCGCAAGCGTCGGATCTACGTACCGCGCGAGGTAGTCGTCTCCAACCTCACCCGCCAGCTGCTGGTGTCAGGTCTGGTCGAACCGATCGTCAAGCGGATGGCGAAGCGTGCCGTCCCACAAATGGAGTCCGAGGTCGCAGCGCTCGGACGCTCGCACTCCAAGCACATTCCGGTCACTGAGAAGAAGCCGAGCTCCTGATCGACGCGGCGAGACCCGCGAGGTGACCGAGCCTGGCGAGCTCGGAGTCGAGTACGTCCGGGCCGCCGTGTCGGCCGAACACGATGGCGACCTCACGACCGGGCACCGGCGCTCCGGCGAGTACGGTCGACCGCCACTGCGCTACCGGAGGCAGCCGCTCGGAGTGTTCGATCGCGAGCCATTCGTCCATCTCGTCGACGTACGCGGGCGCCGCCGAGGTCGCGACCAGGACCACGGTCTCGCCTTCGCGCCGCCCGACCGCAATGGCCCAGTCTGCGCGAAACGTCGCCGGCGTCGCCTCAGCGAGACTCTCGACCGCTCTACGCGGGTCGCCCGTCATGGCTTCGACCACTTCGAGGTCCATCCGCAGGTTCGCGCCGGCCGGGTAGCGCGAGATCCAGTGCACGCGTACGTCGGCGACCGACTGACACGCGGATACGAGCGAATCGGGCAGTATCGGCGCAGGGAGTTCCAGCAGCACATCGTCGACCGCTCGACCGTCCGAGCGATGCTCGACGACCTCGATCGCCGCGATATCGGCACCCGATTCGCCGATCGCGGTAGCGACAGCGCCGAGCGAACCGGGCACATCGGGTAACTCGAGGCGTAACAAGAACGACATGCCCCCATTGTCGGCCGCGATCGTTTCGCCCGTGTGACACATCCGTACAGCGGACTGCGCGGGCGGCTTCGACGCCACCCCGAGGCAACCGAGCGGGCTTCCAACGCGTCGTCTGTACGTGAGTCGGTACCAGCCGATTCGGTGTCGCACGAGCAGAGAGAGGGGCCTCACTGCATGAGCACATTGCGCAACGACGACCGCGCGTGGGAGATGCCGACCTACGCGAACGAACCGCCGTCGATCCGCCGGCTGCGGGTGTGGGAGACCCGGTCGGGCGACCTCCTTGCGGTGATCACCGAGACCGGCGACGGCGTGCCGGTCACCGACGTTGCCGCGGATGCATACGCGGCCGTGCGTGACCAGTACGCAGACGCCCGCGTCTTCGAGCACTACCCACAGTCGCGCGACGAGCAGGAGACGTTGGACGAGATCCGCGTCGACCGCGGCGAGACGACCTGGACGCGGGTCGTACCCGATGACATCGACTCGGACTGGCTGCCGCTCGACGACTAGGTGCTCCGTCGGCTTCCCCGTTCCGATCAGCGTTTGCCGGGTCGGTGATGGTGGTTCACCAAGTAAACATGGTGAAACTCCACTTTGCACGGCGCGTACGCCGTGCAAAGTGACAGATTGCCATGCCCGTTGGTACGTAAGCGGTCCGAAGGATCACGACGGCCAGGTCGACAACCTTGGCCGAAGTGTATCAACTGGTACATTCGAGAGATGAAGTTCGAAATCTCCACCCAGGTCGATGCGTCATCCGACGACGTCTGGGCTGTCGTCGCAGCTGTGGAGTCGTGGCCGTCGGTCACCGACTCGATGGAAGACGTCCAGGTGACGTCCGAAGGTCCGTTCGGTGTTGGCAGCACGGCGAGGGTCAGACAACCGAAGGTCCCCGTACTCACCTGGACGGTCACCGACTGGCGTCCCGGCCGGAGTTTCACCTGGCAGACGAAGGCGCTCGGCGTGACCAGCATCGCGTCGCACGACGTCGAGGAGACAACGGAAGGCACCAGACTGACGCTCGGCATCAGGCAACACGGCCTGCTCGCGCCGGTCTCCGATCTGATCACCGGCAAGCGCATCCGGCAGTACGTGCAGCTGGAGCTCGAGGGTACGAAGCGCGCCGCCGAGGAACGCGCTCGGTCCAAGCGGTAGCGACCTCAGCGAAGGCGATCGGCCTGCCGCTGGAGATAACGCCGCTCGGGCTCGCTGAGCGTACGCGCGGCAGCCTCGGCGTAGTGCGCACGAGCCGCATCGCGCTCGCCCGCACGCTCCAGCAGATGGGCGCTACGGACTCGACCCGATGGTGATCGCCGACCGCGCCGCTCGCCGACGCATCGTCCAATGCGCGAAGCCCCGCAGCCCCCCTCTACTCGAGCGAGCGCAACGATCCGATTGAGCGTCACCATCGGGCCGGGCATTCGTTCGGCGAGCATGTCGTAACGCACCAGGATCTGGCGCCAGTCGGTCTCGTCGGCGGTCGCAGCCTCGTCGTGGACGGCAGCGATCGCGGCCTGCAGTTGGTAAGGCCCGATCGGAGACCGCTCCAGTGCCGCCGAGATCAGCGCGCTCCCCTCGGCGATCGCGCGTGCATCCCATCGAGTGCGGTCCTGGTCGGACAGAGGGATCAGCGAACCGTCTCCACTCGTACGCGCCCCGCGACGAGCCTCTGTCAACAGCATCAGCGCGAGCAGTCCGGCGACCTCTCCTTCGTCCGGCAGCCGCTCGTACAGCTGCCGGGTCAGCCGAATCGCCTCGGTGGTCAGCTCGAGCCGGACGAGTTCGTCGCCCGACGTCGCGGTGTAGCCCTCATTGAAGATCAGGTAAAGGACGTGGAGCACCGCAGACGTACGCTCGGTACGCTCCGACTCGGGCGGCATGGCGAACGTCGCGCCCGCCTTCTGAATGGTCTGCTTGGCGCGGCTGATGCGCTGCCCCATCGTCGACTCGGGTACGAGGAAGGCTCGCGCGACCTCTGCGGTGGTGAGCCCTCCCACAGCCCGAAGGGTCAACGCAATCTGGGACTCGGGCGTGAGCGAGGGATGGCAGCACAGCATCAGTAGCGTGAGGCTGTCGTCCGTGCCGGGCGCCGGATCCACCGCCCTCTCGTTCGCGGCGTTCGCCTCTTCTCGGCGTACGCGGGCCGAGTCACGTCGGTACTCCTCTATCCAGCGTCGGGATGCAACTGTGACGAGCCAGCCGAGCGGATTGTCCGGGACCTCGCTGACCCACTGCTCGGACGCGGCGATCAACGCCCCCTGGACGGCGTCCTCGCATGCGGCGAAGTCGCCGTACCGGCGTACGAGCACGGCAAGGGCCTGCGGCGACAGGTTCCGCAGCAGGCCCTCCAAGTGTTCAGGTCGAGCCACTCACAACCCGATCTCGCTCAGATCGATCGTCGGGCGAACCTCGACCCGGCCGAACTCAGCCTCGGGTATGCGGGCTGCGCACTCGATCGCGCGGTCGAGCCCATCGCAGTCGATCAGGTAGAAGCCCGCGAGCTCCTCCTTCGCCTCCGCGAACGGGCCGTCGGTGACCACCGTGCGGCCGTCGCGTACAGCGACCTGTTTGGTCGCAGACGCGTGATCGAGCGGCTCACTGGCGAGGACCTCACCCGTCGCCTCGAGATCGGCATTCAACTCCACGTACGCACGTACGCCTTCGGTGCGCTCATCGGCAGGCAGCGTCTCCCAGATCGCCCGCGACTCTGGATTGTCGTAGATCAGGATCAGGTACTTCATGGCAACCTCCGCCGTCTCGAGCCGCTCCTGCAGAACAGACGCGACCGCTCAGCCGATCTCATCGCCGAACAGCGGGACCTCCTCGCCGCGTACGGGCGGGCCCGTTTCGGGCGGCGGTGCCGATGCCGTCGCCACCCATTGGGATCGGCCGTACGGACGGGTGCGTGCGGCGGCAGTGTGGCCTGGATTGCGTTCTGCCCAGGCGTCTTTGGCATCGAGCGCCTCGCAGACCTGTCCCCAGGTCTCCCACGATGACGGTGGATGCACGTCGGCCGCGCGGGCGAGTCGACGGCGGGTCTGGTCGGAGAGGGTACGAAGGTCCGCGGAGCCGATCGCACGGTCCCAGCAGTACGCCGCGAGCACCTTCACCTTTTCGGCACGACGCGCCCGCGCCTGCTCCGTATGGCCGAAGTCGGCGAACTCATCCGCCATGGCTCCTCCTGGGTGAACGGAATCCGGTGGACCGGTTCGGTGTTGGCTTGGTTGTGAAGGCCGATTCTGAGGACGGTACCGCGCGGGCACGCGCCGACGCACGCGAGCGAGGTCTGACGATCGAGGTGCGTGAGCGGCCGTCGGCCCGCTCGTTGGAGGAGGCGGCGGCTGCGATCGGCGTCGAGCCGCTCCACCTGATCAAGACGCTGGTCGTACGTCGGGGCGCCGATGACTACCTGTTGGCACTCATACCGGGTGACCGCGCACTGTCGTGGCCGCAGTTGCGGGCGGCAGCAGGCGTGAGTCGGATGACTCTGCCCGATGCCGATGAGGCACGCGCCGTGACCGGCTACGAACGCGGCACGATCACACCGATCGGCTGCTCGACGCCCTGGCCGGTCTTCATCGATGATTCGGTGTCGGGTCGCATCGCGATCGGCTCCGGGAGCCATCGGCACAGCATCCTCGTGGAGGCGGCCGATCTGATTCACGCGTACGAAGCGACGGTCGTACCGCTGACCCGTACCGACTCGTAGCACCGCGGTCGAAAATCTTCGCCCGCGATGTCGAAATCGTGATCGCAGTTTCTACACCCCTTCAAGAGGCACCACTCGGGTGCCGATCTCGAAGGAGCAGACATGAACACGACAACGACGACCGATGTGGCCGAGATCCGCGATCTGATGTTGGTCCCGCAGCGCGCGATGCGTGAGCGCGACGCCGACGCGCTCGTCGCCCGGTTCACCGATGACGTCACCGAGTACAACCTTGCGCCACCGCTGCGGCAGCCCAATGCGACCACACGGGACCCGGAGGCCGTACGCAGTTGGTTCGCCGGCTTCGACGGACCGATCGGGTTCGAGGTCAGAGACCTCGCAACGACGGTTGCCGGCGATATCGCGTACTGCCACGGACTCAACCGACTGTCCGCGACGCCCATCGGCTCACCCGAGGCGTTCACGCTGTGGTTCCGATTCACTGCCGGTCTTCGCAAGGTCGACGGCTCATGGCGGATCGCCCATCTACACGAGTCGACGCCGTTCCACATGGAGATAACCGCCGACGGCATCTTCCCGGCTGCAGTCGATCTCACGCCGTAGCGCGGATACGGGCAGCGGAACCGGTTCGCGCCAGGGTGCGTCTGAGAGCTGAATGCACAGACGAAGGAGGCGCCCGATGAAGCGACCACGCACGTATCGAGCCGTAGCCATACCCGCGGCGGGGCTGCTCGCTATTACGCTGGCAGTCGTGGGCACCACGCAAACCGGATCGGCCTCAGCCGACGACGAGCCGAAGAGCACGGACGGCGACGGCAGCGTCTCGCACACCGTCTCCCAGCAGGAGATCGAAGAGGCGGCCGACTACTGGACGCCCGAGCGGATGCGCAACGCCAAGCCGGCCTGACCCTCGGCTGCACGCTCAATCCATCGTGCGGAGCGTACAGTCGCGAAATCCGACCGAGAATGGATCCGTCGCCTCGCGGTACCACTGTCGATACACCTGGTACCGCTCGACGGGCTCCATATCGGCCGCCGCGCTCCAGCCCTTGCGGTAGAGATCTTCGGCCTCGACCCCGCCGCGGGTCTGGTGAGCCTGCTCAGGCTCGGGCATCGAACCGCCTGCCCTCCCGACACGATGATGACAGTACGCACATCGATCGTAACTGAGGGCGATCAACCTGGCTCAAAACGAGGTTGCGCGTGCAGCTCATCGCGGTCTGACCGGGGCTCGGTGTCAGCGCACGCCGATAGCCTGGCGGCATCCGATTCAGGGAGACACCATGGCGTCGAGTGAGACCGCACCGGCACGACCTGCGCTCGGGTTGACCCTGGATTGCGCCGACCCCAGAGCACAGGCTCGGTTCTGGGCGCTCGCCCTCGGGTACGAGGAGGCGGCGCCACCCGACGGTTGGGCGACCTGGGAGGCGTTCCTCACCGATCAGCAGGTTCCCGAGGCGGAGTGGAACGACGGCGCGGCCATTGCCGATCCGGGTGGAGTGCTGCCGTCGGTCTCGATGCTGAGGGTTCCCGAGCCGAAGCAGGTGAAGAACCGCCTCCACCTCGACGTGAAGGTGTCGGGCGGGCGCCACATCGACCCCGCACAACGTACGCAACGCATTGACACCAAGGTCGATGAACTACTCGCGGCGGGCGCAACCGTATACGAGCGTTACCACACCGGCGGACATCTCGATCACGTCACGATGCTCGATCCGGAGGGCAACGAGTTCTGCGTGGTGTGAAGCGGAGTAGAGAGTTCGCCGAACAAGACCGGATCCACGGCCTACAGTCGATAGTAGGCACCGCCGCCGGAGTAGCGTGAAGGAACCTGGCGTGAGTCATCATCTCGACGCATTAGCAGCGATCGCCACTGCATCCGAGGAGACCGGCAGACTGGCCAGCGATCAGGCCCTGTTGATCCTGCAGCAGACCCTCGGCCTGCGCGATGCGCACATCTGCCGCGTCGAGGAGCCGGGTGGGGTCAGGTGGATCCAAGACTCCGAACATCGGCGTACGCGCACAGTCTGCACGCTGCCGGAGCCGCGGTGGCAGCAGTCGTTGTCCGAGGTGGAGACCGAGGCGGGCAGGGTCGCGAGTCTTGTGATCCGCAATCCACCGGGCCAGGCCGTACTGCATCTGACCTTTGCCGGCTCCCCGGATCGTGACGACCTCGCCGCGAGTGTTGTCGCAGCCGCCTTGCTCGCGGGCCTCCTGCCGGCCGACGACAGGGGTACGCAGCGGGATGCGGTCACGGGGCTCTCCGGGCGCGCCACGCTCGAGCGGTTCCTACTGGACAGGTTCACCGAAGCCGATCGCTCAGTTTCGCTGATCATCACCGACGTCAACGGACTGAAGGCGGTCAACGACCGCTTCGGCCACCGCGCGGGAGATCGGCTGCTTCGCCGCGTCGGGGCGATCCTCGCGCACATCGCCGAAGGCCTGGGCACCGATGCCGTCGCCGCCCGGATCGGCGGCGACGAGTTCGCAATCGCCGCTGCCGGCACCAGTTCGGCTGACATCGAAGCGACGATCGAGGTCATCGACGCGGCCGCCGGCGATCTCGGTGACGGCACTGGTCTCGCGCGCGGGTACGCAAGACTCGACGGACGCGCTCCAGGCAGTCCGTCTCCGGGCGCGGCCGTACGAGGTCTACTCGCTCTGGCCGACGCACAGCTGTACCTACACAAAGCCTCGTTGACCGGAGCGGCGCAGGAATCGAAGGCGCCACCCGAGACGGCGCGTGCTGCAGGCGCCCTCCTCGCGCGCCTCGAGACCGACCTTCCGGCCGATGAGTCCGCCGAAAAGCGCCTCGTACGCGCAGCGGAGCTCATCGCGGAGGAGGCCAACGCCGCTGCGTGGTGGCTCAGCAGGCGAGTAGACGACACCGTTGTCGACGTCGACTGCGGTAAGACGCGGGATAGGCCACTGCGCTGGGATGAACCCGAGCGCCCGGTGACACTCGAACCACGCGCGTACCTCCTGGACGACTTCACGACGACTCGGCGGGCATTGGCCGGGGAGTCGTTCAGCGCCACGTTGACCCAGGGCGCCGAGAGCGAGCGGTCGCTCCTCGCGTACTTCGGGTACCGCAGCGTGATCGGTGCCGGCGGCAGCGACGAGACCGGCGACGGCTGGCTGATCGAGATCTACGGCGACTACCTGACAGGAGACCTCCCCGCCTGGGGTGACACTCTCCTCGCCGCGGTCATCGCCGCTCTGGGCCGACATGATTGAGCCGCTCCGCATCCCGTACGTCGTCGACGACGGCAGACCCGAGGGGTACTGGTTGGGATGAACAGCGGCCGTCGGCTGTGGTGGGCTGTCACCGGTCCGATCTGGGTGGCATCGTCGGCCGTTGCCGTCGCGATGATTCCGCCGTCTGCCGTCATCACGGTCGCCGTGTTCGTCGGTATCACTGCGACGGCGTTGGGCCTGGTCGCCGAAGACGAGGGGATCCCGCGCCAGTCGCTGATCGACGCGACCCGACGCGGATTCATCGCAACGGCCGCAACCGTCGGAGTGCTCGGGCTGCTGGCGATCCTGGGCGGGTTGGGCGTGCTCGTCGCCGTGGTCCTCGGCGGCACGTCGCCGGCCGCGATCCGACGACTGCGGCGTACCTGGCGGCTTCGTCAGTGGGAACGCAACCCCGACGCATGCGCGCGTTGGCAGCGCGCTCACCCCGCGGTGATACCGGTGTCGACCTTGTCGACGCCCGAGCTCATCGGTGCGTGGCGTACCAGCCTGCACGCTCTCCACCAGTCGGACAACAGCTCGACGACCGCGCAGATCGTGGACCGCCGACGCTCTTACCTCGAGGAGCTCGAACGCCGTTATCCAGAGGGCGTACGGAGGTGGCTCATGTCCGGGCCGAACCCGACGCGCGACCCGGCGCCGTACCTGCAGTCGAACACCCCTGGCGAACACCCCGCCTGAGCTGGGCTCGCGGGGCGGCGAGGGGCGCTACTCGTCCGAATGCGCAGCAGCGCCGACCTCGGGGTGGTGCAGGTCGAAGGCCGGGCTGTCGGAACGGATACGTGGCAGCGACGCGAAGTTGTGTCGCGGGGGCGGCGACGACGTCGCCCACTCCAACGACCGGCCCCAGCCCCACGGGTCATCGCATTCGACCTTCGGCGCCCGACGCGTCTTCCACACATTCCAGATGAACGGCAACGTCGACGCACCCAACAGGAACGCACCGATCGTCGACACCTGGTTCAACACCGTGAACCCATCGGCGCTGCTGTAGTCGGCATACCGACGCGGCATCCCCTCGATACCGAGCCAATGCTGCACCAAGAACGTCAAATGGAACCCGATGAACAACAACCAGAAATGCATCTTGCCCAGACGCTCATCAAGCATCCGCCCCGTCCACTTCGGCCACCAGTAGTAGAAGCCCGCAAACATCGCGAACACCACCGTGCCAAACACCACGTAATGGAAATGCGCCACCACGAAGTACGTGTCGGTGACTTGGAAGTCCAGCGGCGGCGACGCCAAGATGACACCGGTCAACCCGCCGAACAGGAACGTCGTCAAAAAGCCCAACGAGAAGATCAACGGTGTATCGAAACTCAACGACCCGCCCCACATGGTGCCGATCCAGTTGAAGAACTTGATTCCGGTGGGGATGGCAATGAGGAACGACATCAGCGAGAAGAAGGGCAGATTGACAGCACCGGTTGCGAACATGTGATGCGCCCATACAGAGACGGACAACACACCGATGGAGAGTGTGGCGGCGACCAGGCCGATGTAGCCGAACACCGGCTTACGGCTGAAGACCGGCAACACCTCGGTCACGATGCCGAAGAACGGCAACGCGATGATATAGACCTCCGGATGGCCGAAGAACCAGAACAGGTGCTGCCACAAAATCGCACCACCATTGGCCGCATCGAACACGTTCGCACCCAGCGCCCGATCGGCCTCCAGCATCAACAACGCACCCGCAAGAATCGGGAACGCGATCAACACCAACAGACTCGTCACCAAGACGTTCCAGGTGAAGATCGGCATCCGGAACATCGTCATCCCCGGCGCGCGCAACGTGATGATCGTCGTCACGAAGTTCACCGCACCCAGAATGGTGCCCAGACCGGCGAGGTACAGGCCCATCACCCACAGGTCGCCGCCGACCCCCGGCGAGTTCACCGAATCCGAGAGGGGCGCGTACCCGAACCAGCCGAAACTCGCCGCACCGCCCGGTGAGATGAACCCCGACGCCGCGATCAGACCACCGAACAGGAACAACCAGTAGCTGAACATGTTCAGCCGTGGGAACGCGACATCCGGCGCGCCGATCTGCAACGGCATGATCCAGTTCGCAAAGCCAACGAACAACGGTGTCGCGAACAACAGCAACATGATCGTGCCGTGCATCGTGAACAACTGGTTGTACGTCTCATCACTGACGATCTGCGTACCCGGAGCGCCAAGCTCCGCCCGCATCAACAACGCCAGAATGCCGCCGAAGATGAAGAACCCGAACGACGTCGCCAAATACAACGAGCCGATCACCTTGTGATCAGTCGTCGTGACGGGGACTGTCAGGAAAATGGTGGATCTGGTCTTGGTCTGACCGAGAGGAATGACCATGACGACGACCGATCCGAGAGATCGTGAGGTCGCAGCGGGCGAGATGATCGAGCCCGTGAGCGAAGAGGGCATTGATCAGCAGCAGTTGGCCGAGCAGCTTCTGGCGCAGGCCAAGGAACAGGGCATCGATCTGGTTGGCCCGGACGGGCTGCTCAACCAGTTGACGAAGAATGTGCTGGAGACGGCGCTCGAGGCCGAGATGGATGACCATCTCGGCTATGAACGCCATGACCCGGTGGGCCGCAACAGCGGCAACTCCCGCAACGGGACCAGGTCGAAGACAGTGCTGACGGAGATCGGCCCGGTCGAGATCGACGTTCCCCGCGACACTGACGCGTCGTTCGACCCGAAGATCGTGCGTAAGCGGCAACGGCGGTTGGACGGGATCGACGAGGTCGTGCTGTCGTTGACCGCCCGCGGGCTGACCACCGGTGAGATCGCGGCGCACTTCGACGAGGTCTATGGGGCCAAGGTCTCCAAGGAGACGATCTCGAAGATCACCGACAAGGTCGTCGATCAGATGGCCGAGTGGTCATCGCGGCCGCTCGATTCGATCTACCCGGTGATCTTCGTCGACGCCCTGGTGATCAAGGTCCGTGATGGGCAGGTGGTGAACAAGCCGTTCTATGTCGTCGTCGGTGTGACCACCAACGGTGAACGCGACATCCTTGGCATTTGGGCCGGCGACGATGGTGGCGAAGGTGCACGGTTCTGGCTGCAGGTCTTCGCCGAGCTCAAGAACCGCGGCGTGACCGATGTGCTGATCGCGGTCTGCGACGGGCTCAAGGGCCTGCCAGAAGCGATCACCACGACCTGGGAACACACGATCGTGCAGCAGTGCGTGATCCACCTGATTCGCAACTCGTTCCGCTACGCCGGGCGCCAGCACCGGGATGCGATCGTGCGAGGTCTCAAGCCGATCTATACCGCACCGTCGGAGCAGGCGGCCAAGGACCGGTTCGACGAGTTCGCGGCACAGTGGCAGGACAAGTATCCGGCGATCGTGCAGCTATGGCGCAACGCCTGGGCCGAGTTCGTACCGTTCCTCGAGTACGACGTCGAGATACGCAAGGTCATCTGCACGACGAACGCGATCGAGTCGATCAACGCCCGCTACCGCCGCGCGGTCAAGGCCCGCGGCCACTTTCCCTCCGAAGCCGCGGCGCTCAAATGCCTGTACCTCGTCACCCGATCCCTTGACCCCACCGGGAAGGGCCGAGCACGATGGACGATGCGCTGGAAAGCGCCGCTGAACGCGTTCGCGATCACGTTCCCCGGACGCCTGGACCCGACCAGCAACTAAGAACCGCCAAGGTCAGATCCACCGTTCATCTGACAGACCCTCGTGACGACCTTGACGATCCTCCGGCCGAGTGTGTTCGGCCGCGACGTCGTCGTTGTCTTTCGGGAAGTCTCGGTGGCGGTCACTGCTCCCACCCCTGATCTAGTACATGGTTTTGTGGATCGCTACCGCGACGTCAGTTGTGTCGTGTCGAGTACGAGTGCCTGGCGCCGCTGGTGCACGGTGAGGTAGCTGAGCCCGTCGACGCCCGCGGTGAACTTGCGTTGCGAGCGCCGCGGCATCCAGAGCAGGGCACCCGGTTCGAGGTCGATCGTGGTCAACTCGGTTTCGAGCTGACCACCGCCGGCCAGGACATGGATGAGCACATCGAGATCGGGCCCGGCGTGGGCGTCGATCGTTTCGCCCGGCGGCAGGATGATGACGTTGGAGTCGAGATCGCGCTCTCTTGCATCGAGCTTCCAGCCAGCACCGGTGACGTCGGGGGCGGCTTCTGCGGCAAGCGTCGCGGTGTTCACGAGCACCCGCGGCAGCGGAGTGCCGGCCAGCTTGGTGATCTTGATGCGCCAATCGCGCATTTCACGGTTGAGGTACTCCCAGTCGTAGCTGCTGGCGTGGTCGGCCTCGAACTCGTCGTGCAGATGCTTCGGGTCATGGTCGTTGACCAGTACGAACGCCGCGCCGACGGGCAGCTCCGAATAGGTCTTGAAGATCGCCGGATGCTTATCGAGCTTGCGCATCCCACGTACGTCCAACTCTTGAACGGCGGAATCGCTCGCAGTGTCCGGTGGCATCGGGTCTCCTCGTCTGATGATTTTTTACAAGCTGAACTTGTGTAAACTCTACGCCATGACGTACGTGATTGGGCAACCCTGTGTAGACGTACTTGATCGTGGCTGTGTCGACGAGTGCCCGGTCGACTGCATCTACGAGGGCAGTCGGTCGCTGTACATCCATCCCGACGAATGCGTTGACTGCGGAGCGTGCGAGCCGGTCTGCCCGGTCGAGGCGATCTACTACGAAGACGACCTGCCAGACGAACTCGAGCCGTTCCTTGCCGACAACGCGGCGTTCTTCGCCGAGCCGCTGTCCGGCCGCGACCACGCGCTCGGCTCACCCGGCGGGGCTGCCAGACTCGGAGCGTTGGGGGTGGACACGCCTCTAGTGGCGGCACTACCGAGACAGGACGAGGCAGCAGCGACACCATGACGACACCACCGCAGAGCCAGCGAGAAGGGCGTCGGGCCGAGGTTCGGCGGGTGATCCGCGAGGCCGACAGCCCGATCGGCATCGCCGAGATCGCCCAGCGGCTGGGCGTCCACGCCAACACCGTGCGGTTTCATCTCGACGCGCTCGTAGCCAACGGACAGGTCACCCGCACGACCGCCGAGTCTGGCTCACCCGGACGCCCGGCACAGTTGTTCGAACCCGCCGCGGGGATGGACCCCATGGGGCCCCGTCGCTACGACACTCTCGCCGCGGCCCTTGCAACCGGCCTCGCCGCAGATCCCGACCACAAGGAGCGAGCGCTGAAGATCGGGCGTCTGTGGGGTCGCTTGCAAGCGACCGAAGCCGCGGACTCGGAGCCCCCGGGCGTACGGCCCGATACCGACGGATCCGTGGAACGACTGCGAAGCCTGCTCGACGAACTGGGTTTCGAACCCGAGCAGATGGTCGACGACGACAACCCGAGGATCGGGTTGCGGAACTGCCCGTTCCTCGAGCTGGTGTCGAACCGAGCCGATGTCATCTGCCCGGTGCACCTCGGCCTGATGCAGGGCGCCATGGATACCTGGAAGTCGCCGATCACAGTCGATCGACTCGATGCCTTCGCCGAACCGGATCTGTGCGTGGCGCACCTCAGCACCATTTCCGAATCCTGACTGCTCACCGCTCAACGACCATCCCGGTCGTCCGCTCGGACTCCCGAACCAGCCCATCGAAGTCACCCAAAGCCGCTAGATTGGCCAGGTGGGCGTCATCGAGACCACCGGTCTGACCAAGCGATACCCACGCGTCACTGCGCTCGACAACCTCACCGTCAGCGTCGGGGAAGGCGTAACGGGGCTGGTCGGCGCAAACGGTGCGGGCAAGTCGACGCTGGTGAAGATCCTGCTCGGGCTGGTACCCGCGACGAGCGGGACCGCGACGGTGCTCGGGTACGACGTGGCGACCGCCGGAAGTCAGATCCGGTCCCTGGTCGGCTACATGCCAGAGCACGACTGTCTGCCCGCCGACACGTCCGCCAGCGACCTGGTCGTGCACTTGGGTCAGATGTCCGGACTCCCGTACGCCGCGGCGCGCGAGCGGGCGGCCGACGTACTCCGCCATGTCGGCCTGGCCGAGGAACGCTACCGTCCGATCGGCGGCTACTCGACCGGGATGAAACAGCGCGCAAAACTCGCACAAGCACTGGCGCACGACCCACGGCTCGTACTCCTCGACGAGCCGACCAACGGCCTCGACCCGTCGTCGCGCAACGACATGCTCGACCTCGTACGGCGCGTCGGTAAAGAGTTCGGCATCGCGGTCCTCGTCACCTCGCATCTGCTCGGCGAACTGGAGCAGGTAAGCGACCACGTGATCGTGCTCGACAGCGGCACGTTGCTGCGGTCCTCGGCAACGACCGACTTCCTGCATGCGACGGGCAGCCTCCTCATCGAGGTCCAGGGCCGGGCCAATGCCAACCAGGTTCTGGGTCGCGAACTCGTCGCCGCCGGACTGACAATGCGACCTGTCGAGGGCGCGCTGATCGAGGTCGACATACGCGATGCGTCCACACCGGACGTCGTGCGTGACCTCACCGTCGATCTCGGTCTCGGACTGGTTCGGATGCAGGAACGCCACCACCGCATCGAAGACGTGTTCCGGGAGGGAGGTGCCGGCGGTGTCCAGCCCTCCTGATCCAGAGCCGCGTGGCCAGGGAACCGGAGTCATCCACGATCTCGGCTATCGCCCCTACAACGGTCCACGTTTGGAGCCCGGCGCGGTGGCGTGGTCGTTCTTCCTGACCGGCTTGCGCAACACGTACGGTCTCGGTCGATCGGCGCGGTCAAAGGTGCTACCGATGATGCTGCTGGCGCTGATGCTTCTCCCGGCGCTGATCCTGGTCGGAGTGCTGGTCCAGGCGCGCGACCTGCTCGGCCTCGACGAGCAGATCGTCGCGTACTCGACCTACCCGATCACCACGCAGTTGCTGATCTCCGTGTTCGTGGCAGCGCAGGCACCAGCATTGATCTCGCGCGACCTGCGCTTCGGCACCATCACGCTCTATCTGGCGCGGCCGATGAGTCGACCGGCGTACGTGCTGGTGCGCATGTCGTCCCTGACCGTCGCGACGTTCATACTCATCGGCGCTCCGCTACTGGTGTTGTACGTGGGCGGGCTACTCGCCGAGCTACCGTTCGGCCGCGAGACCGGGCGCTTCCTGAGTGCCGCCCTCGGTGCGCTTCTGCTGGCGGCATGCCTGTCAGGGTTGGCTGCGCTGGTCGCGGCGCTCACCGTCCGCCGGGGCCTTGCCGTGGCAGCCGTGATCGTCGTGCTTGTCGTCAGCTACACCGTGGTATCGACCATCCAAGGGATCGCGACCGAGACCGGAACAGACACGGTCGGGGAGGTCGCGGGGCTGTTCTCTCCGTACACACTCGCGAACGGCGTACAGGTCTTCTGTTTCGACTCCCCGGCGGCAACCGAGGCGCCACCGGACAGTACTGCCATGGGTCTGCTGTACATCGCTGCCGTGATCGTCACGATCCTCGGATCGCTTGTAGCGCTGATGGTTCGCTACCGGAGGGTGAAGGCATGAGTGCGAGGCATTGCGACGTTCAGGCAAGAAGGCGCCGGCATGAGTGAGATCCGGATCGAGCACGTTTCCCGGTGGTACCGCAATGTCGTCGCGGTCAACGACGTGTCGATGACGATCGGCCCCGGAGTAACCGGCCTACTCGGACCCAACGGCGCCGGCAAGTCGACGCTGATCGCGTTGATGTCGGGCTTCCTCGCGCCGTCGACCGGCACGGTCACTCTCGATGGCGTGCCGCTGTGGCGCAACGAGACGGTCTACCGCAGCATCGGTCTCGTACCGGAACGCGAGGCGTCGTTGGACTATCTGACCGGACGCCAGTTCGTCGTCGCGAATGCCGAGCTGCACGGGCTGGCTGCGGCCGGCGACGCCGCAGCGCGCGCGATCGCGCTGATCGAGATGACCGAGGCGCAGGACCGGAGGATCTCGACGTACTCCAAGGGGATGCGACAGCGGATCAAGATGGCCTCAGCGCTCGTACACGACCCGCCCGTCCTGCTGCTGGACGAGCCATTCAACGGAATGGACCCGCGGCAGCGGATCCACCTGATGGACCTGCTGCGCGCCATGGGCGCCGAGGGGAGGACGGTCCTGTTCAGCTCGCACATTTTGGAGGACGTCGAGCAGATAGCTCGCCAGGTCGAGGTCGTGGTGTCGGGGCGGCATGCGGCCTCGGGCGACTTCGGAGCGATCCGACGACTGATGACAGATCGGCCGAACCGGTTCGTCCTTCGTACCGCGAACGACCGCCTGCTGGCATCGACCTTGCTGAGCGATCCGTCGGTTCGCGGAGCGCGGCTCCGACCAGAGGGCGGCATCGAGGTGGAGGCGTCCGACTTCGGCCGTTTCAGCGAGGCATTGCCGCGGCTGGCGCGTACGCATGACGTACGTCTGCTCGAGGTGACTCCGACGGATGAGTCTCTCGAGAGCGTCTTCGCGTACTTGGTGTCGTCATGATCTCTTCGACGATCGCCCGGCTGGGCGTACGAAGCATCTTCGGCCGGTGGCGTGGCGCGATGCTCCTCGTACTGCCGATCATCCTGCTGGGCATGGCCGTTCTCGTACGCTCCCTCGCCGGTGATGACTACGCGGCCGCGGAGAACACGCTCTATGGCCTGGGGCTGGTGGTGATCGTGCCGCTCCTCGCGCTGCTCGCGACGTCTGGGCTGCTCGCACCGGAGATCGATGACGGCTCCATCTCTTACCTACTTGCCAAGCCGATCTCACGTCACACGATCGTGGCGAGCAAGTTGGTTGTCGCGCTCGGATGCGTTGTGCTCTTCGGCGCTCTTCCGATGCTGCTCGCGGGCCTGATCGCACAGCCGAGCACACCGTTGTTCGGGCTCGCATTCGCTGTGGGTTCGGCGATCAGCGGCGCAGCGTACTGCGCAATCTTCGCGCTGCTGTCGGTGCTGACTCGACATGCGGTGGTGATCGGCCTCATCTACCTGCTGATCTGGGAGAGCTTGCTCGGAGGACTGCTCGACGGCGTCCGCTGGCTGAGCATCACCCGATGGTCGGCCGTCATCGTCGGAGACATCGCTGACATCTCGCTGGTCGCCGATCTTCCGCTGCTCTACGCGCTGCTCGCCACACTCGTCGCAAGCGTCGCCGGCGTCTGGTTAGCGGGTAATCGTCTCCGGTCGTTCAACCTCACTGGCGACGAGTGACCGGAAACTAGAGCTCGCCCCTGATCGCGTAGCGGAGGATCGCAACCACCTGCTCGGGCTCGCGGCAAGTGGCGAGCGCCGCGCGGTTGATCTCCTTCAGGGCGTGGTCGTGCTCTGGCGGGTGCAGCGTGATCAGGGGCTTACCCAGCGCGGACGCCTGACCCGCGTCGAAGGCAGCGTTCCATTGCTTGTACTTCTCGCCGAACCGGACCACGACGATGTCGGCTTCGCGCAGGAGCGTCTGCGTACGGACCGCGTTGACCCCGGCGCCCTTGTGGTCGTGCCAGAACTTGTCGGCTTCCGCGCCGAGGATATCGACGCCGCAATCGTCGCTCGACGGATGATCTGTCACCGGGTTGGTGAGGATGACCGGCAGGTCCTGTTCGGCGACGCCCTTCGCGATCCGGTCGCGCCAGTCGGAGTGGATCTCGCCGGCCAGGTAGACGTTCCAGGTCCGCTCGCTCATCAGTACCTCCGTCGCCAGGTTCCTCCCGGCCGAGGATAGCCCAGCGCTGTCGACCCGCATTGCCCGCCGACCTGGGCCGTCATGTGAGTTCTGCAGTGGGCGAGACTGGGTCCGGTCCCCCTCGAGTCAAGGAGCCTGATGCCTCGTACCGCGCCGGCCTGGGTAGCCGTCCTCGTGCTGTCGCTCTGCGGCATGGTCTCTGCACTGCAGTTCACGTTGGTGATCCCGCTGCTGCCGGAGTTCCCCGAGCTCCTCGACATCTCGGCTTCGGACTCCTCCTGGCTGGTCACCGCCACCTTGCTGACCGCGGCCGTCGGTACGCCGATCATCGCGCGGATGGCCGATATGTACGGCAAACGACGGATGCTGCTGGTCGCGCTCGGGGCGATGATCCTCGGGTCGGTGATCTGCGCCCTGGGCGCCACGTTCGTGACGATGATCATCGGGCGGGCGCTACAGGGATTCGGGGCGTCGCTGATCGCGGTCGGCATCAGCATCCTGCGTGACGAGCTCCCGCCGGAGCGCATCGGTACCGCGGTTGCCTTGATGAGCGCGACGATGGGCATCGGCTCGGCGCTCGGTCTTCCCCTGGCGGGAGTCCTGACCGACTGGCTCGGTTGGCACTCGGTGTTCTGGTTCGGTGCCATCACTGGTGCAGTGCTGGTCGCCGCGTTGCTCGTACTGGTGCGTGAATCACCCGTACGTACGCCCGGCCGGTTCGACGTACCGGGAGCGGTGGTGCTCTCGGCGGCTCTGGTGTGCCTCCTGCTGCCGATCTCGAAGGGCAGCACGTGGGGTTGGGGCGAGCCGTCGGTCGTGGGCTTACTGGGAGCTTCGCTCGTCCTGCTCGCCATCTGGGTGCCGTTGGAGCTGCGCGTCAACCAGCCGATGGTCGACATGCGTACCAGCGCTCAACGCCCGGTCCTGATGACCAACCTGGCCTCGATCTTTGCGGGCATCGCGATGTTCGTGAACATGCTCGTCACCGTTCAGGTCCTGCAGCAGCCCGCCGCCAGCGGAGCCGGGTTCGGTCTCGGAGTGACGGCCGCCGGACTGGCCATGGTGCCCTCCGGACTTGCGATGGTTGCGATGTCACCCGTCTCCGGATGGTCGCTGGCTCGTTGGGGCGGCCGAGTGGTGCTGATCGTCGGTGCCGCCTTGATGGCAGTCACGTACGTCGGCCGAATCATCTACGCCGACTCCGTTGCCGCAGTCGTGATCGGTTCTACGCTGGTCGGAATCGGGACGGCACTCACCTTTGCGGCCATGCCGACGTTGATCATGTCGTCGGTACCGATCACCGAGACTGCCTCGGCGAACGGCCTGAACTCTCTGGTCCGCTCGATCGGCACCTCGCTTGCGAGCACCCTGGTTGCGGCGATCATGGCCACGTACACGGTTGAGGTCGGCGGCGTGACCCTCGCCTCTGCTGACGCTTTCAGGGCTGTGCTGGCACTCGGCGCAGGTGCTGCCGGTGTCTGCGCCGGGCTGGCCGCGCTCGTACCATCCGGTCGTCGTACGCACCACGAGCGTGAGCTCGCGCGAACCCAAGGCCGAGAGAGGCAAGAGTCCGTGGTCAGCGGCGAGATCAGCCTGGCCCGGCCGGACGACAGCGCCCGCGGCACGATCCTCGTCTCGATCCTCGACGTGCACGGCGAGCAACTGGACTGGGGCCGCGCCGACAACGGCGGCCGGTACTCAGTCGTACTCCCCGGACCGGGTACGTACGTGGTGATCGCGAATGCCGTCGGCTGGGCGCCGGCCGCCACCGTGTTCGACTTCGCCGGCGACGAGATCGAACAGCACCTCACCCTCACCGACGAGCTCACCGTCTCCGGCGTGATCACCAGTGGCGGTGCGCCGGCATCCGGCGCTCTCGTCGCGCTGAGCGAGGCGATGGGCAAGCAGGTCGGTTCTACGCACTGCGACGAGAACGGCAGTTATACGTTCCAGCTGCCGCCGACCGGCCGCTACGTGTTCACCGCCTACGATCCTCGCACCGGCCGCGCCCACGCCCGCAAGGTCACCTTGACGATCGAATCCCAGATCGTCGACATCGACATCCCGGTCACCAACGTCGACGAGGCTCCTGACGCCTAGGCTGACGCTGTCCGGATGCGCACCTCGCGCTCCATTCGCTTCTCGTGCCGCTCGCGTCCCTTGACCGCCTCACGCTCGCGGTTCTTCGGCGGCGCCTTCGTCACGAGATCGTCGAGTAGTCGCCGAGTCGCCACCGCCACCTCGTCTATTGCCCGGTCGAACGCCTCGGCGTTCGCGCGTGACGGACGGGTCGACCCGCTGACCTTTCGTACGAACTGCAACGCGGCCTCGCGGACCTCGTCGTCGGTCGTCGGCGGATCGAAGTTGTGAAGGACGCGAATATTGCGGCACATACAGCCACGGTAGCCCGCGCACCGGCCCCGCGCCCAGGCCAATCCAAGGACAAAGTCGTCCGGATCTCCTGCCTGGGCGTCCGACTCAGCGGCCTTGATTCCAGGCCGCCCAGCCCGCATAGCTTCCGTCTAGTTCGACCACGTCGAAACCCTCGCGGCGCAACACACTGGATGCGACGGAGTTTCGCGCGCCGGTTTGGCAGTACGAGACGATGGTGCCGTCCGCCGGCAGCTCGGCGAGCTGCCACAGGATCCTGCCTGCGCTGAGCTGGACCGAGCCCGGGATGCTCGCGCGGACGTGCTCGCTTTTGCTGCGCACGTCGAGTACAAGCGCAGCGTCGAACTCCTCCAGGTCCGCCGGAGCAATGCGCGCCGGGGTGCTCTGCGGTAGACCCGTGACGTCACGAGTGAAACCCGCGACGTGGTCGATACCGACCCGGAGCAGGTGATCACGGATCGCGTCGGCCGTGGCGGTGTCCGGCGCCAAAAGCACGAGCGGCCGCTGCTCGCGGTCGGGGTCGTACGCCCACGCCCCGAAGCTCGCCGCCTTGTCGGGAGCGGGGATGTTGAGCGCGCCGACCACAGTCCCCCGGCTCACCTGCGAGTGATCGCGCGTGTCGACGAACACTGTGTCGTCCGCCTGAAGCGATCTGGCGATCGCGTCCGTGTCCAGCTCGGGCACCGCGGAGAGGGGGCCGACGACCGCCGGACCATCCCTGTTCTGACGCTTCATCCGGGCGAAGTACGCATGCGCATCCGGCTGGCCGTCGAGCAGCTCGGCGATGAAACCCGGCTCGTCGTCGTCTCGTACGTACGGCGCCCACCACGCATTGAGTCGTTCGTACCCGACGGTCGTACTCGGCAGTGCTCCAAGAGCCTTGCCACAGGCGCTCCCTGCACCATGCGCCGGATAGAGCATCACATGGTCGGGCAAGTCGCGAAGGGCGCTCCGGAGACTGGTGAACATCTGGCGCGCACCTTCGAAGCGGGTGTCGGTTCCGCCCGCTGCCTCGTCGAGCAGGTCGGGGCGGCCGAGGTCGCCGGCGAACACGAAGTCGCCGGACAGCACGTAGCCCGGCTCGGTGCCGAACGCTCCGTCGGTGATGAGGTACACCAGATGCTCCGGTGTGTGCCCCGGCGTATGCCTGGCCTCGATCGTCAGGTTGCCGACAGATAAGGCATCGGTGTCCCTCAGGCGATTGGCGTCGTACCCGTACTGCCAGTCGTCTCCGCCCTCGCCCGACACGTACGCCTCGGCGCCGGTCGCTGCGGCCAGTTCGCGCGTACCCGACAGATAGTCGGCGTGGATATGCGTCTCTGCGACGGCGACGATCCGCATTCCGTGCCGCCGCGCGAGTGCAAGATAGTCGGCGACATCACGGCGTGGGTCAACCACGATCGCCTCACCACTTGCTTGGCAACCGAGGAAGTAGCTGGCTTGGGCTAGGTCGTCGTCATAGATTCGCTCGAGAAGCATCGGGTGTCTCCTGCGGGTAGACGGTCGCCGACGGCTGCCCTGCGCGCGGACAACGACCATGTACCAACATTCGACCACGTACGCCGACTCGACGAGGTCGTTTCTGCGGAGATCTCCCGCCGTCGGCATCCATTGCGACTGACGTTAACGTCGACGGTGTACGGGCAGACACCGCGCCCGCTCGGTCACCCGCGTCAAACCTCAGCGGCTTATGAACTTGCGGGTCAGGTCGTTCGCCTCGGCACCGGTCATCAACCGACCAATGGTTCGTGCTTCTTCTGCACCTGTGGACGCACGGTCATTCTCCCAGCCACCACGCAGCAGTCTGCGAGACTCTCCCAACGCCAGTGCAGAACCACCGGCCAACTCGATCGCGATCTCACGAGCACGCCCGGTAGCGTCAGCAGCGGGTTCAGTGATCAAACCCCAGGCCAGCGCGTCGTCGACGTTCGCAGGCTCGCTCATCAACGCAAACTTCAAGGCCCGCTGCTGTCCCACTGCACGAGGCAATAGGTAGGACAGACCACAGTCCGGCGTGAGCCCGACCGACGGGTACGCGAGAACGAACTTCGTCTCAGGACTCGCGACGATGAGATCGGCACTCAGCATGAGCGCAAGACCTGCGCCGGCCACGGCGCCCTGAACACCGGCCACGACGGGCTTGGCGAGATCGGTGAGCGCACGGGTGGCCGCGTCGGCCTCGAGGGCGAGTTCCTCGATGTATACCGCCGGCTTGGGCGCTTCCAGAATGGCCCCCGACGTCACCGCCGGCGCAGAACCTCTTGCCGGCACCGGTCACCAGCACCGCGCGTACATCGTTGTCGGCGTCCGCGCGTGCGACGCCCGCGCGCAACGCCTCAGCTAGCGGCAAGTCGAGTGCGTTGGCGGCACCGGGACGGTTCAGCTCGAGGTGCGCCACGCCTTGGGCGACGTCGTACGTCAGGAGGTCGTTCATGTCAGACCCTTCTGAACAGCGCTGCGAGCGCTTGCCCGCCGCCGATACACATACTCACGATGCCGAGCTCCAGGTCGCGACGGACCATGTCCTTGGCAAGGCGAAGAACGAGGTTCGCACCGGTTGCGCCAACTGGGTGCCCGAGCGCGATGGCGCCGCCGTAGGGATTGACACGCAGCGGGTCGAGTTTCGAGTCACGGATCACGGCTACAGCCTGCGATGCGAAGGCCTCGAGCGAGACCAGGCCGCTCAGACCGCGCTCGGTGGCGGCACCCTGCCTAGCCAGGATGAGTGCGGCCGCGCCGTCGTTGATTCCTGAGGCATTGCCTGCCGTAACGGTGCCGTCCTTGCTGAAGGCCGGGCGAAGGCCGGCCAGTGCGTCGAGCGTAGTGTCTGGTTTGGGGTGTTCGTCCTCCTCAACGGTGAACGGCTTGCGCCCATCGACGTCAACGGCGACGATCTCGTCGGCGAACGCCGCCCGCGCTGCCGCCGTCGCCGCCCGCCGTTGTGACTCAAGCGCGAACTCGTCCTGCTCATCGCGAGAGACGCCGTACTCGCGAGCAACATTCTCGGCAGTAACGCCCATGTGCACACCATGGAAGGGATCCGTGAGCATCATGACCGTTCCATCGACGAGCTCGCGGTTTCCGAGTCGGTAGCCACTACGAGCACCGAAGTCGTAGAACGGAACTCCCGCTGACTGATCGTCCTCATACCAACGACCGCAGCACGGTGTAGCACGCGTCGTGCGATGTGAATATCGACTGTGGAGATGCCGCCGTTACTCAACCCGGACCGAGAGGCGTAGATACACAAACACGTTCTCGCCGCAGTGACTACAGCCTCGGCGACGCTGTCTGCCACGATGATCATTGCCACGCCAGTCGATGCAGCAACCCGATCATTCAAAGACTCCCGCCGCGACGGATAGGGGCACTTCAGATACGGACTGGACCTCGGATCCCCCACAACTAAGAACCGAGAAGGAAAACGACAGGCCCGGACCGCAGACAGCAAACCGTGTCCTTCTGAGCCGCCCCGGGATGCCTGGAGGCTTTGGTGTGTCCCGGGTTCTACGGCGTCTGAGTTTCCGGATTCTGGTGCCTGACACCAGGAGGTTCAGATGGGACGACCGGGCTATCCGGCCGAGTTGCGTGAGCGGGCGGTCCGGATGGTCGCCGAGATTCGGGCCGACCACGAGTCGGAGTGGGCGGCGATGGGCAAGGTCGCCGAGCTGCTTGGTGTCGGCACGCCGGAAACGGTGCGCAAGTGGTGTCGCCAGGCTGAGGTCGACGCTGGCCAGCGGCCTGGTGTTACGACCGAGGATTCGGCCGAGTTGAAGCGGTTGAAGCGGGAGAACGCCGAGTTCAAACGCGCCAACGCGATCCTCAAGAGCGCGTCGGTTTTCTTCGCGGCCGAACTCGACCGGCCACAGCGCTGATCGCGCGCTACATCGACGATTTATGTCGGTGACCGCGACGGCGACGTTCTGCGGTGGGGTGTCGAGTAGATCTGTGCCGCGCTGTGCAAGCTTGGCTGCAAGATCACCCCCGCGACCTACTACGAGCACCGCACCCGCAGGCCCACCGCCCGGGAGGTGCGGGACGCAGAGCTGAAGTCGCAGATCGCCGTGGTGCATGCCGCGAACTACGGCGTCTACAGGGCGCGGAAGGTGTGGCTGACGCTGAACCGTGAACGGGCGGCCGAGGAGCCGCCGATCGCACACTGCACCGTCGAGCGACTGATGGGTGAGCTGGGCCTGGCCGGTGCGCTCCGTGGGAAGATCAAGCGGACCACGATTAGCGACCCGAAGGCTCCCAAGCCGCTGGATCTAGTTGACCGCAACTTCGCACCCCTGGCACCGGATCGCTTGTGGGTCGCGGACTTCACCTACTGCTCGACGTGGTCGGGCTGGTGCTACACCGCGTTCGTGATCGACGCCTACGCCCGGCGGATCCTGGGCTGGTCGGTGGCCACGACGATGACCAGCCAGCTCGTCGTCGACGCCGTCGAGCAAGCGATCTGGACCCGGCACCGTGACGGCAAGGACCTGACCGGCCTGATCGCGCATCACGACCACGGCACCCAGTACCTGTCCGTGGCCTACTCCGAACACCTCGATGCTGCCGGGATCAAGCCCTCGACCGGGGCCGTGGGCTCGTCATATGACAACGCCCTGGTCGAGACCGTCATCGGGCTCTACGAGACCGAACTGATCAAACCGCGACGGCCATGGCAGGCTTCGACGACCTCGAGATCGCCACTGCCGAGTGGGTCGACTGGTACAACCACCGCCGGCCCCACGAGTACTGCGACGACCTCACACCCGCCGAGGCCGAGCACGCTCACTACGCTCACCACCAGACCCCAGCAATCGCTGGAGTCTCAACTAGACAGTTTCCGGACACGCCGGGGCGGTTCACCGTCTCGTCGCCCTGCGGGACATGATCGGACCTCTGGGAGTACCGGGCTGCGCTACGTCACATGGCTGATCGCCTCGACCTCCAAGAACTCCACGCCGACGGAAGGTGCGTTGTCGTTGTCGAGATTCCTCGCGGCAGTAGGAACAAGTACGAGGAGTCGGACGACGGCATCCTGTGGTTCGACCGACGGCTCGGCGGCCCAGTCGGCTTCCCTGGCGACTACGGTCACGTCGCCGGAGTCGAAGGCGAGGATGGTGACGCGCTCGACGCGCTGATCCTCATAGACGAGGCAACGTTCCCCGGGGTCCATGTGTGCTGCCGAGTCATCGGCGGCTTTCGGCTGAAGGTCGGCGATCTGGAGGAGACCAAACTGCTCTGCGTGCCGGACGACTGCTCTTGCGGAACAGGCGCGCTCCTTACTTCAGCAATCTTGTGGAGAAAAACTCTTCATGTCGTTCAACTTGAATCGTACCCGGAGAGGCCAAGACATAGTCAGGTGCGGACCGGTCGGGCCGTCGCGACATCGTCGACGATGTCGATGATGTTGACCAGGTTCGAGATGAGCGCACCGTAGATGGGCCACAGGAGGCCGGGAAGGTCTTCGCTGGAAAGCTCGCGGGTGAGTGCGTCGACGCGTTCGTGCATGGCCTTGACGTCGGCGTCGGGATCGGTGACTCGTTCGCCGGTCTCGGCGAGGAGGTCGAGCCAGGGTTCGCGAAAGCGTGCGTCCCATTCGTGGGCCGACTCGGTGGATTCGTTGATGGTGCGGGCCATACTGCGCGTCTGGGCGATGCCTTCCTCGAGGCGTCGTAGAACTTGCTCGTACTGTGTCGGATCGCCAGCGCGACGCGACCACCGTCGCCGGGGGTTCCACCAGCCGCTCTCGTGTGCATGTCGTACGAGTTGCCAGGCATGCTGAAGGTCGTTGTCCATCCCACGGGTCCGCTCGATCCAGGCCTGTGAGTGTTCAGTGGACCAGGTCTGGCCCAACGCGCCGGCCATGTCGGACATCAGCGAACCGAGCTGTTTGTCGATCGAGTCGACCTGCCTCTCGGCGCTGCGGTCGTTTAATGGTGGCATGACCACGAGGTTGACCAGGATGCCCGTTGCGACACCGACACCGGTATCGAGGAGGCGGATGAGGAGCAGGGACTCCTGCTGGACGTATCCGGTGGTGATCACGAATATCGCTGTGGTGGCGATCGTGACACCACCTTGGCGAAGCAGCCGAGTGCGGGCCACCAGCAGACCAAGGAACATCGTTGCGCCGAGAGTCAGCGCCCCCATACCGAGTGCCTGAGCAACAATGAACGACAGCCCGATGCCCAAGGCGGTCGCCGACACCGACTGGACACCTTCTGACAACGTCCGATAGACCGTCGCGTGCACGGTGAGCAACGCCGACCACGGTGCCAGGAACGGCTGAGCAAGATCGAACACCTCGACCGCCAGGACCCAGGCGAGCACAGCCGCGACGACAGCTTTGCAAATCTGCAGCAGGTCTGTCTGCGTCACCGGGTCCCGAAGACTGGCCATCGCGGACGCGGCTAGTTTCCGCACGTTGGGGCGTGGGGCTCCCGCCGGCGCTGAGGTCATACTTCTGGGTCCAATCAATGGCAGGACGGCATGCATACTCGACTCGGCAGCTCGCTGAGCCGCGCTGGCGGACCTGTGAGCGGGTCAACTCGATGGACCGCGATGTTCGGGGAGAGCCCGCTTGGACACGATCTCCTCTGCAAGCAGGCGAACCTTGATATTGGAATCCTGTGACAGGCGGACCATCGTATTCCAAGCGACGCCGGCGTCGAGATCGTACTTTTGCATGATGATTCCCTGCGCCTGACCAATGATCGTCCGGCGGTCCATCCCGACGGTGAGATTTTCGATCTTGGTCACCGCCGCCAGCGCTGCCCCGACTTGGCTGGCCAGCATGTAGCCGACAGAGATGTCCTCGAGGCCGTAATCGCGGCCGGCGTAGCTATAAAGGTTGATCGCTCCGATTGACGTGTCGCCGACTCGCACGTGGACCGCGAGGACGCTTCCGACGCCGAGCCCGGCCGCACGCGGACCCCAACGTGGCCACCGTGGGTCATTGGCGACATCGGAGATCAAGTAGTGCTCGTTCTCGTCCGTCGCATCCACACAAGGACCTTCACCCAACACATATTGCAGACTGTCAGCCTCCACAACGGAGGGATCGGTCGTCGCAGCGGTTCGATACCGGCCATGATCGAGGACAGTGATACTCGCTGCGTCTGCCGACGCGATCTCGGGTGCCACATCGACAACAGTCTGCAGAGCCGGCTGGAGGTCATCGTGAGCGACGAGGTCTCGCCCGAGCTGCACCGACATGGATGCCACCACCCACGCTCCCTTGTCCGCCATCATCACTCCTTCGGGCCGATTCCTGTCTTTCCCGATCGTAGGTCGTCGCACCAGGTTGTATCAGCGTCGCATGCGAGGCACCCTGACAGCAGGGGCCGGCCCCGACCGGTCAGGGCTGATCCCCAGGCCTCCCGGTTCAACCAGACAGCCGAGGGGCCGCCTCACCGGTTGCATCGATGAGCAACGCAGGCTTATGCTGAAATCGGTTGGAAGAGCAGCCGACGGAGTCCTACTCGCTTCGGACAAGCGTCTGAAGTTGCTGCCACCAGCGACTATCCCATCTGCTTCGTTGTAGTTGGCTCGCGGGTCCGCCCGGCAGCGCATCTCCGCCACCTGCCGGAAGGACACCGCCCGAAGCCGACATCCACTGTCCTGGCTCACGCAGTCAGGACGGACCTCCAGGCGCGGCGGTGTCCTTCCCTCGGCACCGGGAGCTCGATCGGCAACCAACACGTAGCCCACAGGTTCTCGCCGACCCGACCGCCAAAAACTCGGATTCAACAGCAGGAAGTAGTCACCCCGACGAGACATCAGGACGCGGGGTGCCAGCCACGAGCAAGGAGTCAACGATTATGAAGTACAAAGAGATCCTCAAAGAAGTGAAGCAGCGCGCCGACCTTCCCGATGAGGACGCGGCCGCTGCCGCTACCTTCGCGACCCTCGACACCCTTGGCGAGCGCCTTGCCGGCAACGAGCCGACCAACCTCGCGGACCAGCTCCCCGCCGAGTTCAGGGACGTGTTGATCAGGCACGCCGGCGAACCTCAGAAGTACGACCTCGACGAGTTCTTCCGAAGAATCGCCGAACGCCAACGCGATGGGTGCACCCGTGCTGAGGCCGAGACCCATGCCCATGCGGTGCTCGCGACCATCGGCTCTTTCGTCAGCCACGGAGAGATGGATGACCTCCGCCGCCAGTTGCCACCCGAGTACGAGCCGATCATCGGCTGACCGAGTGACGGTTCAAGTCGACGTTCGGCCTAACCTGTGGTCGCTGGCGGGATGGGATCTGCCACCTGGGCGGCACGATCGCGAACTCCGACAAGCTCGGGGTCGCCGAGTTCGCTCGAGGATCGGGTCGTCGACGTGGTAGGCGAGCACCAGACCCCTGTCCGCAAGTTTCAGAACCGAGGTGACCGAGGCTCCGCCATCCAATCGACAGGCAGGTCCATCGCGACACTTGCCATCTCGCATAGCGTCGTTGACCTTGCCCATCTGCGCGTAGGTCGTGGCGCGGTTGTTGCACGCAGGACCCTCAGGCCCTGGCAGGCTCGATCAGGGTTTGCGGGCGATGCCGGTCTCGCTGACGCCGGTGAATTCGTCGGACTCTCCGGAGTCCTCGACGTCTGGCCGCCGGTCGTGATGTTGATGGGCGACCTCGATGTCGTCGGCGCTCGGTTTACGGACATCGGAGCCCTGGTAGAACCGCGACAGGCGTGCCCGCAGTCGCACGACCCGTGAGTGCGGGGCACGTACGCCGTTGTCGTCCACGTCCGCGGGCAGCTCATGCACTGTCGGCCGATCGTGTGCGGTCAGCTGATAGGCGTGGGTGTCTGTGATCGGGGCGTGCCGCTCGGAGTACCCGCCGTCGGGAGAGCGCTCGATGATGCCGGTCTCGTAGCCGTGCAGCACCCGCTCCTCGTCCTGCCGTTGCAGACCGATGCAGACGCGCCGGGTGATGACGAAGGCGACGATGGGGCCTACGAACACACCGACACGACAGAGCCAGATGACGGCGTAGATGTCGAGGTGGAAAACGATGGCGAGGATGTCGTTTCCGCCGGCAGTCCAGAGGATCCCGAAGCAGGTGATGCCCGCGACCCCGAGTGCCGTTCGTGTGGGCGCGTTGCGAGGGCGCTCGAGCAGATGGTGCTCCCGCTTGTCACCGGTCACCCACTGTTCCACGAACGGGAACGCACCGAGCAGGGTGAACAGGAGCCCGAGCACGCCGACCCCGGGGAGGAACAGGTTCCAGCTGAACGTCCAGCCGAGGATGGTGCTCTCCCAGTTCGGCATGATCCGTACGGCGCCCTCGACACAGCCCATGTACCAGTCGGGCTGAGTTCCGGCAGTGATCTGGGATGGGTCGTAGGGACCGTAGTTCCAGACGGGGTTGATCTGGAACAACGCACCCATGATCGCGGTGAAGCCGGACACGATGAAGAAGAAGCCGCCCGCCTTGGCCGCGTAGACCGGCAGCATCGGGTAGCCGACGACGTTCTTCTCCGTACGCCCGGGCCCAGGCCACTGGGTGTGCTTGTGGTAGACGAGCAACAGCATGTGCGCACCGATCAGCCCGAGCAGCAGCGCCGGAACGAGCAGGATGTGCACCATGGTCAAGCGTGGGATCAGGATGTCGCCGGGAAACTCCCCGCCGAAGATGAATAACTCCAGGTACGAGCCCACGATCGGGATCGACCGGCTCAGGCCGTCCACGAATCTCGGGCCGGTGCCGGACAGCAGGTCGTCGGGAAGCGAGTAGCCGGCGAAGCCCTCGATCAGGCCGAGGGACAACAGGGCCACGCCGATCAGCCAGTTCAACTCACGAGGCTTGCGGTAGGCGCCGGTGAAGAACACCCTCAGCATGTGCACCATCATGGAAGCGACGAACAGCATCGCCGCCCAGTGGTGGATCTGGCGCATCAGCAGGCCACCGCGGATGTCGAACGAGATGTGCAGCGTCGACTCGTACGCCGCGGACATCTCAACGCCGCGCAACGGAGCGTACGAGCCGTCGTAGACGACCTCGTTCATGCTCGGGTCGTACCAGAGGGTCAGGAACACGCCCGACAGCAGCAGCACCACGAAGCTCCAGAGGGCAATCTCGCCGAGCATGAAGGACCAGTGGTCGGGGAACACCTTGCGTAGGTTGCTCTTCGCCAGCGTCGCGAGACCGAGACGGTCGTCGAGCCAGCCAACCGGCCCGGCCGGCTTCTTGCCCACACCGGTGTCCTGGATACGAGTCGAGCTCTGTCCGCCCGAACTCATCGTGATCCCTGGATGTCGGTACGCGGCCGCCGGCGCCCGGCCCGTTCGAGGGGTCTGTTGCCTCCACGCATCCGCAGGCTCCTCTCCGAACTTCGTCAGATCGGATAGGATAAGTTTGACATGTTGAAGAGTATTCGAGGAAGAGCGGGACCGACGAATGCCGGATGCTCCAGATCCCAGGAGGTGGCGTTGACCCCCGTGGAAGGTAGCGACTCGGTGCCGACCCGTTGCGACGTCGTGGTTGTCGGAGGTGGACTCAGCGGCCTTGCGTGTGCGGTCCCACTCACGAACGCTGGTCTGGACTTGTGCGTGCTGGAGGCGTCCGACGATGTCGGCGGGCGGGTACGGACCGACGTCGTGGACGGGTTCCGGCTCGACCGCGGCTTCCAGTTGCTGAACTCCGCCTACCCCGAAGCGCGACGCGTCCTGGACCTCGACGCCCTGGAGCTGCGACGGTTCGACCGCGCGGCGTTGTTGCAGATCGACGGTCACAGCGTGCGGATCACGGATCCGCGCCGCGACATGCGCCAGGCGCTGCAGGCCGTCGGTGCACCGTTGGGCGGAGTGAAGGACAAGCGGGCACTCGCCACCTATGCCGGCCTCGCCTCGGGACTCCCGGCCCGCGCGCTGCGGGGTCAGCGAGACGTCACGGCCCGCACCGGGTGGCGACGCCGCGGGCTGTCCGACGCGGTGGTCGATCGCGTCCTGCGGTCGTTCTTCGAAGGTATGGTTCTCGAAGCCGAGATGGAGACATCGATTCGCTTCGTCGACCTGATGATGCGGATGTTCGTACGCGGGGACGCGGTCGTGCCGGCGCTCGGAATGCAGCAGATTCCTCGACAGCTCGCCGTCCAGCTTCGCGACGACGCCATTCACCTGCTCACACCTGCGCGCCGGGTTCGGGCAAACGGCGTCGACACCGACGCCGGATCGATCGAGGCTTCGGCGGTCGTGGTCGCCACCTACGTCGATGACGCGCGGAGCCTGGTCGGCGGCCTCGCCCGTCCCCTCTGGCGCGGCGTCATGACCGTCTATCACGTCGCGCCGCGCGCCCCGGTGGATGATCCGATCTTGGTCGTCGACTCTGACCCGCCTCGGGTCAGCAACACCGTGGTGATGTCGGCCGCGGCGGCCTCCTACTCACCCGACGATCGAGCTCTGATCGCGACGTCTCTCGTGCCTGATCCCAATGCCGGCATCCAGGATCTGCGGGCCGTGCGCGAACGTTTGGCCACGTTGTATCGGACGAGTACGTCGGCGTGGGAGCCTCTCGCGACCTACGACATCGCACATGCGCTGCCGGCGATGAAGGCACCGCACAGTTTCCGTAAGCCGGTACGTCACGGCGGTGTGTACGTGTGTGGCGATCACCGGGACACGAGCTCTATTCAAGGGGCCTTGGTGTCGGGTCGGCGCCCGACGACGGCTGTGCTCGCCGACCTCGCAGGTGGTCCACGCCTGGTGGGCCATCCCTAGCCGACCGTGGGCTGACGGATCGTCACGGATGACGTACGCCGTCGCCCGCGAGGATCGCGCGGTATCCCTCACGGTAGGTGGGATACCGGTATTGGAGGCCACTCGCGATCAGGCGGTCGTTGCGGCAACGCTTTCCCTCGGGCCGGACGCTACCCTGTGAGGCGTCGGGTGGCAGTGCTATGTCGAGTTCGTCGGCGACAAAGCGCAGGACTGCGCCGCGGGCCGCAGGCTCGCGATCGACTCCGATGTAGACGGGATCTGGCTCAGGGTTCATCGTACTCAGATGAACGATCGCGGCCGCCGCGTCGTCGCGGTGGATTCGGTTGGTCCACCGATCGGGGCCGCTCAACACCGCTGATCCGTTCCGTACCTGGTCGACGAGCCGCGTGCGGCCGGGCCCGTACAAGCCAGCGAGGCGCAACAGAGTGGCTTGCGGCATGCGTCGCTGGAGAAGGGTCTCTGCGTCACGCAGGATTGCTGCGGTACCCACCGTGGGTGTGGTGGGTGTGTCTTCGTCTATCCAACCGTCGTTGGAGCCGTAGACGGACGTGGAGGACACGAGAAGGAAGCGCCGAGGATAGGTACGGGCACGTCTCAGCCCGTCGAGCAGATTCAGGAGCGCGTCGATGTAGGCCGCGCGGTAGGCGCGTTCGGTTCTCCGGTCGGCGGTGGTCGACATGACCACGACCTCGGTCTCTGGCGGGACGTCCGGCACTTCGCAGCTGAGGTCAGATCCGATCCCGATGATCTCCGGGGGCAGCTTGTGCGGCGAGCGGCGTACTCCGTAGACGCGTAAGCCGCTCGAGGCAAACCGTAGGCCGGCCTCGGTGCCGAGGTCACCGCACCCGGCGATCAGTA